>JBEEOG010000173.1:0-30718 GCA_041191745.1 Pseudomonadota bacterium | reverse complement strand
TCATGTCAGGGATGGCCCCCGATCGACGGGCCGCGGGCCGTGGGGTCATCCATCATGCCGCCGCCGCCCGATGCGATTCCGCCCGGCCCCATCCCGCCGGATGGGCGGCCCGCGCCCATGTCACCCGCCTGCGGGCCCCCGTCCGCGTGGGCATGCGCGTGCCCGCCGGCCTGCGCGGCCAGCCGTGCCAGCACCAGCCCCGCCAGCGCCGCGCCCGCGACAAAGATCGCGGGATTGCGCCGCGCGAAGGCTACGGCGTCATCCATCAGATGGCGCAAGTCATGCCGCGCCAGTTGGTCGGACACGGCGGAAACGCCGCTGGCCACCGAATCCAGCACACGCGCCTGCACCCCGCCGCCGCCCTGCTGGGCGGCATCGCGCAGGCTCTGCGCCATGCGCTGCCCCTCGTCGGCGACCATGCCGCGCATCTCTTCGGCCTTGGCCGCAGAGGCGGCCTTCAGGTCGGACACGGCGCCGTCCACCACCGATTTCGCGCCATGCAGCGCGTCGCGCCCCGTTTCCTTCAGCTGTTCGGCGGCGCGCTGCGCGGTATCGCCGAGGCTCGGTGTCTCGTTCTGGCCCGTTCCGGTCTGGCCCGTTCCGGTCTGGTCGGTTCCGGTCTGGTCGGTTCCGCTTTGCTTCGTCGGCATGATGCTCTCCCTCAGGTGATCAGGTTGATAATGACCAGCGCCACGACGACGACGCCGATGATGTAGAAAAGGCTGTGCATCCGGTTCCTCCGCGTTTGCCTTGCGGCAGGCCCCTCTGCCTTGCGGCGGGGCGGACGGCTGTCGATGACGGCTGTCCATGTCGGCTTTCCATGTCGGGGGGCAAACGCACCCCTCGGGGCGAATGTTCCGCCCCTTTCACGGCGGGGACGGAGGGGCAGGGCGCGGGAACCCGCGCCGGAGCGGGGCGTTTCCACCCCGTGCTGGCATCGGCCAGCCACGCGGACCCACAGCCGAAAGGAGAGACCGACATGCTTGGATGGGCTTTGGCATTCCTCGTGATCGCGCTGATTGCCGGCGTTCTGGGATTCGGCGGGATCGCGGGGACATCCGCAGGGATCGCGCAGGTCCTGTTCGTCGTCTTCATCATCCTGTTCATCGTCGCGATGATCGCCCGCGCGGTGCGGAGAGGGCCGCCGTTCTAGGCAGCCCCCCGCCCGTTCCGGTCATGACGGCCACCCGCGTCGGCCGTGACCGGAACCGCAGGGCCCGTTCGCGGATTGATCCGCAACAGACCGAACAACGGGAGCTATCCATGAAATCCATCTTCCTGATCCTGCCCGTCGCGGCGCTTCTCGCGGGTTGCCAGACCACGCCGCAGCAGAACACGCTGGCCGGCGCGGCGGCGGGCGCGGCGCTCGGCTCGGTGGTGGCCGATGACGACGACCGCATCGAGGGCGCCATCATCGGCGGGATCGCGGGCGCGGCGGCGGGATCGCTGATCGGGCGCAACGAACGGGGCCAGTGCATCTATCGCCGCTCCGACGGAACGACCTTCACCGGTCCCTGCTGACAGGGCGCCCTGCCTTTTCCGGAGCAAAGCACAGACCCCGGCAGAGCGATCTGCCGGGGTTTTCCGCATGACGCCCGCGCGGTGGCGGGGCATCGCCCCTGCCCCTGATCGCCCCTGCCCCTGCCGGATGCGGCGGGGCCGATGGCGGCGGCCATCCCGCGGCGGGCCGCGCGCTAGCGGCGCTGCCGGCCCGTGCTGCGGCGGCTGGCAAGGGGGGCTGTGTCGCGGGCGCGCAGCCTGTCCACCAGTTCTTCCAGCCGCACGGGCAAGGCGCGGGGGGGAGGGGTGCGATAGGCAGTGCGAAGATTGTCCTCGACCTCTTCCTGCGGGTCGATGGCGCGGGACGGCGGATAGATCTGCACATGCATGACGGACCTCGGCTTGCCTGTTGCTTTTGTGGCCGCACAACACGCGTTCCGCCCGACGGGTCCGTCACCGCTTTGTTACAGGGCAAGCGCGCGGCCGTTTTTCCGGATGATGTGGCGCAAAGGCGACTTTCCGCTAGATGTTGATCCCATAGGCGAACCGTGCCCGATCAGGGGCACGGCCTGTTTCATCTGGCAGGCGCGGCTGTCGCTTCTGGCCGCCGCACCGCGCCTCGTCCGCGCCTCAGGGCTTGTCCCTTGCCGAAGCCGAGGAAGCGCCACCCGATCCGCCGCTGGCCTGCGTGCTGCCCGATCCACCGGATTTCGCCGCGCTTCCGGCCCCCTCTCCGCTGGCCGCGTTGCGCCGCTTGCGCCACGAGTCGAATTCATCATCGAAAGAGCGCTGGCGTTCCTGATTGTAGGCCTCCCAGTCCTCGTCGAACTGGCGGTTCTGCCGTTCGCGCCACGAATGGTAATTCGGATCGTGATGGCGACCGCCGGATTGGCTGCCCGACTGGCCCCCACCCGAATGGCCCCATTCGCGCTGGCCCCATTCGCCGCCGGAGGGCGATCCGAACGAGCCCACGCCAGACATGTCCTGACCGCCCATGCCGGACGAGCCGCCACCCGTATAGCCGCCGCCAAAGCCCTGACCGCCGCCTTGGCCAAAGTTGCCGCCCGATCCGGCAAAGCCGGTCGCGCCGCCCATGTCGCCCTGACCGTAGCCGCCGCCCTGATGCTGGCCCCAGTTCTGCTGGCCGTTCTGCGGCCCGCCCATCCCGTAGCCGGGGTGCGATTGGACGCCATAGCCCTGCGGTCCGTAATCCGGCCGGCCATGGCCCGACTGACCGCCGCTGCCGCCCGACATCATGCCGCCGCCCGTTCCCTGCCCGTAGGCGCCCGAGGTGCCGTACTGGCTGCCCATGCCGGCCGATCCGTAACCGCCCTGTGCGCCAAATCCCTGACCGCCCGGCTGGCCCGGCTGCATCGACTGGCCATAGCCGCTCTGACCCCAGCTCTGTCCGCCGCTCTGGCCCCCGCTCTGGCCCGCAGTCCGGTCCTGCCGGTAAGGCGGCTGACCGCCGCCCTGCTGGCCCTGCCAATCCTGACGGCCGCCGCGTTCGCCTTGCCAGCGTTCGCCCTGACCCCGCTCGCCCTGACCCCGCTCGCCCTGCGTGTCGCGTTCGTGTTCGTTCGCCATGGTGGCTCCTCCATCCCGTGCCTTGCGTGAAGGCGGGGGCGGCGCACGCCACCCCTGCACGGCCGAACAACGCCCCCTTTCCGCCGCGCGTTCCTGCCCCCTTGCCCCCGAATGGCCCGCGCCTTGCGCTGGTTTAGGCGGCGGCAAACACCTGCCGCCCGCGCAGGGACCCGGCGGCGGGACAGGCGGATACAGGCGGACAGGGAAAAATCGTTGGAACAATCGGCCCTGCCTCCGGTTCTGGGGAAACCCCCGTCCATGACGCTCCGTCCCGCCCTCCGCCGCCCCCAAAAAGGCCGCCACGCAAAGGCCGACGCCTTGAGAAGATTTCCCAACTCCCCCCTCGGCGATGGTGACCTGCGCCGGCTTGCCTTTCCCTTGGGCCGCCCGCAGACGGTGGCGCGGCATGAAAGCATCGTGCGGCGCGGCGCGGTGCCCGATGCCATCTGGCTGGTCCAGCACGGCTGGGCGGCGGCACGCGGCGTGGCCCAGCCGTCGCGCGCGCCCATCCTGCGCCTCTACCTGCCGGGCGAGATCATCGGGCTTACCGAACTGTCGCTGGCAGAACAGCCCCACGACGTGGTCACCCTGACCGACGGGTTGCTGCATGCCGTGCCGCGCGCGGCGCTGGCGGCGCTGTCGCGTTCGACCCCGCGCATCTTTCCGCTGCTTCTGGCCGAAGCCCATGCCGAACTGGCGCTGGCGCAGAACCGCGCGGTGCTGTTCGACCGCGCCATTGCCGAGGACCGGCTGATCCACCTGCTTCTGGACCTGCGCGCGCGGCTGGCGGTCGAAGGGGTCGGGGATGGCAACCGCTTTCCCCTGCCCATGAGCCAGCAAGAGATCGGCGAGGCGACGGGCATGACCGGCATCTATGTCAACCGCCTGATGGGCAAGCTGGTGCGCGAGGGCCGGATCGAGGTGCAGCGCCCCTATGTCCGGCTTCTGGACCGTGCCTATCTGGAAGGCCGGATCGCCTTTCTCGACCTTGCCCCCGCGACCGATCCGAACTGGGCGGCGCGCGGCGGGGCGGGCGGGTCGTCCACGGGGCCGTAATCGCGCGGGAAGTCGAAGACGGCGACCGTGCGGCCCGCGCTTTCGATCCTGACCGTGCCGCCAAGCTGCTCGGCAAAGGCCTCGATCAGGCGGCTGCCCATCTGGCTGCCCGCGTCCGCGCCATAACCCGGCCCGTCGTCGGCCACGCACAGGCGCAGCATCCCGCCCTCCAGCACCGTGACCGAGACATCCAGCCGCCCCCCGCCGCGGGGGGCGAAGGCGTGCTTGAAGGCGTTCGAGACAAGCTCGTTCGCCAGAAGGCCCAGAAGCATCGCCCGTGCCCCCGCGATGCGGACCTCGGCGATGTCGAAGCGGACTTCGACCGGCGCGCCGAAGCCCTTGGCGACATCGGCTACGAGCTGCTCCAGATAGGGGCGGATGCAGATCTCCTCGAACTGATCGGTCCGGTACATCGCCTCGTGCACCGACACCATCGCGCCGATCCGGCCCAGAAGGCGGGCCTTCACCTCGGCCGGCAACTGTTCCAGCCGGATCAGCGAGATGACGGTCTGCAGGTTGTTCTTCACGCGGTGGTGGATTTCGCGCAGCAGGTAGTTCGACCGGTCGCTGGCGAGGGTCAGTTCCCTCTGGCGGCGTTCGTCCAGCCGCATCAGGCGCACCAGATCGTGGATCAGCCAGCCCATGCCGAACAGCAGGGGCACCGCCAGCAGGAAGGCCGTGGCGATGCTGCGCCAGAAGCCCTGCATCGCGGCGTTCCAGTCCAGCCCTGTGATGGCGACCACGGGCCAGTTCTCGAGCGTCCAGAACCCCACGACCCGCCGCACCCCGTCGGCCGGAGAGATCGTCTCGTAATGGCCGTCGGGGGCTTCGCGCAGCTTTTCGAACAACGTGCTGCCCGAAAGGTCCATCGGCGCGATCGGGGGCGAGCGGGCGATCAGCATCCCGTCCATCCCGACAAGGCTGACAGAGGAGGAGCCCTCGAACCCGATCGCCGCGGAAAGCTCGACCAGACGCCGCACGGGAATGGCAAAGGTGGCAATGCCCGCGAAACGCGCGCCGTCATCCAGCCTGCGGCCAAGGATGAAGACCTGCTCGCCCGATTGCCGTTCGGTCAGCATCGGGCTGACCACGGTTTCCCGCCCTGCACGCAGCGCCGCGAAATAGGGCCGGTCCGCGACCGAAATCGCGGGCGCGTCGGGCAAGGAGGAATAGGTCATCCGGCCCGCGGCATCGTAGACCGAGAAATGCATCCCCGGCGGGGCGTCGCGCACGGCCTGCGCCAGCGATCCGCCCTCCTGCGCCCCCGCATCCGGCGCAGGTGGCGCGCCGCCGACGGGATAGAGCCGCTCTTCGATCCGGCCAAGCGCCCTCGCGCCGGAATCGAAGATCCAGCCGAATTGCGTGGCCACGACATGGGCGGCGCGATGCGCCTCGACGGCGGCCTTGCCGCGTTCGGCACCGTATTGTTCGGCCACGAGGATGACCGACATCAGCGCCAGCATCGACAAGAGCGCCAGACCCGTGACACGGATCGCGCGGCTGGCAAGGAAAGGCGCATCCGTCCCGTCGCCCGCTGCCCCCCGCGCGGGTTCGGAAGGGACGGAAAACCGCCGCTTGTCATCCATCTTCCGGAACATCCCTTCGGGCCGGTTTCCGTGCGATCCTTTGCCGCGCGACAGAAAGGCTGTCACCCTTCGGGTGCAACCTCAAGGCGATCCAAAAGCGGGATTGAGAGTTTTGCGCGCATTGGTGGAATTCCGCCTGTTTTCGCGGCGGAACCCCGTCCCGCGCGATCGGTTGGCGCGACAGCAAGGCACGGGGCGGCGGATGGACTGGTTCTGGATCGAGGTGACAGGGACGATTCCCTTTGACTGGCGCGTCCTTCTGCTGCGACTGGGCGGGGCGCTGTGCCTGTGCGCGCTGATCGGGCTGGAACGCGAGTCAAAGGGGCAGGCGGCGGGGCTGCGGACGCACAGCCTCGTCGGGTTGGCGGCCTGCCTTTACACCATTGTCACCTTGATAATCGTGGCAGGCGCGCGCGGCGATCTGGTGCGCGTCGATCCGCTGCGGATCGTCGAGGCGGTGACGGGCGGCGTGGCCTTTCTGGCGGCGGGGATGATCATCTTCCACAACGGGCAGGTGCGGGGGCTGACCACCGGCGCGGGCCTGTGGCTGGCCGCCGCCGTGGGGCTGTCCTGCGGGCTGGGCCTGTGGCTTCTGGCGGGGGCGGCGACGGGCCTTGCGCTGGTCGTGATGGTGGCGATGAAATGGCTCGAGGACCGACTGCCCCGCGACGGGCGGGGCTGACGCGGCCCCGTCAGCCCTGCCGCCAGACGGGGCCGTCGGGGAAGCGGTGGGCCATCAGGCTGGCCGCCTTCATGGTGATGGAATAGCCCGGTTCTTCGGGGGGCAGGTAATGCCCCGCCCTGATCCGCACGGGCGTTTCGAAATGCTCGTGCAGGTGGTCCACATATTCCAGCACGCGGTCGGTCAGATCGGCCGAGACGGCGACATAGTCGAAGATCGACAGGTGCTGGACATATTCGCACAGGCCCACGCCCCCCGCATGGGGGCAGACGGGCACGCCGAATTTCTCGGCCAGCAGGAAGACGCCCACGATCTCGTTCACGCCGCCAAGGCGGGCGCTGTCCAGTTGCAGGATGGACAGACCCCCCGTCTGCAGGAATTGCTTGAACATCACCGCGTTCTGGCAATGCTCGCCGGTCGCCACCCTGACCGGCGCCACGGCGCGGGCGATGGCGGCATGGCCGAGGATGTCGTCGGGGCTGGTCGGTTCCTCGATGAACCACGGGTCAAAGGCGGAAAGTTCGGCCATGTTCTCGATGGCCTGATCCACGCCCCAGACCTGATTGGCATCCATCATCAGGCGGCGGTGGGTCCCGATCTCTTCGCGGATGATCCGCGCGCGGCGCAGGTCATCGGCAAGGTTGCCGCCCACCTTCATCTTGAAATGCGTCCAGCCCTGCGCGATCGCCTCGCGGCAGAGGGCGCGCATCCGGTCATCGGAATAGCCCAGCCAGCCCGCGCTGGTGGTATAGGCGGGAAAGCCCCGTGCCCGCATCTCGGCGATGCGCGCGGCGCGGCCCGCGCGCTTTTCCTCCAGCCGTTCGCGCGCCTCGGCCGGATCGAGCGCATCGGCCAGATAGCGCCAGTCCGCCAGCGCCACGGTGTCGGACGGCGTCATGTCGGTCAGCAGGCGCCAGACGGGCCTGCCCGCCGCCTTGCCCCACAGGTCCCAGACGGCGTTGACGACGGCGGCGGTGGCAAGGTGGATCACGCCCTTGTCCGGCCCCAGCCAGCGCAACTGGCTGTCCCCCGTCAGCCGCCGCCACATCGCGCCCATATCGGCGAAGAGGTCGTCGGTGTCCTGCCCGACGATCAGAGGGGAAAGCGCCTCGATCGCCGCCGTGACGATCTGGTTGCCGCGCCCGATGGTGAAGGTCAGGCCATGCCCTTCGATGCCGCCCGCCGTTTCGAGGATGCAATAGGCCGCCGAGTAATCGGGGGCGGTGTTCATCGCATCCGACCCGTCCAGCGCGCGCGAGGTGGGAAAGCGGATGTCGAAGGCACGAAGCGCGGTGATGCGGGGCATGGCAACTCCTCTCGGTCGTGCCATGCTAGCATGCCAGTTCCGGCTGTCATCCCCCCTGCGATTGCCGTCGCAAGCGGGGGGTGCACCCCGCCGTACCCCCCGCAGCATCTTTGGAGAAAGGGGATGGTGGTCGCGCCCGTCGCCGGCAGGTCGGCGGAACCCGCGGCCCGCCGCGCGGCTTTCCCCTGCATCAGAGAGGGGGCCCACTTCGGCCGCCGGATCGCGCGCCACGCGCCCGCGGCACAGGACCAGCAGGAAGGAACCACGCCATGACCGACCAGACCGAGGGGCGCAACCGCCCGACATCCGACAGCACATCGGGCAAGGACATCGTGGACCGCCCCGCCCGCATCGGTCAGGGCGGCGAGACGCACCAGCCCCCCGATGCGGCAGGCCCGCGCCTGACCACCGCGCAGGGCATCCCCGTCGGCGACAACCAGAACACACTGCGCGCCGGCACCCGCGGCCCCGCGCTGCTGGAGGATTTCGCCTTCCGCGAGAAGATGTTCCATTTCGACCATGAACGCATCCCCGAACGGGTCGTCCATGCCCGCGGCTACGGGGCACACGGCTTTTTCGAATGTTACGAAAGCCTGTCCGACATCACCCGCGCCGATCCGTTCCAGAAGGCGGGCCAGCGCACCCCCACCTTCACCCGCTTTTCCACCGTTCTGGGCAACAGGGGCAGCATGGACCTTGCCCGCGACGTGCGGGGCTTCGCCACGAAGTTCTATACGCAGGACGGCAACTGGGACCTTGTCGGCAACAACATCCCCGTCTTCTTCATCCAGGACCCGATCAAGTTTCCCGACGTCGTCCATGCCGCCAAGGCCGAACCCGACCGCGCCTTTCCGCAGGCGCAATCGGCGCATGACAACTTCTGGGATTTCATCGGCCTGATGCCGGAGTCGATGCACATGGTCATGTGGATCATGTCCGACCGCACCATCCCGCGCAGCTTCCGCTTCATGGAAGGGTTCGGGGTCCATACCTTCCGGCTGGTCAATGCCGAAGGGGCATCGACCTATTGCAAGTTCCACTGGCGCCCGAAACTCGGCACGCAGTCGGTGCTGTGGGACGAGGCGCTGAAGATCAACGGCGCGGATCCCGATTTCCACCGCCGCGACCTGTGGGATGCCATCACGGTGGCGGGCGATCCGCCGGAATGGGAGATGGGGCTGCAACTCTTCGACGACGAATTCGCCGATGGCTTCGCCTTCGACATCCTCGACCCCACCAAGATCATCCCCGAAGAGGAGGTGCCGCTGCGGATGGTCGGGCGGCTGGTGCTGGACCGGATGCCTGACAACCATTTCAACGAAACCGAACAGGTCGCCTTCTGCACGCAGAACGTGGTGCCGGGGATCGACTTCACCGACGATCCCCTGCTGCAGGGGCGGAATTTCAGCTATCTCGACACGCAGCTGAAGCGGCTGGGCAGCCCGAACTTCACCCAGCTTCCGATCAACGCGCCGCGCTGCCCTGTGCACAACTTCTTGCAGGACGGGCACATGCAGCGGCGCGGGCCGCGGGGGCGGGCGAATTACGAACCCAACAGCTGGTCGCCCGGCGGGCCGCGCGCCGATGCCGAAGCGGGCTTCCGGTCCTTTCCGGCAGAGGTGGCGGGCCCCAAGCGCCGCATCCGGCCCGAAAGCTTTGCCGACCACTATTCGCAGGCCCGCCAGTTCTACCGCAGCCAGACGCCGGTGGAGCAGGCCCACATCGCCGACGCGCTGGTCTTCGAACTGGGGCGGGTGGAGGTGGAGGCGATCCGCCTGCGGATGCTGTCGCACCTGCCCAATATCGACACGGGCCTTGCCGCCCGCGTGGCCGACGGGCTGGGGGTGGAAGAGTCGCCCGAACCCGCGATCCCCGTCGTCGATCCGGTCGATCTGCCGCCCTCGGACGCGCTGTCGATCCTGAAGGGGCAGAAGATCACCTTCCGCGGGCGCAAGCTGGGGATACTGGCGACCGACGGGGTGGAGGATGCGCTTCTGGACGCGCTTCTGTCCGGCGTGATGGCCGGAGGCGCGATCCCCGCGATCATCGCGCCGCGCATTGCCGGCATCGTCACGGCGGGGGGCGTGCGCCACAAGGCGATGTTCCAGACCGAGGCCGCGCCTTCGGCGCTGTTCGATGCGGTGGCGGTGCTGGCGACCGAGACGGGGGTGACGCAGCTGACCGCGCTCCATGCCGCGCGCGGCTTTGCCGCCGACGCGATGGCGCACGGGAAGATGGTGGCGATGACGCCGCCCGCCGCCGCGCTTTTCGCCAGCGTCGGGGTCGAAGGGCGCGACGCGGGCATGTTCCTGCTGCAGGACGCGGCGGATGTCGCCCCCTTCCTGAAGGCCTGCGCCGAATTGCGCTACTGGCCGCGGATCGAGGGCTAGAAGGGGTTTTCGACCCTGACGCCGGTCGGGGCGAAATCGTCCACATTGCCCGTGACGACCACCGCCCCGTGATGCAGGGCGGTGGCCGCGATCATCAGGTCGGCCCCGCTATGCCCGATCTTCGCCGAAAGCCGGCCCCAGATGCGGGCCTCGTCCGCACCGAAGGGCAGAAGTCGGTCGGAAAAGAGAAGGACCGTCCGGTCGAGCCATGCCCGCAGGTCGCGGGCAAAGGCGGTGTCGATCCTGTCCTGTTCCGCGATGACGCGCTCGACCTCTCCCAAGGTGACGACGCTGAGGTAAAGGTCGCTCTCGGCCTTGCCGCGCAGCCATGCGGCGACCTGCGGCGCGCGGTCGGGGCGGCGCAGGGCCGAGAGCGCGTTGGTGTCGAGCAGATACATCAGAGCGTCACGTCACGCGGCGCGGCCTTCGCGCAGGGCAGGTCCGCACCGGGAAAGGACAACAGGTGATCGGCAAAGCTTTCCCGCGCGCTGACGGCACCGGCCAGAAGGCGCTGGTAATCCTCTGCCGACAGCACCACGACCGCGGGCTTGCCCCGCCGCGTCACCTGTTGCGGTGTGCCGGACAGGGCCGCTTCGACCACGGCGCTGAATTTGTTCTTGGCGTCCTGAACCGTCCACATCGGCGCTGACCTGTCTAGCCATCTGGCTAGCTGGATGCGCCTGCGCGGTTCCCTGTCAAGGCGGGGAACAAGCCGTCGGCGGTGTCCGTTGGCCCCGCGACCCGCGACGATGCAAGGGAACACGCCATGACCGACGCCCCCGAAAGCCCCGATCCCGGCCGCACGCAGGACATGCCCGACACCCCCGACCATGGCGAGGACAGCTATCGCGGGGCGGGGCGGCTTCACGGCATGGCCGCGCTGATCACGGGGGGCGACAGCGGCATCGGCCGCGCCGTGGCCATCGCCTTCGCCCGCGAGGGGGCGGATGTGGCGATTTCCTACCTCGACGAGGGGGAGGACGCGCAGGAAACCGCCCGCCTGATCGAACAGGCGGGGCGCAAATGCCTGCTTCTGCCCGGCGACATCGGCGACCGCGCCCACTGCGACGCGATGGTGGAACAGGTGGTGGCTGCCTTTGGTGGGATCGAGGTACTTGTGAACAACGCGGCCCACCAGTCCTTCATTGAAGATATGGAAGAGATCAGCGACGCGGAATGGGACCGGACCTTCCGCACCAACATGTCGGCGACCTTCTGGCTATCGCGCGCGGCGGTGCGGCACATGGGCAGGGGCGCGTCGATCATCAACACGACCTCCATCAACGCCGACAGGCCCAACCCGCAACTGCTGGCCTATGCCACGACCAAGGGGGCGATCCGCACCTTCACCGCGGGGCTGGCGCAGATGCTGGCGCCGCGCGGCATCCGCGTGAACTGCGTGGCACCGGGGCCGATCTGGACGCCGCTGATCACCGCGACGATGCCGCCCGACAAGGTGCGCGATTTCGGGCGCGACACGCCGATGGGGCGCGCGGGCCAGCCGGTCGAACTGGTCAGCACCTTCGTCATGCTGGCCGAACCGCTGTCGTCCTATGTCTCGGGCGCGACGGTCGCGGTGACGGGCGGTGCGCCGATGCTGTGACGGGAACAGCCCCGCCCGCGGGGCGTTCACCCCCCGCAACCGGATCAGGAGGACGACATGAAATCCAAGGAACTCGACACGCTGTTTCTGGAGGCGCTGAAGGACATCTACTATGCCGAACGCAAGATCCTGCGCGCCCTGCCCAAGATGGTGCGCGCCGCGCAATCGGACCAGCTGAAGGCCGCCTTCCAGCAGCACCGCGAGGAAACCGAGGCGCAGAAGGAACGGCTCGATCAGGTGTTCGAACTGCTGGGCCGCCGTCCGCAGGGCAAGACCTGCCCTGCCATCGACGGCATCCTCGAAGAGGGCGAAGAGGTGATGGATACCTTCAAGGGCACCCCCGCGCTGGATGCGGGCCTCGTCGCCGCCGCGCAGGCGGTGGAGCATTACGAGATCGCCCGTTACGGCACGCTCTGCGCCTGGGCCCGCGTGCTGGGGATGGACGAAGCCGCTGGCATCCTTGCCCAGACGCTGGAGGAGGAAAAGCACACCGACGAGGTGCTGAACCAGCTGGCGGAGTCGGAAATCAACCAGACCGCCATCGCGGCGGAATGATCCCGCAGCCTGCCTGATGGGCGGCAAAAGGTCCGGCGCGCAGCCTTGTGCGCCGGACCTTCATTTACGGACCCTTTTCGCAGCGGCAGAGCGCGGTCCGCATTTCCGCTTTGTGCAGCGAAGCGGCCCTGCCATACTGCGAGGGTAGGTGTGAGTGCAGGTGCCGTCTTGGACAAAAGAGTGGATGACACGGGCGATGATGCCACCCTTGCCGACGGCGGCCTGACCGGCGCCGCGCCGACGGGCGAAAAGCGCAAGCGGAACCACTGGATCCGCATCGTCATGGACCGCGCCACCGAAAGGATCGTCCATGACCTTGAACCGCTGGCGCGCGATGCCGTCGAAATCTCGGGCGACCAGTGGAGCAGCTTCGGCTTCAAAAGCTACCGCTCGGTCGGCTATCCCGATTTCGACATCTGCAAGCCGGCCGAGGAATGGCCTGACGACCGCCGCGCCGACCTGACGGACAGCGCCGATCTGGTGATGGCCGAACAGGTCTGGGAACACCTGACCTATCCCTACCGCGCCACGCGCAACGTGCTGTCGATCCTGCGGCCGGGCGGGTATTTCCTGTTGTCCACGCCGTTCCTTCTCAGGGTGCATCACGGCCGGAGCTACGGCGACTGCTCGCGCTGGACACAGCAGGGCATGGCGCATTTTCTGGAAGAATGCGGCTTTGCGGCCGGAAACATCCGGACATGGAGCTGGGGCAACCGTGCCTGCGCCGAGGCGCATCTGGAAGACGGGCGCTGGCCGCGTTTCCACAAGGGGCTCGACCTGCGCAACGATCCGGTCTTTCCGCTTCAGGTCTGGGCGCTGGCGCGCAAGGGCTGATCTTCGGCCCCGACCCACAGGGCGACGCTTTGCCAGCCCATGGTTGCCACGCCCGTTTCGGCGCGGTCGCAGGTCACGGGGGTGCCTGCCGTGTCGATCACCCGCCGCCACTTGCCATCGGGCAGGGTGACCGCGATGTCATCGCTCGCGTTGAAGACGGCAAGGATGCCGCGCGCCCCCGCGGTCGCAGGCAGCGTGACCCCCAGACAGCACAGCCCCGCATCCTGCCAGTCGCCTTCCTCCATCCAGCGCCCTGCGGGGTGCCACCAGCCGATCTCGTTCCGGACCGAAAACCCCGCCCGCGCGAGGCCCAGCCTGCGGCGCAGGGCGGCCAGATCGGCCACCGCCTGCACCAGCCCGCCGTCCAGCGCGGCCCAGTCGGTCCATGTCAGGTCGTTGTCCTGGCAATAGGCGTTGTTGTTGCCGCCCTGCGTGCGCCCGCCCTCGTCGCCCGCCAGAAGCATCGGCACGCCCTGCGACAGGAACAGGCTGGCCAGCATGGCCCGCACGCGCCGGTGCCGCGCGGCAAGGATCGCGCCGTCCGTGGTCGCGCCTTCGGCCCCCATGTTGTCGGACAGGTTGTTCGCGTGCCCGCCCGGATCGTCGCCATTCGCGCGGTTGTCGGGCGCGGCATGGCTGACCGTATCCCAGAGCGTGAAGCCGTCATGCGCTGCAAGGAAATTGACCGAGGATGTCGCCGGCCGGTGCGAATGGTCGAACTGCGCCGGCGATCCGGCCAGACGTTCCGACAGCCGCGCCACCATTCCCGCGTCGCGCCGCCAGAAGGCGCGCAGGTCGTCGCGGTAGCGGTCGTTCCATTCGCGGAAGGGCCATGTGAAGGCCCCCACCTGATAGCCGTCCTGCCCCACGTCCCACGGTTCCGCGATCAGCTTGACCGAGGACAGGACAGGGTCCTGCCGGATCGCGGCGAAAAAGGCCCCGTCGCGTTCGAACCCCGCCGCCTCGCGCCCGATGGTGGTGGCAAGGTCGAAGCGGAAGCCGTCCACATGGCACGCCTCGACCCAGTAGCGCAAGGAATCCAGCACCATCCGCAGCACCATCGGATGGGCGATGTTCAGCGTGTTGCCGCAGCCCGTGCAGTCATGGGTGTGGCGCGGATCGTCGGGCGAGAGCAGGTAATAGGCGGCGTTGTCGATGCCGCGGAAGGACAGCGTCGGCCCCAGTTCCGACCCTTCCGCGGTGTGGTTGTAGACAACGTCGAGGATCACCTCGATCCCCGCCGCGTGGAAGGCCTTGACCGTCTCTTTCACCTCGGCCAGCGCGGCGGTGGCCAGATAGCGGCGGTGGGGCGCAAAGAAGGTCAGCGTGTTGTAGCCCCAGTAGTTCGACAGGCCCCGCTCTTGCAGGTGGCGGTCATCGGCAAAGCCGTGCAGCGGCATCAGTTCGACTGCCGTCACGCCAAGGCGCAGAAGGTGGTCGATCACCGCCGGATGCGACAGGCCCCTGAGCGTGCCGCGATCGGCTTCGGGAATGGCGGGGTGGCGCATCGTCATGCCGCGCACATGCGCCTCGCAGATCACGGTCGCGGTCCAGGGGTGGCGCAGCGCGCGGTCGGGGCGCCAGTCGAATTCGGGATCGACCACCACCGATTTCGGCACGAAGGCCGCGGAATCGCGGTCGTCGCGCGCCAGATCGTCGCCGCCGATGGGATAGCCGAACAGCGCGTCATCCCAGACCAGATCGCCCGACAGCATCCGCGCATAGGGGTCGATCAGCAGCTTGGCGGGGTTGAAGCGGTGGCCTTCGGCGGGGGCAAAGGGGCCATGCACGCGATAGCCGTAGTCCTGCCCCGGACGGATGCCCGGCAGATGGCCGAACCAGATGCCGCCCTCCATCGACGGCAGGTGCAGCCGCGTCTCGGCCCCGTCCAGCGGATCGAAGAGGCACAGCTCCACCGCCGTGGCATGGGCGGACCAGAGCGCGAAATTCGTGCCGCCTTCTTCGTAATTCGCGCCCAGCCGGTAGGGCTGGCCCGCGCCGATGTCGAAGCGGCCCGCCCTCAATCCGCCCCCCGCCTCGGCCGTTCGAGCCAGAGCGCGAAGGCATGGCGGTCGCGCCCGACATGGCAGAGCGCCAGCTTCGGCGGCCGCAGGAAGACGGGCGGCTCCATCTCCGGCAGGCCGCCCAGATTGGCGGCCAGATGCAGCGTGCCCGCACGGCAGGGCCAGCTTGCCCAGAGCGAGAGCGGACCCGTCGCCACCGCTTCGGGCGGGGCCACGGCCCCCGACCGCAAGAGCGGGATCGTCTCGTCACGGCGGAAGCGCAAGAGGCCCGCCGTCAGCGCGCGCCAGCCCGCGGCCTCGGGGCCTTCGCGGCGATAGGGGCGCGACAGGGCAAAGGTCGTGCGGTCCAGCGGATCGGGCAGCAGGTCGGGCAGGTCGCACAGCGCGCGGCGGGCGGCGCGCAACGCATCGCCCGCGTCGCCCGACAGGTCGGCAAAGACATGGAAGGGCGCGCGTTCGCCCGCCTCGTCGCCCATGAACAGCATCGGCACGCCGGGGGCCGACAGCAGAAGCGCATGCGCCACCTGCGCCGCGCGCGGATCGGCCAGCCGGATCAGCCTTTCGCAAAAGGGCCGCGCGGCGATGGACTCGTGGCTCTGGTTGAAGCGGATGCGCGCAAAGGGCGCGCGCGGCGCGACCAGTTCGTCGCAGAGGGGCGCGATACGCGCGGCCCCGCCGGTCAGCACGCCTTCGACCGCGCGGCACCACGCGCCGTCCCAGACCGCGCCGAAGCGTTCGGGCCGCAAGGGCCCCTCGCCCGCGATCAGGTGGATGGGGCGGGCGAAACCCGCGCCATGCAGGCGCGCGGCAAGGTCTGTCAGGATGCTGGGCGAGAGCGGATCATCCAGCCGGTCGGGCCGGTCGATCCTGAGGCCGTCCATCCGGTATTCCGCCAGCCAGTGCAGCGCGTTCTCGACCAGCAGGCTGCGGGCGGGCATGCGGCCAAGGTCGAACCCCCCGCCCTGCCGGAACAGCGCGGGCACCGTGCGCCCGATCCCCGCCTGCCCCTGCCGGAACGATGTCCATGGCAGGTCGAGCAGCACCATCATCCCCGCCGCATGGGCGGCATCGACCAGCCCGCGCAGGTCGTCGGGCGCACCCAGCGCGGCATGCGGGGCAAAGGGCAGCCCGCCCTCGAAGCCCCAGCCGCGCTGGCCGCCCGTCTGGATGACGGGCATCAGCTGGATGGCGGTGATGCCGCTGGCGGCGATGCCGGGCAGGCGCTGGGCGGCGGCGGCGAAGCTGCCTTCGGGCGTGAAGCTGCCGATATGGACCTGCATCACCACCGCCTCGTCCCACGGCCGCCCCGCCCATGCGGTGCGCCACGGATAGGCATGGGGATCGACAAGGCGCGACGGGCCTTCGACGCCTGCCTCCTGCGCGCGGGCGGCAGGGTCGGGCATGGCCACGCCATCGACGGCGAAGCGGTAGCGCTCGCCCGTCCGCGCGGGGGCGGTCACGCGGTGGAAGCCGTCGCCGCGCAGCACCAGCGCGCTGCGGCGGCCTTCGACATCCACCGTCACATGCCGCGCGGCGGGCGCGAAGAGCGAGAAGCGCCACAGCCCCGCGCGGGCGGGTTCGGCACCCCACTGGCGCGAGAAGGCGGGGCGGGTCTGGGCCGTCTGCAAGGTCATGTCGCGTCCCGTGGCGGGGCGCGCCGTCCATGGCCGACCCGCACCCCTGAAAACGCGGGGCGGCCCGTCCGGTTCCCGCCTTGCGCTGGTCGGCAAGGCCCCGCGGACGACGCAACGGCAGGCAGAACCAAACCGGAAGTTCCGTGTTGGAACCCGGCAGTCCGCAAGGGCCATGCGGACAAGCGCCAATCGACACCGAAAGGAAAGTCCAATGAAACATCTGCTTCTCACGACGGCTCTGGTCAGCCTGATCGCGGCCGCGCCGCTTTCCGCACAGACGACCAACACGGCGGGCGACACGGCGGGCGACGCGGCGGGAACGGGCACCGGAACCATGTTCACCCCGCCCGAGGGCTATACCGCCTTTGAAAGCGCCACCCTGACGGTCGAGGATCTGCAGGGCGCGACCGTCTATGACGCCAACGGCGAGTCGGTGGGCGAGATCAGCGACTTCGTCTTTGCCGGCGGCGGATCGTCGGCGACGGCGACCGGAACGACGGCGGGCGGCGCGACGGACGGCACCGCAGGCACGGACACGACCGCGATGACCGACGGCACCGGCGCGACGACGGATACGGGCTCCGACATGGCGGGGGACGGCGGCACGGCGGGCACGGGTGACGGCACGGCCACCTCTGAAAGCATGGCCGAAACGGCCACCGACGGCACCGGCACCGGAAACGCCACCGACACCACCGCCGGCACGGGCGCCGGCACGGATATGACGGACACCACCGGAACCGACATGGCCGCGACCGAACCCCAGCAAGAGGTCGACGTCACCTCGGGCGAGATCAGCCATGTCGTGCTCGATGTGGGCGGCTTCCTCGGCATCGGGACCCATGCCGTCGCCGTGCCGCTGGACGAGCTGCAGGTCTTCCGTGACGAAGGCGCCGACCTCCGGATCTACCTGCCATGGACGCAGGCGCAGCTCGAGGCGCTGCCCGAATTCGACGAGAATGACCCCGCCTCGCTCGATGCGACGGAACAGGCCCCCGCGACCGGATCGGGCGGCTAGGCGGCCTTTGCGGGCGGGCGGGGCGCTTCCTGCCCGCCCGCCCGATCCTGCCACCGCCAGACGGTCGCGGCGCGACCCCTGCCTGTGGCCGGGGCTTTTTCCTTCCCCGCCCGCGCGCGTTCCGCCCGTTTCGATAACCCTCTGGAAACAAAACCAGTTTGGCAGCGGACAGGAACATTTCGCGGCCCCGCGCCTTGACCCTGCACCTGTAACCTTCCTGAGGAGGACCAAGGAATGGCAGACAACAGCAAGGGCGGAGGCAAGGACGAACGCGGCTTCGCCTCGATGGACCCCAAGAAGCAGCGCGAGATCGCCTCGAAGGGCGGTTCGGAATCGCCCGGCAACTTCAAGAACGATCCGCAGCGCGCGGCAGAGGCCGGTCGCAAGGGCGGCGAGATGTCGGGCGGCAACTTCAAGAACGACCCCGAGCGCGCGGCAGAAGCCGGACGCAAGGGCGGCGAGGTGTCGGGCGGCAATTTCAGGAACGACCCGCAGCGCGCCGCCGAAGCCGGACGCAAGGGGGGCGAGGAATCGGGCGGCAACTTCAAGAACGACCGTGAACGCGCCTCGGAAGCGGGCCGCAAGGGGGGCCAGTCCTCGGGCGGCGGCAGCCGCGACCGCTGAGCCCCGACGTCCGTTCGACCTGCAGCCCCCGCCCCGTGGCGGGGGCTTTTTCATCTGTGACGGGTCAGTGAGGGGCCAGTGACGGGGCCAGTGAAGGGGCGGCGGGAACGGGGGCAGGGGCGGGGCGTTCTCGTCAGCACGGAAACGGAGGTGCAAGGATGCGGATGCCCGGTTGGAAGACGACGCTGCCCCTGTTGCTTCTGGCGGGGGCGGGGCTGGCCCTCGTCTCGTCCATGCGGGCGGCCGGGATGGCGCGCGCGCACGACCCCGCACGGCGCAAGCGGGTGGACCGCCAGATGCCGGTCCGCGCGGCGGGGCCGGAAAACATGGAAACCCCGCCCGAAGACTGGGACAGCGTGGACCAGCAGTCGGATGAAAGCTTTCCCGCCAGCGACCCGCCGGGCACCTACTGACGGGCCGCCCCCCTATCCTGCCACAAGGACGGCAAGGACGGTCACCACCACAAGCGCCAGCAGCAGGACGGGCCAAGGCCGCATCCCGCCCTTGGCAAGATCGGCGATGCCGCGCCGCGCGCGCGGGGCTTCGGGCGGGCGGGGGCCAAGCTCTGCCGCCGCCGCCATTCGGATCTGCTCGCGCGTGGGCGGGTGGCCCGCGGCCCCGTCATCCGTGCCCGGCGGCGCTGCGGCGGGGTTGCGGACATTCACCTTTTCGCCCCCTCTGCCCCGATCCAGCGAATGGCGCAGCGCATCGGCGGTCAGGTCATCCGGCGACGGTGAGGGCGTCACATCCGGCGCGGGCGGGGTGGGCGCGACAGGTGGCTGGATGTCGGGCGGCGGGCGCGCGGCGGGCGGAACGGCGGGCGGCGGGCGGTCGGGCTTTTCGCGGTCGGGCATGGCGTCCTCCTCTGTCGGGGGCAAACCGCCCGTGGCGGGGCTTGTTCCGGCCAAGGCGGGAACCCCGCGCGACACCCCCCGTTGACCCTGCGCCCCCGCCACGGGGGGCGATCACGGCGAGGCACCGATGTCCAATCCCGAACCCGACGACAGTCTGCGCCGCGAAAGGCGGCGGCCCACCGGCCCCGTCACGGGCATCACGCCTGCCCTGCCCTTTGCGTCGGGGCCGTTCCTGTGGTGGCTGGGGGGCAGCGCCGCCGATGCGCCCTGATCTTGGCCCCGAAGGCATCGAGGGGCGGCTGATCGCGCTCCGCAAGGCGCTGGCGCTTCTTCTGTCGCGGCTGCCGCCCGCCGACCTTGCCGCGCTGTTCGCCCACGAGGCGCTTCTGACCGGTGACGAGGATCCCGCCGCCATGGCCGATGCCGTGGCGGCGGTGGCGGGGGCGATGGCGCTGGAACTGGCCGCCCTGCGCGACGAGGCCGACCGCCAGCGCGCCCGCGCATGACCTTTGCCGCAGCGCAGCCGCGGGTCGCCGCCCGCCCCCGCAGGGCGGAACCTGCCATGGCAGGGGGCGTTGGTCCGGTGCCGGAACATGCCTGACGGCCCCGCCCGCAGGTCCGGCCCGATCCCAGCGAAAGGAGTTGCCATGATCCGGATGACCCAGTGGCCCGCACTGCGGCCCGCAGTCTGGCCTGCAATGGCCGCGGCAATGCTTGCCACCACCGCCTTCGGGCAGGACATGACCATGGTGAAAGAGGTGGATGTCGAAGCCGATCTGTCCGCCGTGCAGAACCCGCGCGCCGCCGAATACTGGACCGACATCGCCGACGATCTGGAAAACGCCATCGTCGCCCGCCTGACCGACCGCATCGCCGAGGACGGGGTGAAGATCTCGGTCGACATCTCGGAGGTGGAGCTGGCCAATACCTTCGAGAACCTGACGAACGTGGCCGATACCCGCATGGTCGGGCAGGTCAACATCACCAGCGAGACGGACAACACCGCCTTCAACTCCTACGAACTGACGCTGAGCGTGGAACAGGCCCTGCCCTACTTTCCCGCAGGCACGGTGGTGACGGCGATCACGCTGGAAAACCGTGACTATTACAGCGCCATGATCGAAGGCTTCGCGCAGGCCGTGGTGGACCGTCTTTAGGGTCCGCCCCGCAATCCCCCGTCGTCGCGGGCCATCCGGCCCCGTCCGCAGACCAAGGCCCTGCCCTGACCCGGGCAGGGCCTTGCCATGCCTGTGCCCCCTTGCGGACGCGGGCGATCCGCAACCCGAAACGGAAAGGAGCCACGCCCCGCAGCACATACGAAAAAGCCCCGCGGAAACAGGGTCGGAAGGGCCTTGGTCCTTGAACGCGCACCACTCAGGCGAGGCGCATCTTCCGTGCATGCCAAGCGCCCTTCCGGCGGGCGGCGGAGACGTGCCGCGTGACGGGAGAGGTGGACAGACCGACAGTCACGCCCCTTGCGGGGCGACTGGCGGCGGCCGGCCCGCGCGGCCCTTGGCGTGACCGGCCGCGACCGTGACCCCGCGGCGGGGCTGGTGGCGCGCCCTGACAGCCCCAACGGCAAGCGCGCTGCGCGGCGCGGGCGCGAGGGGTCAAAGGAAACCAAACCCGCCGTCATGCGCTTGTAGGGGAATTTCCGATGCGGAGGACCCGATGCATCCTGCGGACACGCGCCTTTCGATTGCCATCCTTGACCGCAACCCGTGCCTGTCCGTCGGCCTTGCCACCCTTCTGCAGGAGGAAGGCAGGGTGGTGGCCCATCCGGTCCCCGTCTCGGCCCAGCTGAAGGTGGACGTCCCCCCGCCCCGCGCCGATGTGGTGGTGATCGACCCCGGAGAGTTCGCGCTGCCCGCCCAGACCCTGATGCCGCGCCTGCGCGAGATGTTTCCCGACGCGCGGATGGTGGGCTATGCCGCCAGCGACAGCCCCGTTCTGGCCCGCGCCTGCCTTTCGCAGGGCTTCCGCGCCTTTCTGTCCAAGACGGCCGAACTGGCCACGCTGAAGGCCGCGATCTCGGCGGTGCGGTCGGGGGCGCTGTTCCTCGACCCGCGCTATGCCGATGCGATCATGCCCGGCCTGCCACGGCAGAGCGGCCCGCAGGCCCGCGTCCTGACCGAGCGCGAGGCCTATGTGCTGAAATCCGTGGCGCGCGGCAAAAGCCTGAAGGAAATCGGCTACGAGCTTGCCCTGTCGTCGAAGACGGTCGAAACCTACAAGGCGCGCGGCACGTCGAAGCTGAACATCTCGGGCCGGCGCGAGATCGTGGAATATGCGATCAAGTCGGGCTGGGTGTGAAAAACAGTCTCTGACATGGCCCAAAACGGGGCGGAAAGCGGGGCCCGCCACGGCTGCGGCAGGCCCCGCGCCACGGGGCGGAGCCGCCCTTCTGCCCGATCACGCGGTTCAGGCCGGATGGCGACCCTTTGGCCGGCCCGACGCTTTCGCAGGACGCATCATGGACCATGTCATGTCCCCGCCCATGCCGCAGCACGACAGGCGTCCTGCCCCCGTTCGTCGGGGCGCGGGCCGCCCAAGATTGGCCCCGCAGGAAAAGACCGATCCGTGGGGTCGCTTCTCGACCGCGTCCGCCTCTGCCGCGACCGTCTGGGGGACTGCGGCCTGCTGGTGCGGCGGACCAGCCCGAACGGCAAGCGCGACCCGTTGCGCGATCCCGCCGAGATCCGGCTGGCCTATGGGATCGACCTTGCCCCGCTTTTCGCGCTGCGCGTCTATCTGCAGACGCTGACCCGCCACGCGCGCCTTGACGGGCTGGACCCTGTCCGCATGTTCCGCGCGTCAACCGCGGCGGGGCAGGACGGGCGCGCATGTATTCCGGCGTAAACAGCGGCGGCGGAACGGGCAGGGCGCCCCTGCCGCGCGGGACGGATGTCACGTCAGGCGATGACCTGACATCGCGTCGCGGTTTCACCCGAACGTGCCGATCGCGGCCGCGAGGGCAGGGCTTTCCTTCGCCGCGACATCCAGCGCAATCCCCGCCATCGCCGCATCCCAGGCATCGCGCAGCGACCGCACGCCCGCCGCAGGTCCGTCCCGATGCGCCATGATCCCGCCGCCCGCCGCAAAGATCAGGTCGGACCGCCCCAGCGCCGCCCATGTGTCATGCACCTGCAACGCCGACTGGCCGGACGAAAAGACCGGCATCGTCACCGCGGGCCGCTCTGCCGACAGGGGCGAGAGCAGCGCGCGGGCCGAAGTGATGACGCTTTGATCCGCCTCGCAGAACTTGTTGCGGATGCCGTTGACATGCATGTGGTCCGCCCCCGCCAGCCGCCACAGCGCCGACCACGCGGCGAAGTCGAACCCCAGCGCCGGATGGCGCGACAGATACCCCCAGCCGTTCCGGTGCAGGTGGATCGGCAGGCTGGCATGGCGGCGCAGTGCCAGAAGGCCCGTCAGCCCGACGGAATTGGCGCTGGCCATCACGCAGGTCCCGCCCTCGGCCAGCACGAGGTCGTGGCGGCGGCGCATCTCGTCCACCTCGCCCGTCAGGTTGAAGGCATACATGACCTTGCGCCCCGTCCGTTCGGCATGGGACCGGATCACCCGCATCACCGCGCGCACGCGGTCGTCGAAGGGGCAGACCGCGCCGTCGGCCTGCAATTCGTCATCCTTGATGAAATCGATGCCCGCGGCGCAGAGCGTATCGACCATCGCCGCCGTCTCCTCTGCCGACAGCCCGACCGAGGGTTTGATGATCGTCCCGATCAGCGGCCGTCCCGCCACCCCCGTCAGTGCCCGCGTGCCGTCGATGCCGAAGGCGGGGCAGGGGCTGGCCGCGACCATTTCAGGCGGAAAGCGCAGCGCGGTCAGGCGCAGGGCGGCCACGCAGTTCAACTCGAACAGGTTGCCTGCCACGGTGGCAAGGATGTTGGGCAGGCTGGGGCCGGTATTGGCCAAGGGCCATGACAGCGTGATGGCCACGCGGCGGTGCGGCGCATCGGGGCGCGCCGCCCCCGGAAGCGCGGGCCCCGCCACGGGGCCGAGGTCGGTGATCCGTTCGACCCGCGCGGCGGAACGGGCCTTCAACTCCTCCGTCTCGCCGGGGACGGCCATGAAGGTGCCCGAAGACTGTTCGCCCGCGATGGTGGCGGCGGCCTTTTCCGGCGCGACGGGGGTTTCAAGGATGTAGTCGGCCTCGAACCTTGCGGTCATCTGGGGCTCACTTTCGGGGCAGGTGGACAAGGGCGCTTTCGGGTGGCAGCGGGGGCAATCCGGCGCGCGGCGGCGGGGCGGGGTCGGGCGTGCAATTGGCGGCAAGCAGAATGTCCCCCGCCGACAGCGTGACGATGCCGCCCGCATCCGTAACCTGTACCGCGCGCCCTGCCAGCGCCGCTGCCGCGCGCAGCACATCGGCAAGGGGGCCTTGCGCGCCAAGGGGGCCTGCGGGCATGGCAAGGGCCAGACTGTCCACCCCCGCGACCGCCGCGCGGGCCAGCAGGGCCACGGCATAGGCGGCGGCAAAGCCCGTGCCCTGACGCGGATCCTCCATCGCCATGGGCAGCCTTTGGCGCGCGGGGTTCGCCGCGACCGCCGCGCCATAGGGGTTCGACCGCATGCCGATCGACAGAAGGCCCAGATGCAGCGGCTTGCCTGCCGCGATGGCGCGGGCCGTGGCAAGGATGTCGGGCAGCGCCTCCAGCGTCTGCCAGACGGACAGGTCGTCGGCGGCATGGACGATGGCGGTATTGCCGAAGGTCACGAAATCGACCGTGGCGGGATCGGGGCGGCAGCGGTTCAGTTCGGTGAAGTTCGTCAGGCTCCCCCCGCCGATGGCCGCGCGGGGAAAGGCCGCGCGCAGGGGCGGGATCGCATCGGCAGGCTGCGCCCCGTCGGGCCATGGTCCTTCGGGCTGGTGGCTTTTCAGATAGGGTTCCGGCAGGGCCACGACGCGGACGGGATCGACGCCTGCGGCCTTTGCGCGCCCAGCCAGCGCGGCAAGGTCGGGCAGGTCGCGGAAGACGATTTCCAGCGCGGTGCCGCCCCGCCCCGCCACCCCGCGCAGATCGGCATCGGGTGTCGCCGCGGTCAGGCGGAACAGCACCGGAATGGCCGGAAACGCCGCCAGCGCGGCAAGGTCGGACAGCCCCGCCTCATGCGCGAGCAGGACCTGCGGCAGGCGCGCGACCTGTGGCGCATGATCCCCGCCATCCCCCGCCGCGACGGCATCGGCGCGGGCGGTCAGGGTGACCCGCTGCCGGATCGTCGCGCCCGCCGGCACATCGAAGGGGAAGGGCAGCGCCAGCGGGCGGCAATAGGTCTTGAACGAGGCGTCGGACCAGTTGCGCTGGTCCTCCATCTCGAACACGTCGCCCTCCATCGTGATTTCGACATCGACGCCGCCGATGCGGTGGCGCAGGCCCGCGATATCGCGGGCGGGCTGGGCGGGGCTGACGAGCGCGGGAAAGACCGTCTTGGTCCGCCGCCCGTCGGGATGCCGGATCGACAGGGCACTGCCACCCACGCCACGGATGGGATGGAGCAGGGTGAAACCCGCGCGGTTCACCCGCGCCGCGCGCCGGAAGGCAAAGGAAACGTCGGCCTCGATCCGGTCGGGGTGCAGGGTCGCGCGGAATTCGCCCGTGAAACTGCCGCCCGCATCGGCAAAGCGGCGCAGGTAGGTCGCCCCCCCGACCTCTTCGGCCTCGGTCACGGTCAGGTGGGTGCCCCAGTCGGGGTTCCGCACCGGATAGGTCAGGCCGCGCAGCACCTCCACCCCCGCGCAGGTCACCGCGCCAAGGGCGCCGTCGCGGATCACCGCCGCCATCGGCCCGTGCTGCAATCGCGCCATCGCGTCCCCCCCCTTTCCGGCCTGCTCAGGTGATGCGGCGGATCGAGGCGGTGATCTCGTCCCAGTCGAAGACCCGCTTCCAGTCGTCGCGCATCAGCGCGGGCTTGCCGAAGGTGATCGCCTTGTTGCAGGCATCGGAAAAGACGCCTTGCCGTTCGCCAAAGATCACGGCGGCAAGGATGTTCATATGGCCCAGCAGGAAATCGCGCGCGCAATCGGGCGACACGCCCGAGCGGGCCACGCATTCGTCCATCGCCTCGCGCATCACCGTCAGAAGCGAGGCGCAGACCGTTTCGGACAGGCCGGGTTCCAGCATGGCCATCTGTTCCACCGTCACCTCGTGGCTTCGCATGACGGGGGCGAACATCGCCCGCGCGATCCGCTCGCCCAGATCGTAATGCGCGCGCGGGCCCTGCATCAGCGCGCAGACGATGGCCTGTTTCGCGGCGATGCCGCCGAAATGGTCGGCCTTTGCCTCGGGCGTCGTCTCGTCGTTGAAGATCGGCGGATGGCAGGGATGGGTGACGAAATAGGTGATGTCGTCGCGCGGCGGCAGATGGCCCGCAAAGGGGGCCGCGGCATCGAGGATCACGACCATCGTCCCCGCCGCCAGTTGCGGCACGACCTCGGCCGCGACGCGCCCGATATGCGTGTCGGGCACGGCGAGGATCACCGCCTCCGCCCCCCGCAGCGCATCGGGGGCGGGGATGCAGTCGATGCCAAGCGCCTCTTTCAGGCGGGCGCGGCCCGCTTCGCTGACCTCGACATGGGCGACGTCGAAATCCGTCCGCGCAAGGTTGGTGGCCGTGCGGACGCCCATTTTCCCGCCGGCGCCGAAAAGGGCGATCCGTGTCATCTTGCGGCTTCCTTCCGTCGCTCTACTGGTGTTATCTGCTACTAGGTATACCAGCAAGTCAAGGCGGCGCGACCGGAATGGCAGAGAGGGCAGAGGGGCCGCCGCGCATCGCATGGCTGGGCGACGATTTCACCGGATCGGCGGCGGTGATGGAGGTTCTGGCCTTTGCGGGCCTGCCCTCGGTCCTGTTCACCGATATCCCCGATGCGGCGTTTGCGGCGCGTTTCGGGGGGATGGCGGGCATCGGCCTTGCCACCACGGCGCGCAGCCACGGGCCGGACTGGATGGCGCGGGAACTGCCGCCGCTTCTGCGCTGGCTGGAGGGGCTGGGCCCCGATCTTCTGCATTACAAGATCTGCTCGACCTTTGATTCCGCGCCCCGGACGGGCAGCATCGGGCGCGCCATCGAAATCGCGCTGGAGGTGCGGCCCGCGCGGATCGTGCCACTTCTGACCGCCGCCCCCGCGATCCGGCGTTGGCAGGTCTTTGGCCACCTGTTCGCGGCCGCACCCGGCGGGGTGTTCCGGCTGGATCGCCATCCGGTGATGGCCCACCACCCCGTCACCCCGATGGCCGAGGCGGACCTGCTGCGCCATCTGGCCGCCCAGACCGACCTGCCCGCCGCGCTGCTGGATCTCGAGGCGCTGGCGGGCGATGCGGCGGGCGCGGTCGCGGCGGCGATGGCGGCGGGCGCGCGCATCCTGTCGGTCGATTGCGCCGATGCGGTGAGCGAGGCCGCGGCAGGCCGCATCCTGTGGGAGAACCGCCGCGACATGGGGCTGGTCTTCGGCAGTCAGGGCGTCGAATACGCGCTGGTGCGGCACTGGCGCGCGGCGGGGCTGCTGCCGCCTGCCCCCCCGCCCCAGTCGGCGGGGGCGGTGGCGCAAATCGCGGTGGTGTCGGGCTCCGTCTCGCCGGTGACGGCGCGGCAGATCGCGCGGGCGGCGGGGCAGGGCTTCGCGCCCGTGCCTTTCGATGCGGCCTGCGTCTGCCTTGCCCCGCCCGCCCTTGCCGCCGAGGAAGCGCGCGTCACCCACGCCGCCTGCGCGGCCGCGGCGCAGGGCCAAAGCCCGCTTGTCCATTCCGCCGCCGGCGGGGACGATCCCGCCGTCGCGCGCTTTCGTGCCGCGCTGTCGGCAAGCGGCCTGTCGCCCGAAGATGCCAACCGCCGGATCGGCGAGGCGCTGGGGCGCATCCTCGATCAGGTCCTGCGCCGGACGGGGCTGCGCCGCGCCGTCATTTCGGGGGGCGATACCTCGGGCCACGGGATGCGGCAGCTTGGCCTTGGCGCGCTGCAGGCGCTGGCGCCCACCGTGCCGGGGGCCGCGCTCTGCCGCGCGCATGGCAGGGGGCCGCATGACGGGCTGGAGATCGCGCTGAAGGGCGGGCAGATGGGGTCGGACGACTATTTCGACTGGATCAGGGCCGGGGGCGGCCCGCGCTGATCAGGGCCGCTCGCCTTCGGGCGCGCGGTAAAGGTCGTTCGCGCGCGTCAGATGTCCACGCATCGCATCCGCGGCGGTACCGGGATCGCCCGTGCCGATGGCGGCGATGATCCCGCGGTGTTCGGCCACGGTCACCCGTTCCTTTCCGGGGACCGAGACGAGGTCGACGTGGAAATCGTTCAGCCAGCGGAACAGCGCGTCCGACAGGGCGGGCCAGATCGGGTTGCCGCTCAGCGCCGCGATCTCGCGGTGGAAGCGCCCGTCGAGCAGGCGGAAGGCCGCGCTGTTGCCGAAGCTGGCCTCCTGTTCGTCCACCACGCGCGACAGAAGGTCGAGGTCGCCCGCCCCGTGCCGTTCCGCCGCGCGCCGTGCCATTTCCAGCTCGAAGGTCAGGCGCGCGTCCTTCAGGTTTTCAAGGCTGGCTGCCGAATGGACCAGCAGGTGCTTCATCGGATCGGCCATCTGCGCGATCATGCGGTCGATCGACGGCTCTGCCACCCGCGCCCGTTCGCCGTGGCGGATCTGGATCAGCCCCGCGCGTTCGAGGGCCTGCATCGCCTCGCGGATCGCGGGCCTGCCGACGCCGAGGCCATCCATCATCTCGCGTTCCGAGGGCAGGACATCGCCGGGGCGCAACTCGCCGCTTTCGATCATCGCAAGCAGGCGTTCGCGCACGTCATCGGCCAGCTTGCGCTTCTGGATCGGTATCCCCTTGAGCATCCTGCGGCTCTCTCCCCTCCGGCCATCGGCCCCGTGCCCGTCTGGCCCTGTCTCTGGCAAATCCCCTGCCCAGTCAAACCCTTTGCGGAACGGGCCCGCGGTCCGGCGCGGGCCGTTCAGGGCGTGTCTTCGGGGCTGACGGTGGTGCCTGTCCGCGCCGCTTCGATCGCGGCCAGCGTGACGGCCAGCGTGCCAAGGTTATGCGCCCCCGACGGCTGCGGCGCGGCCTGTCCCGCCAGCACCTGCAGGACATGGGCCTGAAAGGCGATCACCGACTCCTGTATCAGGTGCCAGGGTTTCGCGCCCCAGAGGGGCAGGGCGGGTTCGGCATCGACCTCGGCCACGGCCCCTGCCGTGTGGAGGCGAAGGCGGTGGCCGGGCAAAAGCTCGATCGTGCCGCGGTCGCCTTCGATCCGGCCCAGCGTCTGGGGGAAGGGATCGGGCGAAAGCTGCGCGTGAAAGCTGCATTCGACCGTGCTGACCGCGCCCGAGGCATGCCGCAGCAGCGCCTGGAACGCATCCTGCCCCGCCACCCGCGGGTTCAGGCGTTGCGTTTCGCAAGCGACGCGCTGCACATCGCCCATCAGGTGGCGCGCCATGTCGAACAGGTGCAGCCCGACATCGGTCAGGGCAAGGTCGGGTTCTTCGGCAAGGTAGGGCTGGTTGGCATAGATGTCGTGGCCGTGGCGGAAGGACAGGCGCAGGAAGCGGGGGCTGCCGATCACGCCCGCAGCGACCTGCGCCGCGATCTCGCGCCATGGCCGCTGCCAGCGGAAGTTCTCATGCACGAAGAGCGGGATGCCCGCCGCCGCGCAGGCCGCCACCATCGCCCGCCCGTCGGCCAGCGTGGCGGCAAAGGGCTTCTGGCAGATCACCGCCCCCGCATGCCGCGCCGCCAGTTCGACCAGCGCGCGGTGCGACCCGACGGTCGTGGCCACATCGGCGATGTCGGGCCGGATTTCAGCCAGCATGGCGGCGGCATCGGTGAAGGGGCGGGCGCCGAATTCGGCTGCAAAGGCCGCGGCTTTGGCGGGGTCGAGGTCGCAGACCGCCACGACCCTTGCCCCTGCCAGATCGCGCCAGGCAAGCATATGGTTGCGGGCAAAGAAGCCGCAGCCGATCAGGGCCACGCGGCGCGTCATGCCAGATGCCGGTCGAAGGGCTGGGTCATCGGAACCTCCGGATGCGGGCGGGTCAGGTCTTGGCGTTCACGATCAGCTCTGCCGCTTCGCGCACGACGGCGGGCGACAGCGCGTCGCGCCAGTTTTCCTTCATGATCTTCGACTTGCCGAAGGCCAAGAGGCGCAGCGCGGCATCCGAGGGGACCTTGGGCGAATAGCCGAACCACATGGCGATCTCGACATTCAGGTGGCCGATCAGGAAATCATGCGCGGCCTCGCGCGGGATGCCGTAGCGGGTTTCGCATTCGTCCAGCGCCTCGGTCATCACATCGACCATGCACATCGCCACCATCTCGGACAGGCCGGGTTCGAGGATGGCCAGCTGTTCGGTCGTCACGCGGTGCACCTTGGCCACGGGCGACCACATCGCGCTGCAGATCTCGGCCCCGAGGGCATAGTGTTCCTCGGGTCCCTGCATCAGTGCGCAGACGATCGACTGGCGGGCGATGCCGCCGTGATAGTCGCGCCGCGCGGCCATGTCGGTTTCGTCGTTGTAGAGCGGCGGATGGCAGGGATGGCCCACGAAATAGGTCAGGTCGGGCCGGTCCTGCGGCAGCACGCCCGCATAGGGGGCGGCGGCGTCGAGGATCAGGAGCATCGTCCCGGCGGCAAGGCGGGGCGCGATCTGGGCCGCGACGGTGCCGATCAGGGTGTCGGGCAGGGCCAGAACGACGACCTCGGCCCCCTGAAGGCCGGTCGCGGCATCGACCGCCGCGATGCCCGCATCGGCAAGGCGCGCCCGTCCCGCATCGCCGGTTTCGACCGCGCGCAGGTCATAGCCCGCATCGGCCAGTTTCCGCGCCACGCGGAACCCCATCTTGCCGCCCGCACCGAAGACCGCCACGCTGCGTGCCATCCGTTTCCCCCCGTTACCGGCTTGTCGGCCCGCTGAGGGGCGCTCGGGTGATATGCTGGTATAATGAGTATATGCCGTCAATAGGCTTTCACCGCCCGGCCCCGCACGGGGCCGGACCCATACTAATGTCGGTAAACCACATGCACGTATAGCGTGAACGGATCTGGTGTCTGACCCATAGTCCGAATCGTGACACCCTGCCGCGAAGGCGGGGGCACAGCACCCGCCTGGGTTGGAAGGCCTGCCGAATGACCGTTCTTGACCAATCCATCATCGCCGAAGTCCGCGAAACGCTGGGGGATGACATCTTCAGGGGCTTTGCCGACCGGATGCTGGCCGAAGCGGTGCTGACCGTGCCGCAACTGCGAAGCCTGATGGCGGCGGGCGAGATCGAGGCGCTGGCGCAACTGGCCCATCGCAGCGCGGGGTCGGCGGTGTCGGTCGGGGCCACAGCCCTGCATGCCCGCCTGAAGCGGATCGAGGATCTGGCGCGGTCGGGGTCGCCTGCGGGGCTGGGCGAGGCGGTCGCGGCGCTGGAAGGCGACATCGCCGCCGCGCGCGGCGCGCTGGAAAACCTGCT
>JBEEOG010000172.1:0-4098 GCA_041191745.1 Pseudomonadota bacterium | reverse complement strand
CTGGAAGAGAGCCGCGCCGAGCAGCGGGCCGAGGTCATCTCGAACCTCACCGAAGGTCAGGTCGTGGATGGCGTGGTCAAGAACATCACCGAATACGGTGCCTTCGTTGATCTGGGCGGCGTCGATGGTCTGCTGCACGTCACCGACATGGCATGGCGCCGTGTGAACCACCCGTCGGAAATCCTGTCGATCGGCGAGACGGTCAAGGTCCAGGTCATCAAGATCAACAAGGACACGCACCGCATCAGCCTCGGCATGAAGCAGCTTCAGGCCGATCCGTGGGATGCGGTCGAGCGTGCCTATCCGCTGGGTTCGGTCCACAAGGGCCGCGTCACGAACATCACCGATTACGGCGCGTTCGTGGAACTGGAAGCGGGCGTCGAAGGTCTGGTCCACGTCTCGGAAATGTCCTGGACCAAGAAGAACGTGCACCCCGGCAAGATCGTCTCCACCTCGCAAGAGGTTGACGTCATGGTTCTGGAAATCGACAGCGCCAAGCGCCGCGTGTCGCTGGGTCTGAAGCAGACCATGCGTAACCCGTGGGAAGTCTTTGCCGAGAACCACCCCGTCGGTTCGGCCATCGAAGGCGAAGTCAAGAACATCACCGAATTCGGTCTGTTCGTCGGCCTCGACAACGACATCGACGGCATGGTCCACCTGTCGGACCTGTCGTGGGACCAGCGCGGCGAGGAAGCGATCCAGAACTACCGCAAGGGCGACACGGTCAAGGCCGCCGTCACCGAGGTGGACGTCGAGAAGGAGCGCATCTCGCTCTCGATCAAGGCGCTGGGCGACGACAGCTTCACCGATGCGGTGGATGGCGTGAAGCGCGGTTCGGTCATCACGGTCGAAGTGACCGCGATCGAGGATGGCGGGATCGAGGTGGAATACAACGGCGCCAAGTCGTTCATCCGCCGTTCGGACCTGTCGCGCGACCGTGCCGACCAGCGCCCCGAGCGTTTCTCGGTCGGTGACAAGGTCGATGTGCGCGTGACCAACATCGACCCCAAGACCCGCCGTCTGGGCCTGTCGATCAAGGCGCGCGAGATCGCGGAAGAGAAGGAAGCCGTGGAACAGTACGGCTCGTCCGATTCGGGCGCGTCGCTGGGTGACATCCTCGGCGCGGCGCTGAAAGGCGACCGCGGCTGACACCGCCTGTCGGAAAAACCCCGCGGACCCTGCCGAAAGGCGGGGTCCGTTTCGTTTGATCGCCCCGCACGGCGCGCAATTTCGTTTGTGTGCAGGGTGTCTTTGCCTATAGTTTGCCCACAATAAGGCGCAGCGTCGGTCAAGTGGCGCGCATGGGGGGACGCGACGGATGATCCGTTCTGAACTGATCCAGAAAATCGCGGATGAAAATCCGCACCTCACGCAGCGGCATGTCGAACGCATCGTCAACACGGTCTTCGAAGAGATCATCGACGCGCTGGCCAAGGGCGAGCGGGTGGAACTGCGCGGCTTCGGCGCCTTTTCGGTCAAGGCCCGCGATGCCCGCGTCGGCCGCAACCCCCGCACCGGCGAGGCGGTCAAGGTCGATGACAAGAAGGTGCCCTTCTTCAAGACGGGCAAGCTGCTGCGCGACCGTCTGAACGGCAAGGCCTGACCGCGGGCTGTCCCGCTTGCCCTTGCGCCCGCCCGCCCGCGCGGCGATAGTCGGGCGGACCCCTCGGATTGGTGCTGCCATGATCCGCTATCTGCGCTACCTCGCCGTCGCCGCCGTGACGCTTGTGCTTCTGACCGTCGCGCTGGCCAATCGCGGCACGGTGGATGTGCGCCTGCTGCCCGAGGCGCTGGCCGCGCTGACGGGCTTTTCCTTCGTGATGCAGGTGCCGCTGTTCCTTGTGCTTTTCGGCGCCATCGCCATCGGCATCGCGGTGGGCTTCACCTGGGAATGGGCGCGCGAGCACAAGCACCGCGCCACCGCCACCCGCTCCACGCGCGAGGTGAAGCGTCTGGAACGCGAACTCGCCGTGATGAAGGACGCCACCTCCACCCCGCGGGACGAGGTGCTGGCGCTTCTGGACGCGCCGCCGCGCAAGGCGGGCTGACAGGATGGCCAACATCCGCGTGAAGATCTGCGGTCTGCGGACCGTGGCCGATGTCGCCGCCGTGGCGGCGGCGGGGGCGGCCTATGCGGGCTTCGTCTTCTTTGGAAAGTCCCCCCGCAACGTGACCGTGGCCGAGGCGCGCGCGATGGCGCTGGCCGCCCCCGCGGGGCTGGCCAAGGTCGCGCTGACGGTCGATGCCGATGATGCCACGCTCGATGCCATCGTGGATGCCGTCCCGCTCGACATGCTGCAACTGCATGGCCATGAAAGCCCCGACCGCGTGGCGGCGGTGCGCGCGCGCTATGGCTTGCCCGTGATGAAGGCCGTGGGCGTGGCGGATGAAGGCGATCTGGCCGCGATCTTCGACTATTCCACCGTGGCCGACCAGTTGCTGATCGACGCCAAACCCCCGCGCCATGCCGTGCTGCCGGGGGGCAACGGGCTCTCGTTCGACTGGCGGCTGGTCGCGCAGCGCCGCTGGCTGCGCCCGTGGATGCTGGCGGGCGGCCTGACGGCGGACAACGTGGCCGAGGCGATCCGTCTGACCAACGCGCGGCAGGTCGATGTCTCCTCCGGCGTCGAATCCGCGCCGGGGATCAAGGATGCGGGCCGGATCGCGGCCTTTGTCGCGGCGGCGCGCTGACAAGGGCGGTGATGGCCTATTTCGCAAACCGCGGCTTCAATCTTGTCTATGTGCATGCCGCGTTGCAGGCCTTCGCCTCTTACGGGGGCGAGGCCTTCGCCTTCGTCTATCTGCTGAACGCGGGCATCCCCGCGCCCGTCGTGCTTCTGGCCATCGCGGCGATGTTCGGCAGCCGGATGATCTTTCGCCAGCTCGTCCTGCCCATGGTGCGCCGCATCGGCCTGCGCCGCGCGCTGGTGGTGGCCATCCTTGCCGAAGCCGCGACCTATCCGATCCTGTCGCAGGTGACCGGCACCGGCTGGCTGCTTTGGGGCTATCTCGCCCTCTGGGCGTTTTCGAGCAGCCTCTACTGGACGACCTACCACACCTATGTCGCGCTGATGGGCGACAACCACAGCCGCGGCGCGCAGACCAGCGCGGTCGAGATGATCGGGATCACGATGGGGATCGTGGCGCCCGTGGTGACGGGCCTTCTCCTGACCGCTTTCCCGCCGCTGGTGGCCTTTGGCACGGTGGCGCTGGCCATGGCGCTGTCCACCCTGCCCGTCATCATGGGCCCCGACCCGCAGATCGCGGCCAAGGCCGAGATGCCCGCCGCCGCGCGCCATGCGGCGCGGGTGATCCTGTTTGCCGACGGGCTGCGGACGGGGTCGTTCCATTTCACCTGGCTGATCGCGCTCTTCCTCACGCTCGGGTCCAGCTATGCGGCCTTCGGCGGCGCGATGGCGCTGTCGGGTCTGGCAGGTGCCGTGGGCGCGCTGGTGCTGGGGCGGGCCATCGATCTGGGCCGCGGGCTGGGCGCGGCGCGGATCGGCTTTGCCGCGCTGGCGGCGGCGGCGGTGGCGCGGATGTTCGGCTGGCCCGTGGCGGGGCTTGCCGTCGCGGCCAATGTGGCCGCCGCGCTGGCATGGCCGCTTTACGCCACGGCCTTCAACGCGCGCGTCTACACGCTGGCGCGCCAGTCGCCCTGCCCCTTGCGCTTCCACATCGTGGCCGAGGGCGGCTGGGACATGGGCACCTTCCTCTCGTGCCTTGCCGCCGCCGCGCTGATCCATCTGGGCTTCGACTACCACCTGCCGCTGGCCATCGGCGTGCTGGCCTGCGGGCTGGGCTACTGGACCATCGCGCGCACCTTCCGTCCCCTTTCCTGATCCCTGCGCCTGTTTTCTCTGCCCAAATATCCTCGGGGGGTGAGCGCGCGCCCCGCGCGCGAGGGGGGCAGACGGCCCCCCTTTCCCCGCCCGCCCAAGGGCGCTACATCGGACGTCGGGAAACGGGGAGCGCGCGCCATGGCCGAGGACGGAATCAACAGCTTCATGACGGGGCCGGACGAGGCGGGGCGCTTCGGCATCTTCGGCGGGCGCTTCGTGTCGGAAACGCTGATGCCGCTGATCCTCGACCTTGAGG
>JBEEOG010000171.1:0-8120 GCA_041191745.1 Pseudomonadota bacterium | reverse complement strand
CGTCGATGGACGCGCGGCGGTCTTTTTCTGTCCGCTTGCGGAAAGGTCAGGCAGCGGCCGCCGCCGCATCCATCCCGGCCAGCGTCGCCTCCAGCGACAGAAGGATAGAGGCATGGCGGTTCGCGTAATCGCGCGCGCGCAGAAGCACCTCCAGCCCCGCGAAGGGCGCGGCGGGGACGGGGCCGCCCGCCTTCAGCATCGCCTCCAGTTCCGTCCGCGCCTGCGCGACCTGATCGCGGGTGGCCCCGATGACGGCCCCGCCCACGACAGAGGCCGCCGCCTGTCCCAGCGCGCAGGCCTTCACATCCTGTGCGAAATCCGCGATCCGGCCCCCCGACACGGTCAGGTCCACCGTCACCGTCGATCCGCAGAGGGGCGAGCGTTTGCGCGCCGTCCCCTGCGGGGCGGACAGGCGGCCCAGATGCGGGATATTGGCCGCGAGGTCGAGGATGCGGCCCGAATAGAGCTTGACGAGGTCGCTGTCGGACATCCTTCACCCTTCGCGCTGCGCGCCGTGCGGGCTTTCCCTTCGGCGCATTGCCCCTTAGATAGACCCCTCCGCCCCCCGTGCCAAGGACAAGGCCCATGCCCTTTGACCCTGCAAGCCTAAAGTATGACGCGACCGGCCTGATCCCCTGCATCGCGCAGGACCATGCCTCGGGCGAGGTCTTGATGATGGCCTGGATGAATGCCGAAGCGGTGGCGCGGACGCTGGAGACGGGCCGCGTGACCTATTGGAGCCGCTCGCGCCGGGCGTTCTGGATCAAGGGCGAAACCTCGGGCCATGTGCAGCGGCTGGTGGAGTTGCGGGTGGATTGCGACCGCGACTGCCTGCTGGCGCTGGTCGATCAGGAAGGTCCGGCCTGCCACACGAACCGCCGCTCCTGCTTCTATACGGCGGTGCGGGACGGGGCCGAGGTGATCCTGACCGAACCTATGGCGTGAGGCGCCGAAGAATTTTCGGACGAAAATTCTTCTGCCCGCGCGCCTAAAGCCCGACCATGCGGCGGATGTCGGCGGGGCTTGCCCCGTCCGCGCGGTATTTCGCAATCGCGCGGGCATCGTCGCGCTTGGCCAGCCGCTTGCCCGCCGCGTCGCGGATCAGGGCGTGGTGGTGATAGACGGGTGTCGGCAGGCCGAACAGGTGCTGCAGGATCACCTGCACGGGGGTGAAGTCGAACAGATCCTCGCCCCGGATCACATGGGTGATCCCCTGATCGGCATCGTCGAAAGCGGAGGCAAGGAAATAGGCCACGATATCCTCGCCCTTGCGCGACAGGACGACGTCCCCGATTGTGGCCAGCGCGGTTGCGCGGTCGATCCGGTGCTGCCCCGCATGGGCGGGGCCTGTCTCGGTGAAGGTCAGGTCACGCCCCGCCAGCGCATCCATGGCAGCCGCAAGGTCCAGCCGCAGCGCATCTCCCGCGCGGCGCGTGTCCATCGCCCGCCCGCGGCAGGTGCCGGGATAGACGGCATGGGCCACGCCTTCCTGCGGGGCCGACAGCGCGGCGCGGATATCGGCGCGGCTGCAGGAGCAGGGATAGATGAGGCCGCTTCCGCCAAGCGTTTCCAGCCGCGCGTTATAGGCGGCGATCCTGTCCGCCTGCCGCTGGACGGGGCCATCCCATGCCAGACCCAGCCATGTCAGGTCCTCCACGATCCGCGCCTCCCATTCGGGGCGGCAGCGGTCGAGGTCCGTATCCTCCATCCGGAGCAGGAACCCGCCCCCCGCCGCGCGGGCCATGTCATGGGCAAGGATCGCGGAATAGGCATGGCCAAGGTGCAAGGGTCCCGTGGGGGACGGCGCGAAGCGCGTGACGAACATCAGACCCCGACCCCGTCCCGGGCCTGACCCGGGACCTCTGCGCCAAGCACGGTCTTGCCACAAACCAGAGGCCCCGGCGCGGGGGCCGGGGCGGGGTTGGTCGCGGGCGCGGTCAAGCCCCGAGCCATTGCGTGAAGCTGTCCTTCGCGCGGTCGGTATAGGCCTTGTAGCGATCCTTGCGCCCCTTGCGCCCGCCCCGCGCGTCGATCGGGGGGAAGAGGCCGAAGTTGACGTTCATCGGCTGGAAGGTCTTGGCATCGGCCCCGCCCGTGATGTGGGTGATCAGCGCGCCCATCGCCGTGTCGGGCGGGGGCGGGGGCAGGTCGCGGCCCAGCATCTCGGCCGCCGCCATCCGGCCCGCCAGAAGGCCCATCGCGGCGGATTCGACATAGCCTTCCACCCCCGTCACCTGTCCCGCAAAGCGGATGTTCGGGCGCGACTTCAGGCGCATCCGGTCATCCAGCAGCGTGGGCGAGTTGATGAAGGTGTTGCGGTGGATGCCGCCCAGACGGGCGAACGAAGCATTCTCGAGCCCCGGAATCATCTTGAAAACAGAGGTTTGCGCGCCGTACTTCATCTTGGTCTGGAAGCCCACGATGTTGTAGAGCGTGCCCAGCTTGTTGTCGCGGCGCAGCTGGACGACGGCATGGGGCTTGACGTCGGGGCGGTGCGGATTGGTCAGGCCCACCGGCTTCATCGGGCCGAAGCGCAGGGTTTCGCGGCCGCGTTCGGCCATCACCTCGATCGGTAGGCAGCCGTCGAAATAGCCCGCCGTCTCGCCTTCGTGGAATTCGGTCTTGTCGGCGGCCAGAAGCGCGTCGATGAAGGCTTCGTACTGCGCCTTGTCCATCGGGCAGTTCATGTAGGCGGTCTGTTCCTCGACCGTTTCGCCCTTGTCGTAGCGCGACTGCATCCAGGCCACCGACATGTCCACGCTTTCGGCATAGACGATGGGGGCGATGGCATCGAAGAAGGCAAGGCTGTCGGCCCCCGTTTCCGCCCGGATGCTTTCTGCCAGCGCCGTGCTGGTCAGCGGGCCGGTGGCGATGATCCACTGCCCGTCGCGGGGCAGGTCGGTCACCTCGCCCTCGGCCACCGAGATCAGCGGATGGGCGCGCAGGCGGGCGGTGACGGCCTCGGCAAAGGGATCGCGGTCCACGGCCAGTGCCCCCCCCGCGGGCAGGCGGTGGGCGCGGGCCATTTCCATGATGAGGCCACCCGCAGCCCCCATTTCCCAGTGCAGCAGGCCCACGGCGTTGCGCTCGTCATCGTCCGACCGGAAGCTGTTGGAACAGACCATTTCCGCGAAATGGCCGGTGCGATGGGCGAAGGTGCCGACCTGTGGGCGCATTTCGTGAAGGGTGACGGGCACGCCCATTTGCGCGGCCTGCCATGCGGCCTCGGATCCGGCCATGCCGCCGCCGATGATGTGGAGTGTCTCGCTCATGCGCCGGATTTAGGCGGTTTGGCGGGAAAGGGAAAGGGGCGGGCGTGTTTGTCGGGTGGCCCCCTCACCCCCTCCCTCTCCCCCGCGGGGGAGAGGGAAGCGCCCTTGCGGACGGGGATTGCCTGTTCTCACCGGCACGCAGCACCCTCGTCCCTACGGGGAAGAGGGAAGGGTGAGGGGGCAAGGCCGGGCGTCGGGATCAGGCCCCGCCTCACGCCTTGTCCAGCGCCAGCTTGCCCGCGCCATGCGCGAAAAGGGCAAGGAAGCCGCCCGCGATGGCGAGGTTCTTCAGGAACATGATCATCTGGATCTGGTCGGCAAAGTTGTTGTGGTAGAGCGCTGCCGAAACCACGCAGAAGGCCGCCGCCGCCAGCGCGGTCAGGCGCACCTGCCAGCCCACGATCAGCAGCACGCCCACCGCGATCTCGAACAGGATCGACGGCCAGGCGAGGAAGGCGGGCAGCCCGCCCGAGGTGAGGTATCCGGTAAAGCCCGCGACATCGCCCAGCTTGCCGACACCGGCCAGCAGGAAGAGGATGGCGAGAAGGAGGCGCGCGCCAAAGGGCGCGTAATCGGCAAGGGTCTTCATGTCGGGTTTCCTGTCCCTGTTCACATTCGCGGAGCGGTCGCGTCGCCCCACGCAGAGACGTAATCGGGAGGCCGCCCGCAGGAAATCCGGCAGGACGCGCGGGGAAGTGTGCGCCAGCGCACCGTTAACCTTGGTTTCCCCATAAGCGCGCGCGATGGTCCTGCGTGAAGGCGGCCGCATCGGCGACATCGAAGCCCAGTTCCGCCGCCTTGTCGAAAAAGCCCCGCGCGGGCAGGCCGCCTGCCAGCCGTCCTTTCAGCAGTGCCGCCCGCAGGGGCCGACCCGCTGCCGCGTCTTGCGTCATCAGCGCCTCGAGCGCCGCCGTCAGGTCCGCCATGCGCCAGCCCAGATCGCGGGCCAGCTGGCCATAGGTCACCGTCTGCCCTTGTGCGGCCAGCAGGGCCAGCCGCGCGGCAAGGTCACTCATCGCCCTGTTCGGCCACGCGGGCGACCGAGACGACCTCTTCGCCCTCGCCAAGGCTGAACACCTTGACCCCGCCTGCCGAGCGCGAGCGGAAGCTGATCTGGTCGACCGGCACGCGGATCGACTGGCCGGTAGAGGTGGCAAGCATGATCTGGTCCGACATCTCGACCGGGAAGGAGGCGACGAGCGCCCCGCCGCGCATCGCGCCGTCCATCGCCTTGACGCCCATGCCCCCGCGCCCGCGCACGGGGTAGCCGTGGCTGGACGAGAGCTTTCCCGCGCCCTTGGCGGTGATGGTCAGGATCAGGTCCTCGGCCGCCGACATCTCGGCATAGCGTTCGGGCGAGAGCTGGCCTGCGGCGACCACCTCTTCTTCCTCGTCGGCTTCGGCATCATCCTCCAGCGCGCCGGCCATCAGGCGGCGCTGTTTCAGATAGGCCTCGCGCTCTTCGGGGGTGGCCTCGAAGTGGCGGATGATCGCCATCGACACCACGCTGTCGCCCGCTGCCAGCCGGATGCCGCGCACGCCGGTCGATCCGCGCGACTTGAATACGCGGATATCGGTGGTGGGGAAGCGGATGGCGCGGCCGCCTGCGGTGACGAGCATCACGTCGTCATTCTCGTCGGCAATCGCCGCGTTCACCAGCGTCACGCCTTCGGGCAGGTTCATGGCGATCTTGCCGTTGCGTTTCACGTTGGTGAAATCGGACAGGTCGTTCTGGCGCACGTCACCGTCCGAGGTGGCGAAGACGATCTGCAGGTTCGCCCAGTCCTCTTCCGGCACATCGACGGGCATCAGGGCCGCGATGGACACGCCGGTTTCGATGGGCAGGATGTTGACCAGCGCCTTGCCCTTGGCGGTGCGCCCCGCCAGCGGCAGGCGCCAGCATTTCAGCTTGTAGACCATCCCGTCGGTCGTGAAGAACAGCAGATGCGTGTGGGTGTTGGCGACGAAAAGCGTCGTCACCACGTCGTCTTCCTTGGTCTGCATCGAGGCCAGACCCTTGCCGCCGCGGCGCTGCGCGCGGAATTCGGCGAGCGGCGTGCGCTTGATGTAGCCGCCCGAGGTGACGGTGACGACCATATCCTCGCGCTCGATCAGGTCCTCGTCGTCCATGTCGCCGGCCCAGTCGGCGATTTCGGTCCGGCGCGGCACGGCGAAGGCGGCCTTCACCTCGCGCAGCTCGTCCGAGATGATGGCCATGATGCGGTCGCGCGAGGACAGGATGTCGAGGTAGTCGCGGATCTTGGCGGCGAGTTCGGCCAGTTCGTCCGTGACCTCTTTCACCCCCATCGCCGTCAGGCGTTGCAGGCGCAGCTCGAGGATGGCGCGGGCCTGCGCCTCGGACAGGTTGTAGGTGCCGTCGTCGTTGATCGTATGGGTCGGATCGTCGATCAGCTTGATATAGGCGGCGATGTCCTGCGCGGGCCCGCGGCGCGTCATCAGGCGGTCGCGTGCCTCGGCCGCATCGGCCGAGGCACGGATGGTCCGCACCACCTCGTCCACGTTCGACACGGCGACGGCCAGACCGCAGAGGATGTGGCTGCGCTCGCGCGCCTTCCTGAGTTCGTGCGCCGTGCGGCGGGCCACCACTTCCTCGCGGAAGGTGATGAAATGCGACAGGAAATCCCGCAGCGTCAGCTGTTCGGGGCGCCCGCCGTTCAGGGCCAGCATGTTGCAGCCGAAAGACGTCTGCATGGGCGAGAAGCGCCAGAGCTGGTTCAAGACCACGTCGGGCGTGGCGTCACGCTTCAGTTCGATCACCACGCGGATGCCGATCCGGTCGGATTCGTCGGCGATGTTGGCGATGCCTTCGATCTTCTTCTCGCGCACCATTTCCGCGATCTTCTCGATCATCGCGGCCTTGTTCACCTGATAGGGGATCTCGTCGAGGATGATGGCGAACCGGTCCTTGCGGATCTCCTCCACCCGCGTCTTGGCGCGGATGATGACGGAACCGCGCCCTTCGAGATAGGCCTTTCGCGCGCCGGAGCGGCCAAGGATCACGCCGCCCGTCGGGAAATCGGGGGCGGGGATGATCTCCATCAGCGCTTCCGACGACAGGTCGGGGTTCTCGATCAGCGCGAGCGTGCCGTCGATCACCTCGCCCAGATTGTGCGGCGGGATGTTCGTGGCCATGCCCACCGCGATGCCGCCCGCGCCATTGACCAGCATGTTGGGAAAGCGGGCGGGAAGGACGGTCGGTTCCTTGTCCTTGCCGTCGTAATTGTCCTGGAAATCGACGGTTTCCTTGTCGATATCGGCCATCAGGAAGGCGGCGGGCTTGTCCATCCTGACTTCGGTATAGCGCATGGCCGCCGCGGCATCGCCGTCCATCGAGCCGAAATTGCCCTGCCCGTCGAGCAGTTTCAGCGACATCGAGAAGGGCTGCGCCATCCGCACCAGCGCGTCATAGATCGCGCTGTCGCCATGGGGGTGGTATTTGCCCATCGTGTCGCCCACGGGGCGGGCCGATTTGCGGTAGGGCTTTTCATGCGTGTTGCCGGTTTCGTGCATCGCATAGAGGATGCGGCGATGCACCGGTTTCAGCCCGTCGCGCAGGTCGGGGATGGCGCGGCTGACGATCACGCTCATCGCATAGTCGAGATAGGCCGTCTTCATCTCGTCCGCGATGGACACCTGCGGGCCGTGCCACGGATTTTTCGGGGCGGAATCGTCTGTGTTTTCAGGGGTTTCGGGCGTGTCGGTCACGGGGGCGAAGCCTTCCTGCGAATGCGCTAGATATGGTTGGCGCGGACCTTACACCATCCCATCCCTAGGGCGCAATGGCGGGCGGGCAGGTCGGTTGGCAGCCAGCACGGCGGAGTGCCAACATATTGGGATCGTTGACAGAATCGCAATCCGTGGCAGCATCGGGACACAGAAGAAACGACCGAGGTGGATCATGCCCGCAAATGCCCCCGCCCGCGAGACCGAACTGATGCTGAAAGGCTATGGCCTGACGACGGCGGAAATCTTCTACCGGATGCCGGATTATCGCAGTGTCCTCAATACCTTCGTGTGGCAGCACTATGATCTGGCACCCGACTATCCCGAACTTTTCCGCTTCATCGAGTTCTGGCAGGAAAAGATCGAGGGGCCGTTGCATTCCGTGCGCTTCACCCACCGCAAGCTGATCAGCCCCGGCGAGTGGCGCAACGTGGTGGGAGAGTTCCGCCTGCACTGACCGCCCGCAGGATTTTCTGCGAAAATCCTGCCCCGCGTTTCTTCTGCGAAGAAACGGCGAACCTTCGCAGAAGGTTCGGGCCGGAAAATCTTCGCAGAAGATTTTTCGTCCTAGACATGCGCCCGCGTCGGACGGTCGAAGACCTTGCGCCCCATCAGGCTGGCGACAAGATCCACCATCAGCCGCGCCGTGCGCCCGCGCTCGTCGAGGAAGGGGTTCAGTTCCACCAGATCGAGCGAGGTGACGAGCCCGCTTTCATGCAACAGCTCCATCACCAGATGCGCCTCGCGGAAGGTGGTGCCGCCCGGAACGGTGGTGCCGACCGCGGGCGCGATGGAGGGATCCATGAAATCCACATCCAGCGAGACATGCAGCATCCCGCCCGCCGCCCGCACGGCCTGCAGGAATTCGCGCAAGGGGGCGACGATGCCGCGTTCGTCCAGCGCGCGCATGTCGGTCACCGCGATCTCGTGCGTCAGGAGGGCGGCATGTTCCGCCGGATCGACGGACCGGATGCCATAGAGGCAGATGTTCCGCGGCGGGAGGGGCGCGGGGAAGGGCGGGAAGGCATCGAACCCGTCGCGCCCCGCGATATAGGCCACCGGCGTGCCGTGCAGGTTGCCCGAGGTGGTGCTGAGCGGCGTGTG
>JBEEOG010000170.1:0-12184 GCA_041191745.1 Pseudomonadota bacterium | reverse complement strand
GTCTACACCAACGGCAACCTGACGGTCGAAACGATCAAGGGCTGAGTGCGGGTCATGTGCCGCCCTTGCCGCGCCTTGCCAGCATGTAGGATCGCAGCACGGCGTTCATGCGCGTCTGGTAGCCCGGTCCTTCGGCCTTGAACCAATCGATCACGTCCTGATCCAGCCGCACCGACACAGCCTTCTTCACCGGCGCGCGGACAAGCACGGCCTTGGACCAGTCCCATTCGATCCCGATCTCTTCCTCGTCCAGTTCGGGTTCGATCCCCGCCTCTTCCTCGGCGCGGAGGCGGGCGTAGTCGGTTTCATCCTTCAGCGCGAGGATGTCCTCAGTTGTATACCGAACGATACGCCCGCCGCTCATGTTCCCGTGCCTTTCGCGCCGTAATGACCCTGCATGACTCTCCGCGCCATGTGTGGACGACAGTCACCCATTCTCCATCAAGGAACCCGACAGCAAGGAACCTTGGCTCTACATCGCTGCGCGCGGGCAGAAGGACATGCTCTGCCATCAGCACGCGCGCGGCGAGTTGGAAATCGATCCCGTGCTTTTCCAGCACCTTCCGCCGTTTCGACTCGTCCCACTCGAACTCCATCCGCCGATCCGCCTTGCTGACGGGGCAGAGCCTAGGGTGTCATGCTTAACGGACGGTTTCGATCGCCACCTGAATCGACACCTGCGATGTATATACAATCCGTCCATACATTTCAACCCGCCCTTGGCCTTGCCCCGCACAGGGGTTACATCGGGGATACGGCCAGCGAAGGAGCGCCCATGACCAACCTCACCCCGCGCGAGATCGTGTCCGAGCTTGACCGTTTCATCATCGGCCAGCGCGATGCCAAGCGCGCCGTGGCCGTGGCGCTACGCAACCGCTGGCGGCGCAAGCAGCTGGGCGACGACCTGCGGGACGAGGTTTACCCAAAGAACATCCTGATGATCGGCCCCACCGGCGTGGGCAAGACCGAGATCAGCCGCCGTCTGGCGAAGCTGGCGAAAGCGCCCTTCCTGAAGGTGGAGGCGACGAAGTTCACCGAGGTGGGCTATGTGGGCCGCGACGTGGACAGCATCATCCGCGACCTTGTCGATGCCGCTATGATCGAAACCCGCGCCCGCATGCGCGACGAGGTGAAGGCCCGCGCCCAGAAGGCCGCCGAGGACCGCGTGATCGAGGCGCTGGCCGGCAAGGACGCGCGCGACCAGACGCGCGAGATGTTCCGCGGCAAGCTCAAGCGCGGCGAGTTGGACCAGACCGTGATCGAGCTCGAGGTGCAGGACACTGCCATGCCCATGGGCATGTTCCCCGCGGGCAACGGGATGGACATGCAGATGCAGGGGCTGCAGGACCTGTTCAAGGCCTTTGGCGGGCGATCCACGCGCAAGAAGATGACCGTGGCCGACAGCTATGACATCCTGATCGGGCAAGAGGCCGACAAGCTGCTGGATGACGAGGCGGTGAAGACCGCGGCACTGGAGGCGGTGCAGGAAAACGGCATCGTGTTCCTGGACGAGATCGACAAGATCTGCGCCCGCGCCGATGCCCGCGGGGCCGATGTCAGCCGCGAAGGCGTGCAGCGCGACCTGCTGCCGCTGATCGAAGGGACGACCGTTTCCACCAAATACGGCCCCGTCAGGACGGACCATATCCTCTTCATCGCCTCGGGTGCGTTCCACATCGCCAAGCCGTCGGACCTGCTGCCCGAACTGCAGGGCCGCCTGCCGATCCGCGTGGAACTGCAGCCGCTGACCGAGGATGATTTCGTCCGCATCCTGACGGAAACGGACAATGCCCTGACGCGGCAGTATTCCGGCCTGATGGCGACGGAAGAGGTGACGGTGACCTTCACCACCGATGGCATCGCGGCGCTGGCCCGCATCGCGGCCGATGTGAACCGCAGCGTCGAAAACATCGGCGCCCGCAGACTTTACACCGTGATGGAGCGGGTGTTCGAGGAGCTGTCCTTCACCGCGCCCGACCGGTCGGGCGAAACCGTCACGGTCGATGCGGCCTTTGTCGAGACGAATGTCGGGCAACTGGCGCGGTCGGCGGATATCTCGCGCTACGTGCTGTGACGGCGGGCCTGCCCTTCTTCGCGGCGCGCCCACGCCTGCCGCGCGCGGTGCTTGCGCTTTCGCTGTGCCTGCTGGCCGCCTGCGCGCCGCGCGGCACCATCACGGTCGTGCCGCCCGAAACCGTGCCCGGCCCGATCGAAGAGGTCTTCGTCGGCACGACGCGGCAGCTGGATACGGGCGGGGTCTATGGCGGGGTGCGGTCCGAAACGCTGGCCTTCGCGCGCTATGACATCGCCATCCCGCCCCGGCGCGCGCTGGGCACGGTGACATGGCCGACCCGCCCCGAAAAGGCCGATGCCAGCACCGATTTCCTGACCACCGCGCAGGTGCAGCACCCCACGGCCCGCGCCTTCCGCGACGACCTGCGCCGGTCGCTGGCCGGAACCGACGGCGCGGCGGTCATCTTCGTGCATGGCTTCAACAACACCTTTTCCGAAGGGCTGTACCGCTTCGCGCAACTGACCCACGACCTGCAGATCGCCGAGACGCCGGTCCATTACAGCTGGCCCTCGATCGCGGAACCGCTGGGGTATGTGGCAGACCGCGATTCCTCGCTTTTCGCCCGCGACGGGCTGGAACAGCTGATCCGCGAGGTGCGGGCGGCAGGGGCGCGGCGGATCGTGCTGGTGGCCCATTCGATGGGTGCCTTCCTCACGATGGAGACGCTGCGCCAGATCGCCATCCGCGGCGACCGTGCGCTGCTGGACCGGATCGACGGCGTGGTGCTGATGTCGCCCGACATCGACGTGGACGTGTTCCGCATGCAGGCCAAGGCGATCGGCACCCTGCCCGAACCCTTCGTCATCTTCGGGTCGAACCGCGATTCCGTGCTGCGCCTGTCGTCGTTCATCACGGGGCAGAGCGAAGGACGTCTGGGCGCGCTCGACACGCTCGACAAGCTTGCCGATCTGGAGGTGACCTATCTGGATGTCGGGGCCTTCCGCGACGGCACGCGGCATTTCGCGGCGGGCACCTCGGCGGGGCTCATACGCATCATCGGGCGGATCGAGGATGTGGACGTGGCCTTTGGCCGCGACCGCGCCGCGCGCACGGGTCTTCTGCCCGGCGTGGTGCTGACGGTGCGGCGGGCAACGCGCATCATCCTCGAACCCGTGGGCGCGATCACGGGAACGCAGCTGAACTGACGGCGGGGCCGCTGCGGTGGCTTGCCGATGGCCCTGCGGCGCGTAAGCTGGACAGGGTTCAAGCCGGACGGGCCTTCATGGCAGATGCGGACAATCGGGACGGAACGGTCGGCGCGGCGCTGACGGGGCTGACGCTGGCGGGGCTGGCCGTCCTGCTGGCGGACAGGTTCTGGCAGCCGCTTGCCGCGCCCCTGCCCGCGGCCGGCGCGCTGCTGGCCTATGCGGCGGGCGGCATTCCCCCTTCGGCCAGCGCGCTGGCGGCGCTTTTCCGGCGCGGCAGGCTCGAGATCGATTTCCTGATGGTCATTGCGGCCATCGCGGCGGCGGCGGTCGGTTCGGTGCTGGAAGGGGCGGTGCTTCTGGCGCTCTTCAGCATCTCGGAAACGCTGGAAGGGCGGGCGATGGGCCGTGCGCGCCGCGCGGTCGAGGCGCTGATGTCGCTGCGCCCCGACACGGCCTTTCGCCTGCAGGCCGATGGCAGGGTCGAAGAGGTCGGCGTGGACCGTCTGGCCACGGGCGATACCGTCATCCTGCGGCCCGGTGCGCGGGTTCCGGTGGATGGCATCCTGACCGCGGGCGAAGGGTCGCTGGACGAATCCACGATCACGGGGGAATCCGCCCCCGTCCACAAGGGCCCGGGAGCCGCGCTGCACGAGGCGACGGTGAACCTGAACGCCATCCTGCAGATGCGGGTCGCGCGGCCACTGGCGGAAAGCACCGTCGCGCGGATGATCGCGCTGGTGACCGAGGCGCAGGCGATGAAGGCCCCGTCCGAGCGGTTCTCGGACTGGTTCGGCCAGCGTTACACGGTCGCCGTGCTGGCGGGCGCGGTACTGGCCTTCGCGGCCTTCCTGATGCTGGGACATGACCGCGACACGGCGCTTTACCGCGCGGCGACGCTTCTGGTCGCGGCCAGCCCCTGCGCGGTCGTCATCTCGGTCCCTGCGGCGATCCTGTCGGCGCTGTCGGCGGCGGCGCGGGGGGGCGTCCTGTTCAAGGGGGGCGGCGCGCTGGAACGGCTGGCGGGGGTGCAGGCCTTTGCCTTCGACAAGACGGGCACGCTGACCACGGGGCGCGCGGGCGTGACGGCCATCGCCGCCCCTGCGGGAGAGGACGCCTTCCTGCGGCTTCTGGGCGGGATCGAGGCGCAGTCCGAACACCCGATCGCGGGGGCGATCCGGCAGGAACTTGCCGCGCGCGGTCTGGTTGCCGATGCCGTCCGCGACGTGACCGCCTGCCCGAGCGAGGGGCTGACCGGCACCGCGCCCGACGGGCGGCCGCTCTGGGCGGGAAATCCGCGCATGGCGGCGCGGATGGGGGCCGATCTGGACGCGGCGGCGTGGCGGGGCCTTGCGGCGGGCGACCAGACGCTGGTCTGGCTGGGATCGGGCCGCGACGTGATCGGGGCTGTGACGGTGGCCGACCGTGCGCGCGCGACATCGGCGGCGGGCATCGCGGCCTTGCGCGCGGCGGGGGTGCGGCGCGTGGTGATGATGACGGGCGACCGCCTGCCCGTGGCGCGGCGCATCGCGGCGGAACTGGGCATCCCGCCCGAGGATGTGCGCGCGGACCTCTTGCCCGCCGACAAGGTGGACCTGGTGGCCGCGCTTGCCGCAGGGGGGGGCGTTGCCTTCGTGGGCGACGGGGTGAATGACGCGGCGGCGCTGGCGCGGGCGGATGTCGGCATCGCCATGGGCGTCGCGGGAAGCGAGGTCGCGCTGCAGGCCGCCGATGTGGCGCTTTTGTCCGACAACATGGAACGCCTTGCCGCCGCGCACCGCCTGTCGCGCCGCACGGCGCGGATCATCCGGCAGAATCTGGTCTTTGCCCTTGGCGCGATGGCGGTTCTGGTGACGGGGGGGCTGTTCTTCGACCTGCCCCTGCCGCTTGCCGTGATCGGGCACGAGGGCGGGACGCTGCTCGTCGTGCTGAACGGGCTACGCCTGCTGGCCGATCCGATCCGCAGGGCGGGTTGACGCCTGCGGCATTGACGCGGGCGCGGCGCGGCAACACCTTTGGCCAAGGAGGACCGCGCAAGGTGCCGGAACCGCAAGCGAACAGAGGCGCGACCCCCGACCCGCTGGACGCGGCCGAAGCCGCGCTGGACGCGGGCCGCCATGCCGAGGCGCTGGCGCTGGCAACGGGGCTGATGGCCCAAGGCCATGACCAGCCCGCGCTCTGGCGTCTGGCTGCCAAGGCGCAGGAAGGGCTGGGGCGGCTGGACGCGGCACTGGTCCCCGCGCGCGAAGGGGTGGCGCGCCATCCCGCATCGGCGATGTTGCGGGTGGGGCTGGGCAAGCTGGAACTCTCGCTCGGCCATGACGCGGCGGCGCTGGAAAGCTTCGGCCATGCGATCCGGCGCGATCCGCTGCAACTGGAGGCGTGGAAGGGGCTGCTCGCCCTGCGCCCCGTAGACCCGCGCGAGGACGGGTTGGCGGCCGTCGCGGCATCGGTCCATGACAGCGCGCGCAGCGCGCGGCTGCGCGCCAAGGCCGCCTTCGTTCTGGGCCAGATCGACTGCGAGGCGGGCCTGCATGACAGCGGCTTCGACCATTACGCGCGGGCCAATGCCATCATCGCCGCGGCAAGCGATCCCGATGCGCTGGAATACCGCTATCCGCCCGCGACGCTGGCCTTTGACCGCGCGGTGATCGACCGCCATCGCGGCAAGGTCGCGCCCGCCCCCTGTCCAGCCATCCTGATTTCCGGCCTGCCACGGTCGGGCAAGTCGCTGGCCGAAGGGCTGCTGGCAGGGCCCGAGGTGCGGGCGGGCGACGAACTTGCCGTGCTGGTGCGCTATGCCCGCACGCTGGACTGGTCGCGCGGGGCCGATGCGGTGGCGGCGGCGCTGGTGGCGGCCCCTCCGGCGCTGCCAGCCCTTTACGCTGCGAAAGTCGATGGCGCGCGGCTGGTCAGCGATACCGCGCCCACGAACCTGTTCCGTCTCGGCCTTCTGGGGCTGATGCATCCCGGGGTGCCGGTCATCCTGTGCCGCCGCGATCCGATGGATCTTGGCGCGTCGATGTTCTTCAAGCAGTTTCGCAGCGGAAACCTTTTCACCGCGTCCCTTCCCGCACTGGGGCGCGCCATCGCGCGGGCCGAACGGCTGATGGCGCATTGGGTGGACACGCTGCCCAACCCGCTGACCGTGCTGGATTACGAAACCACCGCGCGCGACCCGCAGGAAACCGCCCGCCGCCTGTCACGCCTGACCGGCACGGCGCCTGCCGCCGTTGCCACCGCGACCGCGCCGCTGCGGCTGAGCCCCGGCCGCAGCCTCGGCCGCGCGGGAATCAGCGCCGGTCTGGTGGGCTTTTCCGAACCCTATGCGGCGCAGCTGGCCCCGATGATGGCGGCCTATCGGGCCGAGCGTGATAGGCTGTCCCGATAGCCCGCCCAGACCCGAACGGCTGAGAATCGCGCCGATTGCGGCACGCAACGGCGAAATCGCCCGCAGGGGGCGCACAGGGGCTTGACGGACGGGCCCGTGTTGCTATCTGCGTGAATGAACGTTCATTCACGGCCCCGCACATGACCGCCATCGCCGAAAGCCACCCCGCGCAGGACCAGCGCAGCGCCGAGATCCTCGACCGCGTGCGCTATGCCTTTGCGGAAAAGGGGTTCGACGGAACCTCGATGCAGGACCTTGCCCGCGCGGCGGGGATCAGCGTGGGCAATTTCTACCGCTACTTCCCGTCGAAGGCCGCGATCGTCGAGGCGCTGATCGCCCGCGACCTGCAGGAGATCGAGGCGGAGTTCGGCTCTGTCAGCGCCTCGGCCGATCCGAAGGCCGCGCTGCGCGACGCGATCCTGCGCCATATGGACGGCGACCATTGCGAAGGCCAGATGATGGCCGAAATCAGCGCCGTTGCCCTGCGAAAGCCCGAGGTGGCCGCCATCGTCGCCACGATGGAGGCGCGGGTGACCGATTACCTGACCGGCATCTTCGCCCAGATCACCGGCCTGCCGCGGCAGGTCTGCGCCACGCGCTTCAAGGCGCATGCGGTGCTTCTGATCATGATGGTGAAGGCGACCGCGATGCATCCCGAACAGGACGAGGTTCAGCGGGCCAATCTGACCGCGCTGATCCTGCGTACAATTGACCGCACGCTCGACGACATCGTCGCCGAGGCTTCGAAAGGCTAGACTTCATGCGTTCCGTTCTTCTGGTTCCCTTCATCGCCGCCGCCGCCCTGACGGGTCCGGTCGCGCCCGTCCTCGCACAGGAACAGCCCGCGGCGGAAACGGCGGCCTCGGCCCTGCCCGCAATCACCGTCGCCACCGCCGAAGCGCGGCAGATGCGCGACCGCGTGATCGCCTCGGGCCTTGTCGCGCCGGTCGAGAACGTGCAGGTCGCCCCCCTGATCGAAGGCCAGCCGATCGAGACGCTGGAGGCCGATGTGGGCGATGTGGTGCAGGCCGGTCAGGTTCTGGCGCGCCTGTCCAAGACCACGCTGGAATTGCAGCGCAGCCAGTTTGTCGCCTCGATCGCGTCGGCGCGCGCCACCATCGCGCAGGCCGAGGCGCAGATGCTGGAAGCCCGCGCCAGCGCGGACGAGGCGCAGCGCGTGAACGAACGCACGCAGGCCCTGCAGAAGCAGGGGGCCTCTTCGCAGGCGGCGGCCGATCAGGCCAGCGCCAATGCCATCGCCGCGACCGCGCGGGTGACCGTGGCCACCCAGTCGCTGGAAGCCGCCCGCGCCCAGCTTGCGCTGGCCGAGGCGCAGCTGGCCAATGTGGAACTGCAGCTTGACCGGACCGAGGTGAAGGCCCCCGTCGCGGGCGAGATCACCGCCCGCAATGCCGTGATCGGCGCCATCGCCACGGCGGCGGGCCAGCCGATGTTCCAGCTGATCCGCGACAGCGCGCTGGAGTTGAACGTGGACGTGGCCGAAATCGACCTGATCCGCCTTGCCGCCGGCCAGAAGGTCACCATGCGCGGCGTGGGCACGGCGGAACCGTTGACCGGCACGATCCGGCTGGTGGAACCCACGATCGACACGACCACCCGCCTTGGCCGCGCGCGCATCAGCATCGACGACGCGTCGAAGGTGCGGTCGGGCATGTTCATGGATGCCGAAATCCTTGTCGCCGAACGCGAGACGCTGGCGGTTCCGGTCACGGCGGTCGGCTCCTCGCCCGATGGCACCACGGTGATGAAGGTCGCCGACGGCACCGTGTCGCGCGTGCCGGTCCGCACCGGCATCCGCGACGGCGGGTGGATCGAAATCCTCGAAGGCGTCGCCGCAGGCGACACGGTTGTCGCAAGGGCGGGCTCTTTCGTCCGCGACGGCGACCGCATCAACCCCGTTCCGGCCGCGCCGGAAACCAACTGAGGACGCATGCGATGAACTTCTCGGCATGGTCGATCCGAAATCCCGTCGCGCCGCTTCTGGCCTTCGTGCTGCTGATGGTGCTGGGCTGGCAGTCCTTCAACACGCTGCCGATCACGCGCTTTCCCAATATCGACGTGCCGCTGGTGGCGGTGACGGTCGGCCAGTCCGGTGCCGCACCGGCCGAGATGGAGACGCAGGTCACCAAGGAAATCGAGGATGCCGTCGCCGGCATCACGGGGGTCAAGAACATCATCTCGACCGTGACCGACGGGGTTTCGACCACCGTCGTCGAATTCCGCATGGAGGTGCCGACCGACAAGGCGGTGCAGGACACCAAGGACGCCATCGACCGGATCCGCGGCGACCTGCCCGGTTCGATCGAAGCGCCGATCGTCACGCGGATCGATGTCGAGGGTCAGGCGATCATGACCTTCGCCGTGTCGAACCCGAACATGTCGATGGAAGAGCTGTCGTGGTTCGTCGATGACACGATCACCCGCGCGATCCAGGGCCGTGCGGGCATCGGGCGGGTGGACCGCTATGGCGGGGCCGAGCGCGAGATCCGCATCGAACTCGACCCCGTCAAGCTGGACAGCTACGGCATCACCGCCGCCGCCGTGAACGCGCAGATCAGGGCCACCAACGCCAACCTCGGCTCCGGCCGGTCCGAGATCGGGACGGCGGAACAGGCGATCCGCACGCTGGGCGATGCCGAAACGGTGCAGCGCCTTGCCGAAACGACCATCGCCCTGCCCTCGGGGCGGCATGTCCGCCTGTCCGACCTCGGCAGCGTGATCGACACCTACGAGGAGTTGCGGTCCTTCGTGCGGCTGAACGGCGAACAGGTCGTGACCTTCGCCGTCTTCCGCGCCAAGGGCGCGTCGGAAGTGTCGGTCGCGGAAACGGTGAATGCCGCGCTGGACGGCGTGCGCGCCGCGCATCCCGAGACGCGGATCGAACTGGTGGACGAGACGGTGTTCTACACCTACGGCAATTACGAAGCCGCGCTCCATACCCTGATCGAAGGCGCGATCCTTGCCGTTCTGGTCGTGCTCGCCTTCCTGAAGAACTGGCGCGCGACGCTGATTTCCGCCGTCGCGCTGCCGCTGTCGGCCATCCCCACTTTCTATGTGATGGACCTGCTGGGCTTCTCGCTCAACCTTGTCAGCTTCCTTGCGCTGACGCTGGCCACGGGCATCCTTGTCGATGACGCCATTGTCGAGGTGGAAAACATCGCCCGACACATCAGGATGGGCAAGACACCCTACCGCGCCGCCATCGACGCGGCGGACGAGATCGGCCTTGCCGTGATCGCCACCACCATGACAATCGTGGCGGTCTTCGTGCCGGTGTCCTTCATGCCCGGGATTCCGGGGCAGTATTTCCGGCAGTTCGGGCTGACGGTGGCCATCGCGGTGCTGTTCTCGCTGCTGGTCGCGCGCCTGATCACGCCGATGATGGCCGCCTATCTGATGCGCGCCAAGGACGCGCATGAGGAACATGCCGAAGACGGCCCGATGATGAGGGGCTATCTCAAGGTCGTCAGCAAGACGACCTCGGGGCGGTTCCTGTACATCCCCGCCCGCTACCTGACGCTGCTCGGCGCGATTGCGGTCGTGATCGTGTCGGTCATCTTCATGGCCCGCATCCCCGGCAGCTTCCTGCCGCCCGAGGATGTCAGCCGCATCCCGATCTCCATCGAACTGCCGCCGGGATCGACGCTGGATGAAACCGACGCCACCACCCAGCGCATGGTCGAAGCGATCCGCGATCTGGAAGGGATCGACAAGATCGTCGTGACGGGCGGCTCCTCGCCCACCGGCGACCGCGACATCCGCCGCGCGTCGATGACCGTGATCCTTGACCGTCTGGACCATTCGCTTCTGCTGAAGCTATCGGATGTGGCCAATGCCATCCCCGTCGTCGGCCTGATCGTGCCCGACGTGGAAAACACCGGCCGCACCATCCCGCAGAACGTGATCGAGGCGCAGATCTTCGACCGCCTTGCCGGCATCCCCGACGTGCGGGCGTTCAAGCTGAACGACCGCGGCGAGCGGGACCTGTCCTATTCGATCCTTGCCGATAACGACGCGGACCTGAACCTTGCCGTCGCGCGGCTGGAAGCGGCGCTGTCGGGCGATCCGCTGCTGGCCAATGTGGCCTCCGAAGGTGCGCTGCCGCGGCCCGAAATCCAGATCACGCCGCGCGCGAACGAGGCGGCCCGTCTGGGCATCACCACCGCGCAGATCGCCGAAACCGTCCGCGTCGCCACCATCGGCGATGTGGATGCGGCGCTGGCAAAGCTGTCCATCGACAACCGCCTGATCCCCGTGCGCGTGCGCCTGAACGACGCCAGCCGCGAGGATCTGACCCGCATCGGGGCGCTGAAGCTGACCACCTCGACCGGCGCGGTCGTGCCGCTGTCCGCCGTGGCCGATATCGCCATCGCCGAAGGCCCGTCGATGGTGGACCGCCTGAACCGCGAACGCCGCGCCACCATCGGGGCGAACCTGCCCGTCGGCGTGGCCCTGGGCGAAGCCTCGGCGCGGTTCAACGAGATCGTGGCGACGGTGGAACTGCCGCCTTCGGTGCGCGTGTCGGAATCGGGCGATGCCGAGGTGCAGCAGGAACTGATGTCCAGCTTCGGAAATGCCATGATCCTTGGCCTGATGCTGGTGCTGACGGTGCTGATCCTGCTGTTCAAGTCGGTGATCCAGCCCTTCACCATCCTCTTCTCGCTTCCGCTCGCCATCGGCGGGGTCGCGGCGGCGCTGATCCTGACGAACAGCGCGGTGTCGATGCCGGTGCTGATCGGCATCCTGATGCTGATGGGGATCGTGACGAAGAACGCCATCCTGCTGATCGATTTCGCCATCGAGATGCGCAATCAGGGCATGGACCGCTTTGCCGCCATCATCGAGGCGGGGCACAAGCGCGCGCGTCCGATCGTGATGACCTCCATCGCCATGTCGGCGGGGATGCTGCCCTCGGCGCTTGGGGTGGGCGAGGGCGGGTCCTTCCGCGCACCGATGGCGACGGCGGTGATCGGGGGCATCATCGTGTCCACCGTGCTGTCGCTGGTCGTGGTGCCCGCCTTCTTTTTGATCATGGACGACCTGTCGCGCGTGGTCAGCCGCTTCTTCGCCCGCTTCATCGGGCCGAAAGAAAACGAACCGGAAGAAGTCCCGTCGCACATCCTCGCCGAACGCCTCACGGCGCTGGAAGCCAAACTCGGCCCGCCCGCGCCGGGTTCGAAGCCGCGCCCGCTGGAGGCGGCGGAGTAACCGGATTGAGATGGGGCGGGGTGATCCCCCGCCCCGTTCCTTTCGATCACGGTCAGGCGGCGATTTCGGTCCGGCTGCTGTCCGTCGTCAGCGTGTAGCCCGCCGGCCGCCCCATCGTCGCGGGCACCAGACCGATATCGACAGAACAGCCGAGCCGCAGCAGCAGCGCGAAAAGCCGTTCCAGCGAAAAGCCGTGCAACCTGCCATTTCGCAACGCCGACACCTTGGGTTGCGACAGGCCCAGAAGCCGCGCCGCCGCGGTTTGGGTCAGCCCGCGCGCGTCAAGCAGCGCGTTGATCTGGCCCAGCACGGCGGCCTTCAGCCGTAACTCGGGCGCATCGTCGA
>JBEEOG010000169.1:0-6452 GCA_041191745.1 Pseudomonadota bacterium | reverse complement strand
CTGCAGGCCGTATTTCGCCATCTTCTCGTTCAGCGTCCGGCGCGGAAGGCACAGCTCGTCCATCACCGCGACGATGCTGCCCTTGTGGCGGCGCATCGTGTTGTCGATCAGCATGCGTTCGAAGGCTTCGACATATTCCTTCAGCGGCTTGCCCTCGGTCGTCATCGCCGGACCCGTCGCTTCGTTGTCGGCCATCAGAAGGCTGGCGATCGAGCCCGATCCGCGGCGGTTCTGCAGCACCGCGCGTTCGGCGATGTTGACCAGCTGGCGCACGTTGCCCGGCCACGGCGCCTGCAGAAGCTGCGCCGCTTCCTGCGCGGTGACCTGCGGGGCGTCGCAGCCATATTCCTCGGCGAACTGTTCGGACAGCTTGGTGAAGAGCGTCAGGATATCCTCGCCCCGCACGCGCAAGGGCGGGCAGAGGATCGTCATCGCCCCCAGCCGGTAGAACAGATCGGGGCGCAGCGCGTCCTCCAGCGTCTTGTCGGGCGCGTGTTCGTTGCAGATGGCGATGATCCGCGTCTCGGGCGGGGCGCCCTGTTCGTTGATGAAGGTCAGAAGCTTCGATTGCAGCCCGTGGCTCAGCGCCTCGATATCTTCAAGGCAGAGCGTGCCGCCGCGCGCTTCCTCGACCAGCGGCAGCGAGCCGTCCTCGTTCGGCCCGAACAGCTTGGCGGCAAGCTGGTCTTCGGACCATGCGGCGCAGGAAATGGTGACGAATTTCTTCGACGCGCGCGGCCCGACCGCATGCAGCGCATGGGCGACCAGCGTCTTGCCCGTGCCCGTCTCGCCGTCGATCAGCACATGGCTGTCGGCCTGCCCAAGGTCGAGGATGTCTTCGCGCAGCCGCTCGATCACGGCCGAGGTGCCGATCAGCTTCTTCATCAGCACCGATCCGTCGGACAGTTCCTTGCGTAGCGCGCGGTTGTCCAGCGTCAGGCGGCGGGCCTGCGTCGCGCGCTTGGCCAGTTCCGTCATCCGGTCGGGGTTGAAGGGCTTTTCAAGAAAGTCGTAGGCCCCCACCCGCATCGCCTCCACCGCCATCGGCACGTCGCCGTGGCCGGTGATCATGATCACGGGAAGCCCTGAATCCATGCTCATCAGGCGTTTCAGAAGCGCCATGCCGTCCATGCCGGGCATGCGGATATCGGACACGACCACGCCCGGAAATTCCGGCCCGATCCCCTTGAGCGCCTCTTCCGCGCTGGCATAGGTTTCGGTGTCGAAGCCCGACAGGGCCAGCCACTGGCTGATCGACTGCCGCATGTCGGCCTCGTCATCGACGATCGCCACCTTCATCGCACGCGCCATGGGCACCTCATTCCGCTGCTTCGACTTCCTTGCCCATCAGGGGCAGTTGCATCTCGAACACCGCGCCGCCGCCATCGGCATTGCGCGCCGTCAGCCGCCCGCCGAGGTCGGACACGATCCCCGAGGAAATGGCCAGACCAAGGCCCACGCCCTCGCCCGGTTTCTTGGTCGTGTAGAAGGGCTCGAACAGGTTATCGAGATCGGCGATCCCGTGCCCGTTGTCGCGCACCGTCAGTTTCGCCACCTCGCCCTGGCTCAGGATCAGGTCGATCTGGGGCTGCGCCGTGTCCTTGGTCGCATCGAGCGCGTTCCTGAGCAGGTTGATGATCACCTGTTCCAGCCGGATGCGGTCGGCCATGACCATGACCGGCGCGCGGGGCAGGGTGCGGGTGATCTTGACCACGCGCAGCTTCAGCTGCGGCTCCATCATCGACAGCGCGCCCGACAGGGCGGATCGCAGATCGACCGGCTCGAACGCCTCGCCGCCCTTGCGGGCATAGGATTTCAGCTGCCGCGTGATCGCGCCCATGCGTTCGATCAGATCGTCGATCCGCTGGAAGGAGGACAGCGCCTCTTCCGGCCGCTTGCGCTGGAGCAGAAGCCGCGCGCCGGCGAGATAGGTCTTCATCGCGGCCAGCGGCTGGTTCAGTTCGTGGCTGACGGCGGCCGACATCTCGCCCAGGGCGGCAAGCTTGGACGACTGTGCCAGCGTCAGTTCAGCCACTTCCAGATCCTTCTGCACCTTCTCGCGTTCCGCGATCTCGCGTTGCAAGCGCGCGTTCAGCAGGCGCAGTTCCGCGGATTCGCGCTGGAAGCTGACGGATTGCGACCATGCCCGCCGCGACAGCACATAAAAGCCGATGGCCATCAGGATGGCGAAGCCCATGATTTCAAGGGCGAGGATCCCGTTCACCCGTTCGCGCACGGAATCGTAGGCGGTAAAGGACACCATCCGCCAGCCGCGGAAGGGCACCCGCGCCTCGGTCTTCATCACCGCCTCGCCGCGCACATAGGCGTCGGGCGGGCTTTGCGCCCAGTCGGCGGTGGCCTGCAGCGCGCGGCCAAGGGCCGAAGGCACGTCGCGCGCGGCCATCGCCTCTTCCAGCGGCAGCCCGCGCCAGCGCGGTTCGGTGGCAAGGATCACGGTGCCCGCGCTGTCGGTGACAAGGACCGCGTCCTGCAACCCCGCCCAGGCGCGTTCGTATTTCATCAGGTCCACCGCCACGACGATCACCCCGCCCGGCCGGCCATCCACCGGCAGCGCGCGGGAATAGGTGAAGTCGAAGCCCCCCCCTTCGCGCGCCTGTGCAGTAAAGACCGTGTCCTTGGTGCGCTGCGCCTCGACGAAATAGGCGGTGTTGCGGTGGTTCGTGCCGATCAGGCTGCGGTTCGTCGCCCCCACCGTCCGCCCGTCGCGGTCGATCAGCAGGATCGAGGCGACGCCGATCTCGGACTGCACGGCGATCAGCTTCTGCGAGGTGGAGGCGAAGTTGCCCGTCGCCAGCGCATCGACCAGCGCGGGATCGCCCGACAGCAGAAGCGGCACGACCGAGGTGCGCTGCAACTCGGACACCATGTTGCCGGAATAGAGCGCAAGGCGCAGTTCGGCGCGGTTGCGCGTGGTTTCGGTGAAGCGTTCCGAAAGCCAGCGGTTCGTCACCAGAACGATGCCGACGGCCAAAAGCACGAACAGCCCGGCCACCAGTTTCAGCCGCCACGAAATGCGGGGCGTCTCGGCTGTTTCGGGGTCGGTCATGCTGTCGTCCTGCATGGCGGCAATCTAGGCCCGCCGGACCGCACCCTCAAGCGCCTCGGCCGGCCCTGCGATCAGGCAAGCGTCAAGCCGCCCATCAGCGCGGTGAACATCGCCGCGCCGTCGGTGCCGCCATGGTCCTTGTCCACCACGCGTTCGGGATGGGGCATCATGCCCAGAACACGGCGGTTTTCCGACAGGACGCCGGCGATGTCGGCCATCGATCCGTTGGGGTTCCGGTCATAGGTAAAGGCGATGCGGTCCTGATCCTGCAGGCGCTTCAAACCTTCGTCATCGATGGTGTAGTTGCCGTCGTGATGGGCCACCGGCACGGACAGCGCCTGCCCCGTGGCATAGCCGGCGGTAAAGGCGCTGTCGGCCGTCGCCACCTTCAGCGTCAGCGTCTTGCAGATGAATTTCAGCCCCGCATTGCGCATCAGCGCGCCGGGCAGAAGCTGCATCTCGGTCAGGACCTGAAAGCCGTTGCAGATACCCAGCACATAGCCGCCGCGCGCCGCATGGGCCTTGACCGCCGCGCCGATGGGCGACTGGGCCGCGATGGCCCCGCAGCGCAGGTAGTCGCCAAAGGAAAAGCCGCCCGGGATGCCCACGACATCCGTGCCCGCAGGCAGGGCGGTGTCCTTGTGCCAGACGCGGGCCACGTCCCATCCCGCCCGTTCGAAGGCGGTGGCAAGGTCGCGGTCGCAGTTCGATCCGGGAAAGGTGACGACGGCAGCTTTCATGGGGGCGACTCCGCTAGGGCGTGGATGGCCCGCCCCTTAGCGCAATCGTCCCGTCCTTGCCAGAGGCGAGGTTGCGGAAATGCGCCAGCACATGCACGCGGATGGCCGAGGCAAGGCCGATATCCCCCTGCCGTTCGTCATCGATCCGCGCGGCAAGCTGGTTCAGCGTCAGCCCCCGCTCTGCGGCGATCTGGCGGAAGGCGTCCCAGAAGGCGGCCTCGAGCGACACGCTGGTGCGGTGGCCGTGAAGCGTGAGCGAGTGTTTCTCGGGTCTTGCGGACATGGGCGCAGGCTAGCCGTTTCGCCCCGCCGCGCAAGGCCCCGCCACGCTAAGGCCCCGCGCGTCAGTGGCGGGGCCGCCCGATCCCCTGCTTCAGCCGCGTGGGCGCGGTGCCGAACCGCGCGCGGAAGCTTTTGGAAAAATGCGACACCGTGTCGAAGCCGCAGGCGGTGGCGATCTCGATCAGGCTCAGGTCCGTGGTGGCCAGAAGGTTGCGCCCGTGATCCAGCCGGAGGCCGCGGTAGAAATTCCCCGGCGTGCTGCCCGTGGCGCTGCGGAACAGCCGCTCCATCTGGCGGCGCGAATAGCCCGCCGCCGCCGCCAGCTCCTCGAGCGGGAGGGGGGCGTCGATGGTGCGGTTCATCAGGTTGACGGTGGCGATCAGCACCGGATTGCGCGACGACATCAGCGCCGCGATGGAGCTGCGCTGTTCCGGCGCCACCCCCGGCAGGACGGTCCGCAGGCACATGTCCGACACGATGGCCGCGAAATCCGCGCCGTGATCGGCCGCGATGATCGACAGCATCATGTCGGTCGAGGCCGCGCCCCCGCCGCAGGTCAGGATGCGTCCGTCCGACTCGAACCGGTTCGAGGTGGGGGCGAGGTCGGGGAAGGTCTCGACGAAACCGGGCTGGTTTTCCCAGTGCAGGGTAAAGCGCTTGCCCGCGACCAGCCCCGCCTTGGCCAGCGCCACCGCCCCCGTGCAGATGCCGCCCACCGTGCCGCCGAAGCGGTGGTGGCGCGCGACCGCGTTCACCACGGCGGGGGCCGCCGCCGCCATCGCGGGATTGCCCGCGCAGACGAACAGCCGCGCGCCCTTTTCCGCCTGGTCCAGCGTGCCGTCCACCCCCACCGGAATCCCCGAGGAACTGGGCACCATCGCCCCCGTTTCCGACAAGAGCCGCCAGCGGTAGAGCGGCTTCTGCGACAGCTGGTTGGCGATCCTGAGCGGCTCCACCGCCGAGGCGAAGGCAAGCAGCGTGAAGCCGGGCACGAGGATGAAGCCATAGCCCCGCGTCGGGCCGGGGTCTTCCACCGGAAAGAAGGCCGCCCCCTTGGGAACCAGCGGGCCAAGCTCCGGTCCTGCGGGGTTGCGATCCTGATCCATGTCGGTCGCCTTTTTGTTGGCAGGGCGCGGGGCCGCGCGCCTGTGCCGGGTCGTCAAGCTCTGATCCCGCGCCTTACGCCTGTCCGTGCCGCGACGTCAACACTCCTTGCCGGACGGCCCGCAGGTCAGCCGTCGGCGAAGCGGGCGCGGAAGCGGGCGAATTCGCGCGGCTCGGGCGGGTGGCCGGTGAAGATCTCGACATAGTTCGGGATGCGGGTCAGGCGGGTGTCGAGCGTCTCGGCCACCTGCATCGAGATATAGCCGATCTGCACCAGATAGATCGTCCGCGCGCGCACATCGGCATCCTGCGGCCCGTGGCCCCAGCGTTCCAGCATGGCGGCCAGCGCGGCCAGACGGCGGGTGTCGGCCTCGGTGATGCGGGCAAGGATGGCCGCATCCTTCAGCCCCCATCCCCGCATGGCGAATTCCAGCTTCGCGTCGAAGGTTTCGGGGCGCAGGAAACAGGCGATGACGTTCAGCATCGCCTCGGTTTCCGTTTCGGCATAGGCGCGGGTCGCGGCCACGAGGGGGGTGGTGGTGCGCGCCTCCCACATCTCGGCCAAGGCGGCCAGCAGTTCGGCGCGGTCCCTGAAGAACCAGTAGAAACTGGTGCGCGACAGGCGCAGTGCTTCGGCCAAGGGGGCGATCTTGACCGCATCCACCCCTTCGCGGATCAGCGCGGCATAGGCGGCATCGAGCCACCCGTCGCGCGAACCGCGCCATCCTGTCTCGGACTTCTCCGCCTCGGTCATGGGGGCAGACTAGGCGCAACGCCCGGGCGGGGCAAGGCGGAATGTTCTGCGGTGAACGCAAACTTGACAGGTCTGAACATTTACCGCCAGATGGCCTCAGACGAGGAGGCCCCGATGTCCCACGACCCGCTCTTGCAACCCTACCGGCTGAAGCATCTGACGCTTCGCAACCGCATCATGATCACCAGCCACGAACCGGCCTACCCCGAGGACGGGATGCCCAAGGGCCGCTACCGCGCCTATCATGTGGAACGGGCCAAGGCGGGCGTGGCGCTGACGATGACGGCGGGGTCGGCCAGCGTCGCGCGCGACAGCCCGCCCGTCTTCAACAACATCCTTGCCTGGAAGGATGAAGTCGTTGGCTGGATGCGCCAGATGGTCGATGAATGCCACGATCACGGCGCGGCGGTGATGATCCAGCTGACCCATCTTGGCCGCCGCACGCGCTGGGACAAGGGCGACTGGCTGCCCGTCCTTGCCCCCAGCCACGAACGCGAGGCCGCCC
>JBEEOG010000168.1:0-5678 GCA_041191745.1 Pseudomonadota bacterium | reverse complement strand
CCGACCCGTTCGTGGCCGCCCGCACCCATGGCACGGCGGTCGTCCGCGCGCTCTTGGACAAGGGCATCTGGACGCAGGACGATTACCGCGTCTTCTACAACGTCAATTTCCCGCCCCTTCCCGCCCAGCGGGTCAAGGGGATGCGCGTCGGGCCGCAGGGCTTCCGCCGCGATACGTCGTTCGGGGTGGAGCCGCACCTGTCACCCTCGGGCAAGCGGTTCCTGTGGATCAGGGGGGGCCACCAGCAGACTCCGACCCTGCCCGGAACCGACGCGGCGCTGAACCTTGACGGCTATATCTCGATCACGCCGATGCGCTGCGATCTGACGGCGCATGACCTTCTGGGCGATCTCGGGGCGCGGCTGGCATGACGGGGGGCGCAGACGACCTTGGCGATGACGGGTCGGCTGCGGAACGCAAGATGCGCTTTCTCTATGCCCTCCGCTCGCGCGGGGTTACCGATACGAAGGTCCTTCTGGCGATGGAACGGATCGACCGCGGCTATTTCGTGCGCGGCCTCTTCGCCGACCGCGCCTACGAGGACATGCCCCTGCCCATCGGCTGCGGGCAGACGATCAGCCAGCCCTCGGTCGTGGGGCTGATGACGCAGGCGCTGGCCGTCCAGCCGCGCGACAAGGTGCTGGAGGTGGGCACGGGGTCGGGCTATCAGGCCGCGATCCTGAGCCAGCTTGCCCGCCGCGTCTATACCGTGGACCGCCACCGCCGTCTGGTGCGCGAGGCGACCGAGGTCTTCGCCGCGCTCGACCTGACCAACATCACCGCGATCACGGCGGATGGCAGTTTCGGCCTGCCAGATCAGGCCCCCTTTGATCGCATCATCGTGACGGCCGCCGCCGAGGACCCCCCCGGCCCCCTATTGGCGCAGCTGAAAACGGGCGGTATCATGGTGCTGCCCGTCGGGCAGTCCGATACGGTGCAAAGCCTGATCAAGGTCACGCGGACCGAAACCGGCTTCGAGTACGAGGAATTGCGCCCCGTGCGTTTCGTCCCCCTCGTCGAAGGTGTGGCGTCCGAGTGAGCAAAGGAATTTTCCGGCATCCGGGGCCAACCCGGACCGAGGTTGAAAGAGGCAGTCGCATGACCCTTCCCCGCCTGAGCCTGAATGTGCTTGGCCTGACGACCGCGCTTGGCGCATTGGGCGCCTGCACCGGCGGAAGCGGGGGGTTCGGCAACCTCGACTGGGACCTGCGCGGCGGTTCGGGGCTCGACACCTCGGGCGCGGCGCTGCAGGCCAGCGCGGCGCGGCCCGCGCCGAACGCGCAGGGCATCATCTCCTATCCCGGCTATCAGGTCGCGGTGGCGCGGCGCGGCGATACGGTCGGCGCGGTCGCGGCCCGCGTGGGCCTGTCGCCTGCGGAACTGGCCTCTTACAACGCCATCGACCCGAATGCCCCCCTGCGCGAGGGCGAGGTGCTGGCCCTGCCCCGCGCCGTCGCGGCGGGCGGGACCATCGCGCCGGCCACGGGGGCGACGATCGGGGCGGGCACGGTCGCCGCGGCCCCCTTGCCGCAGGGATCGGGGGTCAATGTCTCGGCCATCGCGACGACCGCGCTCGACCGTGTGGCATCGACCGCGCCCGCCACGGCCACCCCCGCCCCCGTCACGGCCGCACCTGCGGCGGCCGCCGCACCCGATGACAGCGCGCTTGGCGCGATGGCCCCGACCCGCCACCAGGTCAAGCGCGGCGAGACCGCCTTTACCATCGCGCGGCAATACAACGTCTCGGCCCGTGCGCTGGCCGACTGGAACGGGCTCGGCCCCGATCTGGCGGTGCGCGAGGGGCAGTATCTGATGATCCCGACCCCGTCGGGCGCGCCCGTCGAAGAGCCCGAGGCACCGGTGGCACAGCCCGGCGAAGGGTCGCCCACGCCGACCCCGCCCTCGGCCGCGCAGCCCCTGCCGGACGAGGAAACCGCCCCCGCCGCCGAGGTGGCCGAAGAGGCCCCGCCCTCGCCGCAGCTGGCCGAAGAGCGGACGGCCGCGTCGTCATCGCAATTCGTGATGCCGGTGCAGGGATCGATCATCCGCGGCTATGACAAGCAATCGAACGGCATCGACATCGCCGCGCCGGCCGGAACGCCCGTCAAGGCGGCGGCGGATGGCACGGTGGCCGCGATCACGCAGGACACGAAGCAGACGCCGATCATCGTGATCCGCCACGAGGGCGGGCTGCTGACCGTCTATGCCGGTGTGGCGGGCACGACGGTGAAGAAGGGCGACACGGTCAAGCGCGGCCAGACCATCGCCAATGTCCGGTCGGGCGAGCCGTCCTTCCTGCATTTCGAGGTGCGCCGCGGCGTGGAAAGCACCGATCCGATGCCCTTCCTGCGCTGACGCGGGCGGGCCTGCGCCAGCTTCGGGAAAGACGCCATCGGGTGGGCAAAGAAGATTTTTCGTACGAAAAATCTTCGGCACGCGCGGGGCGGTCCGGCTTTGTCCTGCAGACCGTCAGATCTTGCTGACCAGCAGCTTGTCGATCCGGCGGTCGTCGAAGTCGAGGACCTCGAACCGCCAGCCTTCGGCCTCGGTCGCCTCGCCCAGTTCGGGCAGGCGGCCGAACTGGTGCAGCACCAGCCCCGCCACGGTTTCGTAATCCCCCGACATCGCGCGCGGCAGGCCGAGGCGGTCGCAGAATTCATCCGCGGGCATCCAGCCCGACACCAGAAGCGACCCGTCCGCCCGTTCGACCAGCGCCGGTTCATCCTCGGTCGCAGAGGCCACCGCGCCGGTGATCGCCTCGAGGATGTCGCCCGTCGTCACGATCCCTTCGAAATGGCCGTATTCGTCATAGACCAGCGCCATGTGATGGTCGGATGTCTGCAGGATCTGCATCACATCCAGCGCATCGGCCATGTCGGACACCGCGGGCACTTCATGAAGAAGTCGCCGCAAGTCCATGCTTTCACGGCGGGAAATGGCGTTGAAGGCATCGGCCAGCGTGACGATCCCCACAACCTCGCCCGTCTCGCGGCTTTGCACGGGCATGCGCGGGCGCGAGATGCGGCGGATGGCGGCCACGGCTTCCTGCGGGGTCGCTTCCAGTTCCAGCATCTGGACCTCGTGGCGCGGGGTCATCAGCGCGCGGGCGGAGCGGTCGGCAAGGCGCATGACGCCCGCCATCATCTCGCGCTCTTCGCCTTCGATCACGCCGCCCTCATGCGCCTCGGAGAGGATCATGTGCACCTCTTCCTCGGTCACCTTGGCCCCGTCCTTGCCGGATTGGCCCAGCAGGAACAGGATCGCGCGGCCCGAGATGTCCAGAAACCACACGACCGGCGCGGACAGTTTCGACAGCACCGCCATGGCGGGCGCGACACGGATCGCCACCGCCTCGGGGTCTTTCAGCGCCAGTTGCTTCGGCACCAGCTCGCCCACGATCAGCGACAGGTAGGTCAGCGCCAGCACCACCCCGCCCACGCCCAGCGTCTGCGCCAGTTCGGGGTCGATCCCCTGCCCCGTCAGCCAGCCCGACAGCCGCGCGCCCAGCGTCGCGCCCGAGAATGCCCCCGACAGCACACCGACCGCGGTGATGCCGATCTGCACGGTGGACAGGAAGCGCCCCGGATTTTCCGCCAGCCGCAGCGCCGTCGCCGCGCCGCGCGACTTCCCCTCCATCGATTTCAGTCGCGCGGGACGCGCCGAGACGATGGCAAGCTCCGACATGGCCAAGGCACCGTTGAGCAGGATGAGGCCGAGGACGATCGCGATTTCGGTAAACATGGGGCCAATCAGGACGGGGAAGTCTGCTAATTAGGCCCCCCCGCCGTCCCGCACAAGGGGGACGGAACGGTGCGGGTCACATCCGCACCCTTTCACGGGCGGCAAGGTCACAGAAGAACTGCCACGCCACGCGTCCCGACCGCCCGCCCCGCGTGGCCTGCCATTCGATCGCCTCGGCGCGCAGCCGGTCCTCGGGCACGTCCACGCCATGCGCCGCGCAATAGCCCGCGATCATGGCAAGGTATTCGTCCTGCGAACAGGGATGGAAGCCCAGCCACAACCCGAAGCGGTCCGACAGCGACACCTTCTCCTCCACCGCTTCGGCGGAATGGATGGCGGCCTGCGTCTCGTTCTCGATCATGTCGCGCGGCATCAGGTGGCGGCGGTTCGACGTGGCGTAGAAGATCACGTTGTCCGGCCGCCCCTCGATCCCGCCATCCAGCACGGCCTTCAGGCTTTTGTAATGCTGGTCGTCATGGCTGAAGGACAGGTCGTCGCAGAACAGGATGAAACGGCAGGGGGCCGCGCGCAGGTGGGCCATCAGCCGCCCGACCGAGGGCAGGTCCTCGCGGCTCAGCTCCACGATCTTCAGGTCATGCCCTTCGGCCCTGACGGCGGCATGCACCGCCTTGACGAGCGAGGATTTCCCCATCCCCCGCGCGCCCCACAAAAGCGCGTTGTTCGCGGGCAATCCGGCGGCGAAATGGCGGGTGTTTTCCAAAAGCGTGTCGCGCGACCGGTTCACCCCCACCAGCAGCGACAGGTCCACCCGCGCCACGCGGGCCACGGGTTCCAGCCGGTCGGGGCCGGTGTGCCAGACGAAGGCCTCCGCTCCCGAAAAATCGGGGGCGGGCATCGGCGCGGGGGCCATCCGCTCCAGCGCGGCGGCGATACGCTCGAGGATCGCGTCGGTCATGCCTTGCCGTCGCCCTGCGCGGTGTCATCCTCGTCCTCGACCCACAGCCCTTCGGCACGCAGTTCCGCCTCGCGCTTCTTCTCGATCCGGCGGATGAGGAAGATCGACACCTCGTAAAGCGGGTAGATCGCGGCAAAGAGGATCAGCTGGCTCATGACATCGGGGGGCGTCACAAGCGCGGCCACGATGATGATCAACACGATGGCATAGCGCCGCATCCCCGCCAGACCGGCCGAGGAGACAAGCCCCGCCTTGCCCATCAGCGTCAGCAGAACGGGCAGTTGGAAGCACAGGCCGAAGGCCATGACGAAAGAGGTCGTCAGCGACAGGTACTGCTCCATCGAGCCCTGGAACAGCACGCCCGCAGGGGCCTCGGACGCGACCGCGCCCGTCTCGGGGTCAGGCGTGAAGCTTTGCTGGAAGCCCAGGAAGAAGTCGAAGGCGATCGGCAGCACGAGGTAATAGGCAAAGCCCGCGCCGATGAAGAACATCACGGGCGAGGCGATCAGGAAGGGCAGGAACGCCTGCTTTTCCGTCTTGTAAAGCCCCGGGGCCACGAAGCGCCACAGCTGGTAGGCGATGAAGGGGAAGGCCAGCGCGAAGCCCCCCATGACCGAAATCCGCACCGCGACGAAGAAGCCTTCCTGCAGCTTGATCAGCACCAGCCCGCAATCCTGCTGCCGCGCGGCCAGCGCGTCGCAGATCGGATGGGTCATGAAGTTGAAGATCGGGTTCCAGACGGTGAAGCAGATCACCATCGCCACGATGAAGGCGCCGAGCGAATAGAGGATGCGGTTCCTCAGTTCCGTCAGGTGTTCGATCAGGGGCGCGGAGCTGTCCTCGATGTCGTCGGGCTTGGCGGTGCTCATCTCATTCTTCCTTCGCCCCGTCGGTCAGCCCGTCAAGGATGGCGTCTGCGGGGCTCTCGGCCTTTGCGGCCGGTGCGGGGGATCCGGCGCGCAGCTGTTCGGCCGCCTCTGCCGCGATGGCCTTGCGCGCGGCCTGCTGGTCGGCCAGCGCC
>JBEEOG010000167.1:0-4360 GCA_041191745.1 Pseudomonadota bacterium | reverse complement strand
GCATGTCGGGCGTGGCTTCGAACCCCGCGCGGCTGTCCTTGGCGCGCAGAAGATCGGCCAGACGTTCCAGCATGTCGATGCGGATCGCGCGGCTGCCCGCGGGATGATAGCCCGACAGCGTGTAGTGCTGCTTGGGCACGTCCGCGATGTTGGGGATCGTCACGAGACCGGGCGGCGGGCTTTCGGGGAATTCCTGCAGGCCATTGTACAGCGACCACAGCACCAGACGCAGCCGCGTCGGCGCGGGCTTCAGCAGCGCAGGCAGGAAGATGGTGAACTGGCCAAAGCGCACGCCATGCTTGCGCAACGCGCCGCGCGCGTCCTGATCCAGCTGCTTGACGTCCTCGCCCACCGCATCGCGCGGCAGAACGCCCAAAGCCTCGACCAGACGAAAGGCGAAGCCACGGGCCAGACCGGTCAGCGCCTCATCCCGGCTCATGGCCAGCAGCGGTTCGAACAGCGCCGCAGTCTTGCGGTCGATGAAGTGCTGCAGGCGGCGGCGGACTTTTTCCACCACATCGGGGCCTGCCTCTTCGTCCACGAAAGCCTCGACCTGCGCGCGCAGGGGCTCGGCCCCCTTGACCAGCTTGCCGACCGCCGTGGTGCCCCACATCAGCCCGCCCTGTTCGGTGAAATCCAGTTCCGTGTCGGGCGCGTTGTAGAACTTGTCCGCGCGCAGATGGAATTCGGGCTTCAGCGCCTGCACCGCCGCCTGACGCAGGGTGCGGGCCTCGTCGGGCGATGCGGAGGCATCCTGCCGGAAGCGGAATCCTTCCAGACGGCCGACGAATTCGCCTTCGACCATCACTTCGCCCTTGTCGTTCACCTCGGCCACGAGGGTCTCCTTCTGCTTCAACCGCCGCAGCAGAACACTGGTGCGCCGGTCAACAAATCTTTGCGTCAGCCGCGCGTGCAGCGCATCCGACAGGCGGTCTTCTACAGCGCGCGTCTCGTCGCGCCAATGGCTTTCGTCTTCCACCCAGCCGGAGCGTTGCGCCACATAGGTCCAGGTCCGGATATAGGCCAGCCGCTTCGAGATGGCGTCGATGTCGCCATCGGTCTTGTCGATCCGCGCCACCGCCTTGGCAAGCCAGTCGCTGGGCACGCGTCCGGTCTTCAGGAACTCGAACAGACGCGCGAGAAGGGTTGCGTGTTCCATGCCCGACGAAGACCGGAAATCCGGCACGCGGCAAACGTCCCACAGAAGCTTCACGTCGGCGGGGCCGCGGATGCGGTCGCGCACCTCGGGCATCTCGGAAAGCGTCTTGAGCGCGACCACGTCATCGGCATCGCGCGCCCGCGTCAGCCAGTCGTTCGCGGTGGGGGATTCGAGGCTGCGGATCAGCCGCTCGGTCGTGCCGAATTCAAGGCCCGCATTGCGCCAGTGCAGTTTCTTCACCGGCGCGAAGCGGTGGTTCTCGATGGCGTCGATCACCTCCTCGTCCAGCGGGCGCGCCTCGCCCGTCACGCCGAAGGTGCCGTTTTCCGTATGCCGCCCCGCGCGGCCCGCGATCTGCGCCAGTTCCTGCGGATGGAGCGCCCGCATCCGCCGCCCGTCGAACTTCACGGTGGACGAAAAGGCCACATGCCGGATGTCGAGGTTCAGCCCCATCCCGATGGCATCGGTGGCCACCAGATAATCCACGTCGCCATTCTGGTAGAGCGCGACCTGCGCGTTGCGGGTGCGCGGCGAAAGCGCCCCCATGACGACCGCGCAGCCGCCCTTCTGGCGGCGGATCAGTTCGGCGATGGCATAGACGTTTTCAACCGAAAACCCCACGATCGCGCTGCGCGGGGGCATGCGGCTTATCTTTTTCGAACCCGAATAGGTCAGCGTGGACAGCCGGTCGCGCTTGACGAACTGCACCCCGGGCACCAGCGCGGCAATCGCCCCGCGCATCGTGTCGGCGCCAAGGAACAGGGTTTCGTGCAGGCCGCGCGCGCGCAACAGGCGGTCGGTGAAGACATGGCCGCGTTCGGGATCGGCGCATAGCTGGATCTCGTCGATGGCGACGAAATCGGCCCCGATCTCCAGCGGCATCGCCTCGGTCGTGCAGACCCAGTATTGCGTGCGTTCGGGGACGATCCGTTCCTCGCCCGTGACCAGCGCCACGACCGACGGGCCGCGCTGCGCCACGCAGCGGTCATAGACCTCGCGCGCCAGAAGGCGCAGGGGCAGGCCGATCACGCCCGTGCGATGCGCCAGCATCCGTTCGATGGCGTAATGGGTCTTGCCGGTGTTCGTCGGCCCGAGGACCGCCGTCACCCGTCCGGGGGTGGCCATTTCTCTGTCGCCTTATAGGTCCTGCCCGGCGGTTTCGATCTCGAGCCGCTCGACGGACTGCAATACCCCCGCCAGATGGGGATGTATAGCCAGCGCCGCCCGATACGCCTCGAGCGCCTGTTCGGGGCGGTCCAGTTCCTCGAAGATGATGCCAAGGCCCGAGAGCGCGCCGAAATGGCGCGGGTTCAGTGTCAGCGTGCGGGCGATATCCTCGATCGAGGGGCCGAACTGGCCCGCCGCGTAATAGGCCGTGGCCCGCGCGTTCCAGCCTTCGGCGAAATCGGGGGCGTGGTCGGTCAGCGCGGTCAGATGTTCGATGGCGGCGGCATGGTCGCCCGCCTCCATCGCGTCGCGCCCGCGCTGCAAGAGCAGGTCCATCGCGGGCGAGCCGGATTTGGACCATTCGGTCCAGATCTCGCGCTCGATCCGGCGCGCCTGCGCCTCGTCGGCGGCTTTCAGGTCCTCGAACAGCGTATCGAGTGCGGCCGTCTGCGCGGGCACCGGCCCCGCAACGGCGAAAAGCAGCAGAAGTGCCGCAACGACAGGATTGAGAAAGAGGGCCCGCGCTTCCATAAGGGAAGGGTAATGCAACCACGGCGAAAAGCCAGTGCCCCGCACGCATCGCGGGTCACGATCCGGCGATGGGAGAACGGGAATGAGCGACGTGATCGATGCGGCAGTCGCCGCGCTGAATGCGAAACTGTCGGGCGGCTTCGACGGCGTGGCGAAATTCGTGATCGCGGGCGAAGGCGCGATCATGATGGACGGCGCGGGCGTGCGCGCGGGCGACGAAGAGGCCGACGTCACCCTGACCGCCGATGCGGATGTCTTCCGCGCGATCCTCGAGGGCGACATGAACCCGACGATGGCCTTCATGACGGGCAAGCTGAAGGTCGATGGCAGCATGGGCCTTGCGATGAAACTCGGCTCGGTTCTGGGGTGAGCGGCGGCGTCGCCGACGCGCCCTTCCGCGCCGATCTGGCCGAAGGGCCGGCGGGCGGGCGGGCGGAATGGCTGCGGACGGCGGACGGCGTCCGCATCCGCATCGCCCTCTGGCCCGCGGGGCAGAAGGGCACGGTCCTTCTCTTCCCCGGCCGCACCGAACATGCCGAGAAATACGGCCGCGCCGCCGCCGATCTGGCCGCGCGCGGCTATGGCTGCGTGGCGATCGACTGGCGCGGTCAGGGGATGGCCGACCATGTGCCGGCCGATCCGATGGTGGGCCATGTGCAGGACTTCGCCGAATACCAGCGCGATCTCGATGCCGTCATGGCGCGGCTTTCCGCGCTGGACCTGCCGCGCCCGCTCTATCTCGTTGCCCATTCGATGGGGGGCTGCATCGGCCTGCGCGCGCTGATGCGCGGGCTGCCGGTCAGGGCAGCGGCCTTTTCCGCGCCGATGTGGGGCATCCACATGGCCGCATGGATGCGCCCCGTCGCGCAGGTGCTGGCGCAGATGTCGGTCTGGACGCGGCAGGCGCACCGCTACGCGCCCACGACAGGCGGGCAAAGCTACCTGCTGGCCAATCCCTTTCAGGGCAATGTGCTGACCACCGATCCCGACATGTGGGCGTACATGCGCCGTCAGGTGCAGGAGGAACCCGCCTTCCGCCTTGGCGGGCCGAGCATGGCATGGCTGCGCGCCGCGCTGGCCGAATGTGACGCGCTGATGCGCGCGCCCTCGCCCGACCTGCCCGCGATCTGCGCGCTGGGGACGGCGGAAAAGGTGGTGGATGTGGCACCGATCCATCTGCGGATGGCGCGCTGGCCCAAGGGGCGGCTCGACCTTTACCCCGCCGCCGAGCACGAGGTGATGATGGAAACCCCCGCCCTGCGCGGACGCTTCTTCGATGACGCCGCGGCCCTGTTTGCGGCCAATCCCTGACGCGTCAGAGCGCGATCTGCTGGAACCCGTCGCGCAGCGCCCGCGACCAGGCTTCCGACATGGCGCGGAACTGTTCGTCCCCCGCCTCGATCCGGCGTTTGCGGGTGACCCTGCAGGCATCGCGTTCGATCACGGCAAGGTCCAGCGGCATCCCCACCGACAGGTTCGACCGCAGCGTCGAATCCATCGACA
>JBEEOG010000166.1:0-2524 GCA_041191745.1 Pseudomonadota bacterium | reverse complement strand
CCACGTCCTTCACATCACCCTGCAAAACGCCCGCCTGAATCGCGGCACCGGCGGCCACGACTTCATCCGGGTTCACGCCCTTGTGGGGTTCCTTGCCGAAGAACTTCGTCACTTCTTCGATCACGCGGGGCATACGGGTCATGCCGCCGACCAGCACCACCTCGTCGATGTCCGACGTGGACAGACCTGCATCCTTCAGTGCGGCGGCGCAGGGCTTCATCGACTTCTTGATCAGGTCGTCGACAAGGCTTTCCAGCTTTGCCCGCGTCAACTTCACCACAAGGTGCAGCGGCTGCCCGGTGGTCTTGTCCATCGAAATGAACGGCTGGTTGATCTCGGTCTGCTGCGACGACGAAAGCTCGATCTTCGCCTTTTCCGCCGCTTCCTTCAGACGCTGCAGCGCCATCTTGTCCAGCGTCAGGTCGACGCCGTGTTCCTTTTTGAACTCGTCGGCCAGATAGCTGACGATGCGCATGTCGAAGTCTTCACCGCCCAGGAACGTGTCCCCGTTGGTGGATTTGACATCGAACAGGCCGTCATCGATCTCAAGGATCGTGATGTCGAAGGTGCCGCCGCCAAGGTCATAGACCGCGATCGTGCGGGTTTCCTTCTTGTCCAGACCATAGGCCAGCGCGGCCGCCGTCGGTTCGTTGATGATCCGCAGCACTTCCAGACCGGCGATCTTGCCCGCGTCCTTCGTGGCCTGACGCTGGGCGTCGTTGAAATAGGCGGGAACCGTGATGACGGCCTGCGTCACCGTCTCGCCCAGATAGGACTCGGCGGTTTCCTTCATCTTTTGCAGGATGAAGGCAGAGATTTGCGACGGCGAATACTTTTCGCCACGCACTTCGACCCATGCGTCGCCGTTGCCGCCGTTGATCACCTTGTAGGGGATGTTCTTCTGGTCCTTCGTCACCGCCGGATCGTCATGACGGCGGCCGATCAGGCGCTTCACGGCAAAGACGGTGTTGGCGGCGTTGGTCACCGCCTGACGCTTGGCGGGCTGGCCGACCAGACGTTCGGTTTCGGTGAAGGCGACGATGGACGGCGTGGTGCGCGCGCCTTCAGAGTTTTCGATGATGCGGGGCTGCGACCCATCCATGATGGCCACGCAAGAGTTCGTGGTCCCGAGGTCAATCCCGATGACTTTGGCCATGATATGCTACCTCTTCTTTCGGCGATGTTGAGGGGTTGGACCCTTGCAAGGCATCCGGCCCCGATCCCAAGTGCATCCGGGGCAGGCGGCCCGCCCACATCCCGGCTTGGCGCTGTATATAAGGGGGGTGCCGGGGGGCTGCAAGCGGCCCACCGCGCTGAATCTACTGCAATGCGAAGGAATGGGCCGATGGTCGCACCGATCGAAATCAGGGGTTTTCGCTATTGGCCCGGCCTTCTGGACACCCCCGCGCAAGAGGCGCTGGTGGCCGACCTGCGCCGCGTGGTGGCCGCCGCGCCCCTTTACGCCCCCGTGACGCCCGGCGGCAAACCGATGAGCGTGCGGATGACCTCGGCCGGCAGGCTCGGCTGGATCACCGACCGCGCCGGATATCGCTACGAACCGCTCCACCCGAACGGCCAGCCTTGGCCGCCCATCCCACAGGCGGTGCTGACGCTTTGGCACGAACTGACGGGGCTGTCCCGCGCGCCGGACTGCTGCCTTGTGAACTTCTACGGCGAAGGCGCCAAGATGGGCCTGCATCAGGACCGCGACGAGGGCGACTTCTCCTTTCCCGTCCTGTCGATCTCGCTCGGGGACGAGGCGCTGTTCCGCATCGGCGGCACCGACCGCAAGGACCCGACCGAAAGCCTCTGGCTGCGGTCCGGCGATGTGATGCTGATGGGCGGCGCGGCCCGCCTTGCATGGCACGGGATCGACCGCCTGCGCTTTCGCTCTTCGCGCCTGTTGCCGGGGGGTGGGCGCATCAACCTGACGCTGCGCGCCGTCGAAGGGATCACTTCCCCATAGACCAGCTGACGCTGACGCGCTTGCCTGTGTAGTATTCGCCGATCAGGCCCAGCGTGACACAGGCCAGCATGATGTAGATGGGATAGTCCACCGTCGAATAGCGCGGGGCGTAGTTCAGGAAAATGTAGCCCCGCCCCTGATCGATCACATGGAACAGCGGGTTCCAGTCGAACAGCTTCAGGATGGCCGTCGGCATTGCATTCGCCACGAACATCTTGCCCGACGCGATCATGTTGATACGGCTATAGACCTGCGCGATGATCCCGACCACCCGCGGCTGCCACGGCAGCGCCGCCCGCAGCATCAGCCCGATCGACAGCCCCGTCGCCCAAGCGAGAAGCAGCATCCCCATCATCCCCACCGGCTCGTCTATGGTCAGGGGAGAGATGATGGCGTGGTAGATATAAAGGATCAGCCCCGCCGAGAATATCTGTATATACAGCGACCCGACCGCCGCCGCCCCGATGGCGATCAGCGTGTTCATCGGCGCATGCTTCATCATGGCCGAGGCCGGGCCGTCCGCCTTCATCACCGCGCTCAGGGTCTTTACATGGACCA
>JBEEOG010000165.1:0-10574 GCA_041191745.1 Pseudomonadota bacterium | reverse complement strand
CCCTCTTTGCGGCAAAGCGTGACAGCCTTTGCCGCGGGGCGCAACCTCAGCGGCTCTGGCTCTTCTCCATCACGGCGGCGGTGGCGACGGGCGATGCGGTGGGCACGATGAAGGCCGAATGGCCCGTGACCTGCGGCGCGGCGCGGCGGGTCATTCGATAGAGCGCGTAGCCCGCCAGCAGAACGTAAAGCACGGCGATGAAAAGGAAAAAGCCCGAAGGTCCGACCGCGCCCATGATCCAACCCGTCACGATCGGGCCGAAGATCGCGCCAAAGCCGTTCAGGAAGATCAGCCCCGCGCTGGCCGCCGCCATATCCTCTTTGCCGAGGAAATCGTTGGTATAGGCGATCAGCAGCGCATAGACGGGATTGGTGATGCCGCCCAGCAGCATCGCCGCGACCAGAAGCGCCCAGAAGGGCAGATCGGGGATCGTGGCCACCAGCATCACCACAGCGCAAAGCGCCGACAGGCCCATGATCAACTGCCGCCGGTCCATCCGGTCCGACAGCCAGCCGATCGGGTATTGCAGCACAAGCCCGCCGACATAAAGCGCCCCGACAAAGACCGTGATCTGCGAAACGCTCAGCCCCTCCATCGACCCCCAAACCGAGGCCATGCCGAACATGGCCGAGAAGACTCCCCCCGTCAGCAGCATCCCCGCGCAGCCGAGGGGCGAGATGCGGAACAGCGCGCGGAAGGACAGCGGCCGCGTGGTTTCGAACGTGGGGGCGGGTGTGGGGGCCAGCAAGAGCGGCATGAAGGCCAGCGACACGAGGACCGAGGGGATGACGAAGAGCGTGAACCCCGACGGGTCCGAGGTGTTCAGCAGCGCCTGCGACGCGATGATCCCCAGCATCTGCACGATCATATAGGCCGACAGCGCCTGCCCCCGCGTGTCGTTCGTCGCGGCATTGTTCAGCCAGCTTTCGGCGGTGATGTAGATGCCCGAAAAGCAAAAACCGATCAGCACCCGCAGAAGCGACCAGACGATCCAGTCGGGCATGACCGGATAGATGACCAGAACGGCCGAGATCAGCGACCCCAGCGCCGCGAAGACGCGCACATGCCCCACCTTGCGGATCATCGCGGGCGCGACCTGCGAGCCGAACAGGAATCCCACGAAATAACACGACATCACGACCGAGATTTCAAAGGTCGAAAACCCCTCGATCGCGCCGCGGATGCCCAGAAGCGTGCCCTGAATGCCGTTTCCGACCATCAGAAGCATGACGCCCAGAAGCAGTGGCCACGAGGTGGAAAGGACTTTCAGCATGAAGGCACCGGCAAGGAGGAGAACGAAAAAAGCCTAGCACGGCGCGGCATGCGCCTGCAGGAGAATTGCGACAGACGAACCGCGCCTTGCGGCGCGGCGTCAGGGATCGGGGATCAGAAGCGAGCTGTCGCCATAACTGAAGAAGCGGTAGCCCGACGTGACCGCATGGTCATAGATCGCCATGATCCGGTCGCGCCCCATCAGGGCCGAGACGAGCATCATCAGCGTCGATTTCGGCAGGTGGAAATTCGTCATCAGCGCATCGGTGATGCGGAAGCGGTATCCGGGATAGATGAAGATGTCGGTGGGCCCCGTCCATGCCGCGATCCGGCCATCGCCGACGGCGGCGCTTTCGATCAGGCGCAGCGCGGTCGTGCCCACGGGGATGACGCGCCCGCCCGCCGCCTTGGTGGCGTTGATCTCGTCCGCCGCGCCTTGGGTGATCTGGCCCCATTCGGCATGCATCTTGTGGGTGGTCACGTCATCGACCTTGACGGGCAGGAAGGTGCCCGCGCCGACATGCAGCGTCACCTCGGTGAAGGCCACCCCCTTGTCGGCCAGCGCGCGCAGCAGCGCCTCGTCGAAATGCAGGGATGCGGTGGGGGCCGCGACCGCACCCGCGTGGCGGGCAAAGACGGTCTGGTAATCGGTGCGGTCCGACGCATCCGGCGCGCGCTTGGCCGCGATATAGGGCGGCAGCGGCATCGCCCCCGCCTCTGCCAGCGCGGCGTCGAACTCGTCGCCCGTCAGGTTGAAGACAAGGCGCAGGTCTGTTGCGCCCTTTTCCGCCACGGTGGCCGACAGGGCATCGGAAAAGCGGATGACCTCGCCCGCCTCCAGCTTGCGAAGGGGTTTGGCCAGCGCCTTCCAGCCGGTCGCCTGCGGCTCCAGCAGGGTGATCTCCACCTTGGCCACGGCCCCGCCGCGCGCGCGCGTGCCGGTCAGGCGGGCGGGGATGACCTTGGTGTTGTTCAGCACCAGCCGGTCGCCCGCGCGGAAGATGTCTACCAGATCGTAGACATGCCGGTCGGTGATCCGGTCCCCCTCCGCCAGCAGAAGGCGCGCATGGGTGCGCGGGCGGGCGGGCCGCGTGGCGATCAGCGCCTCGGGCAGGTCGAAGTCGAAATCGGTCAGTTTCATCCGGCGCTCTCGTCGGTGGTTCCCAGTCGCGGCGGCGGGCGGCGGAAGATCTCGCGCAGGCGACCGGGGGTCAGGATCGACAAGGGGTTCACCGACACGACCGGACGGCTCGCCGTGCCGCGCAGTTCGTAGTTGAACCCGAAGACGCCCTCGCCCCGCTGCGTGATGGCCGAGCCGATGCCGTTCACCAGATAGAGTGGCGACACCACCCCCTGCAAGGCCAGTTGCCGCGATTGCGTCGCATAGACCCCCGCCATCGAGATGCCGAGCGACAGGCCGATGGCCGATCCGCGCCGGATTTCCACCGCAGCGGGTGTCAGCAGGAATTCACCCACCACATCGTTGAAAACCAGCCCCTCGCCCGACAGCTGGTCAAGCAGCCCCACGACCGACACCGCGTTCAGAAGCTCGGCCAGCACCGGCGCATCGACGACCCTGACGCGCGAGATCAGCGCCACCCCGTCGTAATGCCCCCGGTCGCCGCGAGGGGTCAGCCGCAGGTCGAGATCGCCCCCCCGCGCCGAAGCGAAGACCCCTGCCGCCGCAAGCACCGCCCCCGCATCGGCAGACCGGATCCGCAGGGCCGATCCGTTGGCGGCGGGAACCACGGTTCCCGTCACGGGCGCGATGTCGTTCACCAGCCCCGTGAAGCTGCCGTTGAACCCGCCAAGCGGGGTGAAGCGCCCCTCGAAGCCGCCGACCGACAGGGTTTCGGTCACGCGCAGGCGGTCCAGCCGCACGTCCAGCGGAATGTCCGCGCCGCCCCCGCCGCGGCCGCCGCCCATGTCGTCGGGCAGGCGGCGCAGGTCGATCTCGCCCCCCGTGACCGTGACGGCGACCGGACGCCCTGCCCCGCGCCCCGCGATGCTGACCGACCCGCGGAACCAGTCGCCGAGCGTGACGCGGGAAAAGCGCGCCTCGGCCAGCGCGCCGCCTTCGGCCAGTTCCACCGCGCCCTCGGCCGCCATCCCCTCGGCCGAGATGTCGAGCCGCGTGATGCGGGCGGGGCGGGTCAGCGTCGCCGCAAGGTCAAGCCGCCCGCGCGCGGCGGCGGGCTTGGACCAGCCCGTGCCGGGGATCGACAGGGCCATGCGGTTCAGATCGCTGACCAGCGCCAGTTCGGCGGGCGCGCCCTTGGGCAGGCGCAGCGTGATCTGGCCACTGCCCTCGCCCGACAGCATCGCTTCGGGCAGGGCAAGGCCGAACTCGCGCAAGGTTTCGGGCGAGAGCGTCACCGTCCCCTCGACCGTCGCGGGCCCCGCATCGGGCCCGAAGGGCTGGGCATAGACCACGTCGAAGGGCATCTGCCCCAGCACCCCCTGCCCCGCGATCGTCATCCCGCGCGGATTGGCCGACAGGGTCAGCGCCTCGGCCCGCACCTCCTTGCCCGCCACCACCCTGTCCGAGATGAAGCCGCTGATCCGCCCCGCCACCGCATAGCCCACATCCCCCGGCATCAGGCGCGGCTTGAGGGGGAAGCGCAGGATCGCCTCCATCCGCGCGCGCCCCTCGCCCAGATCGACGGGGCGGCCGGCTTTCGTCAGGAAGCGGAAGGGCGGCTCGTCGAGGATCGACAGCGCGGCGGTCAGGGTGGAGTCGGTCCGCAGCGTCACCTCGGCCTGCGCGGGGCGGCGCGTGAAATCGAGCACGGAAAAGACCGTTCCCGCCATGTCGATCCGCCCGCCGACGGGCGGCGTGACCGTGCCTTCGGACAGGACCATCGTGTAGGTCTGCCCCTCGACCGTGGCATAGCCGTCGCCGTCGGTGATCGGCGGCAGCGTCGGCAAAAAGCGCACATCGGCATCGGCGAAGTCATAGGACAGCGACAGCCGCGCCTCCTTGCCCGGATCGATCCGGAGCGCGGCGCGCACATCGCTGAGCGTGCCTTCCAGCACGTTCCTCGCCAGCCATTCCCGCGTCTTGGGCACCAGCCGCACCGGCCAGAGCGCGATCAGCTTGCCATGTTCCAGACGGTCCACCCCGACATCCAGCGCCGCGCGCCAGCCTGCCCGATCCGCCCCGATCGTGCCGCGCAGGCCCAGACGCAGGCCCTCGTCGACCAGCGCGAGTTGCCCGATCTCGACCTTGAACGGGTCGAGCGTCAGCCGCAGGTCCAGCGCCCCCGCGCTGAAGCGCACGGGAGTTTCGAACAGGCCCTCGGGGTCGATCTTCGCCTCGGTCACGCTGATCTGGGTCAGGAAGGCGGCGGGACGCTCTGCCCCGAGCGGGCCTGTCAGGATCGCGCCGTCCCGCCGTGCAAGGTAGCTGTGGCCCCTGGCCTTCAGCCGCAGCGAGGGGCTGTCCACCTCGAGCGCGGTCATGCGGACCTTGCCTGCGGCGGGGTCGTAGCGGATCTCCATGAAGGCGCTGTTGAAGGCGATGGGCAGGGCCCCTTCGGTCGGGCGCAGCGCGCCCGCGCCCACCGACAGGCGCGCGTCGAATTCGGTCACGCCCCGCCCCTCCAGCGTGGCGGCGAGCGAGCCGGAAATCGGCGCGTCCAGCACCGCCAGCGGCGCGAGCGGGACCGCCTGCAACGCGATGTCGCGCGCGGCCACGCCATCCACCGTCGCGGTCAGCCGCGCGGTCTGGCTGCCCTTGGGCAGGACGGCCGTCAGCGTGGCCTGCGCGGGGGCCGCACCGCCCGCCACCAGCGACAGGCCCAGTTGCGCGGCCACCGCATCGGGGCGGTTCTCGACCAGAAGCCGCCCGTCGCCGATGCTCCAGCGCCGCGCGGTCAGCCGGTCGTCGATGGTCAGCGACAGCGCCTCGGCCTCGACGTAATCCAGCTGCGACAGGGCGGGCGTCGCAAAGGCCGTGTCGATCAGCGAGAAGAGCGCGGGCAGGCTGTCGATCCGGATCCCGCCCCCCGCAAGCCCGATGTCGAGCGTTCCGTCCGCGCGCCGCGCCAGCGCGATGGAGGCCCCGATCAGCCGCAGGCTGGCGGGGCGGATCTCGCCCGCGATCAGGCTTTGCCCGTCCAGCGCAAGCTGCGCCTCGGGCAGGCGCAGAAGCGTGCCCCGCCCGCCCTTGTGCAGCAGGCGCAGGTCCTCCATCGCCAGAACGGGCACGCGGTCGCGGTCCAGCCGCAGCACCACCGCCCCCAGCGCCACCGCCCCGTCGGGCACCAGCGCGCCGACCTGACGGTTCAGCCGGTCCTCGATCTGCACGACCGCCCAGACGGGCAGGCGCAGCGCGGCCCCCGACAGGGCCAGAACCGCAAGCCCCGCCCCCGCGAACAGGACCGTGACGAGCAGCAGCGAGAACAGACCCGTCCGCATGCGGCGACGGCGGCGGCGCGGCGGCGCGGCGGGGGCATCCGGCGCGTCAGAGGGTGGCGGCAGTGCGGCGGGGCCGCCGGACACGTCTTCCGCGATGGCCGAGGCCACCTGCGGTGTCGCATCCTCCCCTGCCGTCGCCATCTGCCCTTCTGCCCTCCGCCTGCCCCATGCGGGCGATTGCCTTTATCTTTGCCGGAAGGCAACTAGAACGCAAAGGGTTGGCATTCAAAAGGCAAGGAGCCGCTTTAGATGGTCACGACCGGCGATATGGCCCCCGATTTCACCCTGCCCCGCGACGGCGGCGGCGACCTGACCCTGTCCGCGCTGCGCCCCGGCAAGGTGGTGCTCTACTTCTACCCCAAGGACGACACGCCCGGCTGCACGCTGGAAGCGCAGGATTTCACCGCCCGCATGGCCGATTTCGAAGCGGCAGGCACCACGGTGATCGGCGTCAGCAAGGACAGCGTCAAGGCACATGACAAGTTCTGCAAGAAGCACGGGCTGCGGATCGCGCTGGTGTCGGACGAGGCAGGCCACACCTGCGAGGATTACGGCGTCTGGGTGGAAAAGAGCATGTATGGCAAGACCTATATGGGCGTGGAGCGCACGACCTTTCTGATCGACGGGACGGGCAAGGTGGCGCGCGTCTGGAACAAGGTCAGCGTCAAGGGCCACGCGGACGAGGTTCTGGCGGCGGCGCAGGCGCTCTGATGCCCACCCTTGCCGAGATGGCGGTGGAGGTCCTGACCACCGCCGACGGGCGCGAAAAGACGGCTCTGGGGCGGCGTCACGCGGCGGCGTGGTTCGCCGCGCGGGCGTCGGGCGATCCCATCCCCGTGGGGCGGGCCAGCCCGCCCCTGCGCCCCGCCCGTCCGGCCGAGCCTGCCCTGCTGCCCCCCAAGGACGTGCCGCGCCGCAGGCCCGGCACGCAAGCGGGGCGCATCGCGCTGCTGCATGCGGTCGCGCATATCGAACTCAACGCCGTCGATCTGCACTGGGACATCATCGCGCGCTTTTCGCATGTGCCCTTTCCCTTGGGCTTCTTCGACGACTGGGTGAAGGCGGCGGATGAGGAGTGCAAGCACTTCAACCTCGTCTGCGATGTGCTGGAAGGCATGGGCAGCCGCTACGGCGCGCTTCCCGCCCATGCCGGCATGTGGCGCGCGGCAGAGGACACGAAGGACGACATCCTCGGCCGCCTTGCTGTCGTGCCCATGGTGCTTGAGGCGCGGGGGCTGGATGTCACGCCCGGCATGATCGAGATCTTCCGCAAGGCAGGCGAGACGGGCGCCCTCGCCGCGCTCGAGGTCATTTATGCCGAGGAAGTGGGCCATGTCGCCTATGGCTCCAAATGGTTCAACTGGCTGTGCGGGCGCGACGGGCTCGACCCGAAAGAGGTTTTCCACGACCTTGTCCGCCGCCATTTCCACGGCACGCTGAAGCCCCCCTTCAACGAGGAAAAGCGCGCCGACGCGGGCCTGCCGCCCGATTTCTACTGGCCGCTGGCCGAAGGCTGGGAACCCGAACCCGCCTGAACGCGTTTGCACCCCCTGAAAGGGTTGCCGGATCGGCGGGTTCTTGCCGAAGATGCGCGGGAAAACGGCATCGGCGTGTCGGCCCTGACCAAAGGCGTTGCGACAGGGGCGCAGGCTGGCTATCCAAAGGGCGCCTCCGCCCGGGAGAGCTTTTCGCCCGTCCTCTTTCAGCAACGACCGGAAACCTCACCTGTGCTGACGCATGTCGCCTACCGGATCAACGCCGCGCTTGAACGGCGCCTGCCCGAGCAGCGCCTTTTCCTGAAATCCGATACCGAGACGCGCTTCATCCGCCTGCGCCCGATCACGCAGGCCATCGCGATCACGGGGGCCACGCTCTTCGTGGGCTGGACGGTCCTCGCCTCGGCCATCCTCTTCTTCGACACGGTCGGCTCCGGCTCTGCCCGCGAACAGGCCTTGCGGCGGCAGGCGATGTACGAGGACCGGCTGAACACGCTCTCGGCCGACCGCGATGCCCGCGCCGAGGAAGCCGCGCGCGCGCAGGACCGCTTCAACCTCGCTCTCGAACAGGTGTCCGAGATGCAGGCGCGGCTCCTTGCCTCCGAAGACCGCCGGCGCGAGCTGGAGACGGGCATCGACGTGATCCAGAACACCCTGCGCCGCACCATCCGCGAACGCGACGAGGCCCGCGCCGAAGCCGAAACCGCGACCGCCGCGCTGGCCGGAGCGGGCGCGACCGAGGCGTCGCGCATCGATGACACCATCGCCACGCTGGACATCCTGGCCGATACGCTGGGTGCCACCGCCAAGGAACGCGACCGCATGGAAGCGGCGGTGGCCGAAACCGAAGCCGAGATGCGCGACGTCTTGAACGACCGCGCCGAACTGGAACGCCGCAACGACGAGATCTTCGCCAAGCTGGAAGAGGCGGTGACCGTCTCGGTCGAACCGCTGGACCGCATGTTCCGCGCGGCAGGGCTGTCCACGGACGATCTGCTCGATGCCGTCCGGCGCGGCTATTCGGGTCAGGGCGGCCCGCTCTCGCCCATCAGCTTTTCCACCAAGGGCGAGGCAGCCTCGCCCGAGACGCTGCGCGCCAATGCGATCCTGTCGGGTCTGGACCGGATGAACATGTACCGCATCGCGGCCTTCAAGGCGCCCTTCGCCATGCCGGTGGACGGGGCGGTGCGCTTCACCTCGGGCTTCGGGGGGCGCAACGATCCGCTCGGCCGCGGCTGGCGGCAGCACGAGGGGCAGGACATGGCCGGACCCTACGGGATGCCGATCCTTGCCACCGCCGATGGCGTCGTGACCTATGCGGGCTGGGAATCGGGCTATGGCCGTCTGGTCAAGATCCGGCACGAATTCGGGATCGAGACGCGCTACGGCCACCTGTCGCAAATCCGCGTCAACGTCGGCGATCGGGTATCGCGCGGCGACCGGATCGGTGATATGGGCAATTCTGGACGCTCGACCGGAACCCATCTCCATTACGAGATCCGGATCGGCGGCGACGCAATCAACCCGATGACCTTCATAAAGGCAGCGCGAGATGTTTTCTAAAAGCCGAATCAACGAGCCCGGGCCGAAACAGGCCGAGCCGGAAAAGCCCAAGGCCCCCGACATGGCAGCCCCCAAGCCGCAAGGCGATTTCGTTCCTTCGGCCGCCAAGGGCAAGGCTCCGGCCTCGGTCCTGTCGTCGGACCTGACGGTGGTGGGCAACCTGCGGACCACGGGCGACATCCAGGTCGAAGGCACGGTCGAAGGCGACATCCGCGCCCATCTGCTGACCGTGGGCGAAAGCGCCACCATCCGCGGCGAGATCGTGGCCGATGACATCGTGGTCAATGGCCGCGTCGTGGGCCGCGTGCGCGGGCTGAAGGTGCGGCTCACCTCGACCGCGCGGGTCGAAGGCGACATCATCCACAAGACCATCGCCATCGAAAGCGGCGCCCATTTCGAAGGATCGGTGCAGCGTCAGGAAGACCCGCTGCAGACCGGCCGCGCCGCCGTGCCCGCGGCCACGGCGACCTTCACCTCGGCCGCGTCCGCACCGGCCGAAAAGCCCGCCGACGGCGTCTGAGCCCGACCGCGGCACCGGCCTTCAGGGGCGTCCCGATCGGGGCGCCCTTTTGCATGTCAGCCCCAGTCCAGCGCGCGGCGGTAGAGATGCCATGTCGCATGTCCAAAGACCGGCAGCACGACCAGAAGCCCAAGGAACCCGGGCAGCATCCCCGCAAACAGGCAGACCGCGATCAGCGCGCCCCATGACAGCAGCACGACGGGGTTCAGCAGCACCAGCTGGAACGAGGTGATCATCGCGGTGACGAAGTCCACCTCGCGGTCCAGAAGCATCGGCAGGCTGACCACCGTCAGGCAGAAAAGGACGCCCGCGAACACCGCCCCCACCGCCGTGCCGAAGGCCAGCATCGCCAGCCCCTCGGGCGTGGCAAAGACGGCAAGCGAGGTGGAGACATTGGTCATCGTCGCCTTCCCGAGGAACAGCGCAAAGATCATGTGCGACAGGAAGTTCCAGAACAGGAAGAAGACCACGATCACCGCCGCCATCGACGGGATCTGGCGGTCCTTCTGGCGGAAGACCACGCCCAGCACCTCGCGCAGGACCATCGGCGCGCCCGCCTCGCGCCGACGGCTGATCTCGTAGAAGCCGCAGGCGATGAAGGGGCCGAGGATGGGGAACCCCGCGCTGGCGGGCAGCGTCCACCAGACCTGCCCCTTGGTGGTGAAGGCAAAGACCAGAAGCCAGCCGCAGGCGACATAGACCGCCGAGAGGGCGATGCCGTACCACGGTTCGGCAAGGAAATCGCGCCAGCCCTGCGACAGCGCATGGCGCAGGTCGCCCCAGTCAAGCTGCATCGGATCGGGCAGCGCACGGGGCGGCGCTGCGCTCTGGTCGGCCATGGCCCCCTCCGCTTTCTCCTTGGGGAATGTTAAGGGGCGCGGGGCGGGGCGGCAAAGATGTTTTTGCGGTGCCATGTTGCGGGAACGCACCGTGCGGTCTGGCGGAGTGTCCCCTCACCCTGCCCTCTCCCCCGGGGGGAGAGGGGGTGCTACCGGCAAGCGGGCTGCCACAGGGGCGAGACGGATATGCAGGGATTGCCCCCCTCACCCCCCCCCTCTCCCCCGGGGGGAGAGGGGGTGCTACCGGCAAGCGGGCTGCCACAGGAGCGAGACGGATATGCAGGGATTGCCCCCCTCACCCTGCCCTCTCCCCTGGGGGGAGAGGGGGGCTATCTCCTGCAAGCGGTGCGCTCCGGGTCTCATGCGGGAAACAAGGATGCCGCGGTCTTCGACGCTGCGACCGCCCGCCACGCGCGCGCGGCATGGGGTCGGGCGCGCCTCCCTCTCCCCGACGGGGGAGAGGGT
>JBEEOG010000164.1:0-2557 GCA_041191745.1 Pseudomonadota bacterium | reverse complement strand
TGACGCGCTACCGCCCGCCGGTCGAGGGGCCGACCGCGCGCGGCGGGATCGTCCGCAACGATACCGGCGTCTACGAGGGCGGCGAGATGTCCATGTACTACGACCCGATGATTGCCAAGCTCTGCACCTGGGGCGAGACGCGGGACGCGGCGATCGAGGAGATGCGGCTGGCGCTGGATACGTTCGAGGTGGAGGGGATCGGCCACAACCTGCCCTTCTGTTCCGCCGTGATGGACCATCCGCGCTTCACCAGCGGCAACATCACCACCGCCTTCATCGCCGAGGAATATCCCGAAGGCTTCGGCGGCGTGGCGCTGGACGCGGCCACCCTGCGCCGCGTGGCGGCGGCGGCGGCGGCGATGAACCGCGTGGCCGAAATCCGGCGCACCAAGATCACCGGCACGATGGACAACCACCAGCGCCGCGTGGGCGATGACTGGGTCGTCAGCCTGCAGGGCGAGACCTTCCCCGTCACCATCGCCGCCGACAAGGCGGGATCGACCGTCACCTTTGCCGAAGGCACCTCGCACCGCGTGGAAAGCGACTGGACCCCGGGCCAGCCCCTTGCGCGCCTGACGGTGGATGGCGCGCCCCTGGTGCTGAAGGTGGGCAAGGTGCCGATGGGCTTCCGCCTGCGCCTGCGCGGGGCGGACCTGAAATGCCATGTCCGCAGCCCGCGCCAGCACGACCTGTCGCTCTTGATGCCCGAAAAGCTGCCGCCCGACACGTCGAAATTCCTGCTCTGCCCGATGCCGGGTCTGGTCGTGAAGATCAACGTCGCCGAAGGGGACGAGGTGCAGGAAGGTCAGGCGCTGGCGACCGTCGAGGCGATGAAGATGGAGAATATCCTGAAGGCCGAACGCCGCGGCGTGGTCAAGAAGATCGCCGCTTCGGCAGGGGCCAGCCTCAAGGTCGATGACGTGATCATGGAGTTCGAGTGACCCCATGACGCTGGCGCGGCAGGCCACGGTCGGACCCCTCACCCCGACCCTCTCCCCACGGGGGAGAGGGGGCGCCATCCGGCTGGCCTCTGCGCGGCATCCGGCACGGGCGCGTCTGTCGCATCCGCCCGTCCTGCTGCTGGCAGGTCGGTCATGCCTCCCTCTCCCCTCGGGAGAGAGGGCAGGGGTGAGGGGATCCCACCCCGCCCGCGCGGGCGAAGGGCGGCCCTCAGCCGCCCGGCGTGGCGTTGCGCTGCTGGATTTCCTGCCGCCGCAGGGGGAACTTGTCGATGGCGTTCGTGATCTCGCGCACGTCCCATGGCAGGGGTTTGCGGATCACGGGGCGCAGGTCCTTGTCCATCAGGACCAGCGAAAAGCCGCGCGGGCGCAATTCGCGCCGGATGTCGCTGCGGGCGGCAGGGTCGGTATCCGTGATCACGATCACGTCGCGTTCGGCCAAGGCGGGCAGGGCGGCTGCGATCAGCTCCATCTGGCGGATGAAGTTGGGGTCGTTCGGGGTGTCGGCAAAGACGACGACGGGGCGGCGCAGGTAAAGCAGGTCGGCCAGCACGACATCCGCCGCCACCACGGGACCGACGGGCGACGCCCCGGTTGCCGCGGGCGCATCGGTCGATGCCTCGGCCAGCGCGGCGAAGGGCAGGAAGGCCGACAGGACAAGGATGTGAAGCGGTTTCATGCGGGCTCCTTTCCCGCAACGATATAGGGCGACCCGCGCCGAAACCCAAGGAACGATCGCCGGAAGGCCCACTCCGGCTAGAATGGAAGGACAAGGACAATGTCGGACGCGATCAGGCAGTGGAAGGCGCTTGCCAGCAAGGAGTTGAAGGGAGCCGATCCCGACAGCCTGACATGGCAGACGCTGGAAGGCATCCCCGTCAAGCCGCTCTATACCGCCGCCGATACGGCGGGCCTGCCGCAGCTGGACGAGGTGCCGGGTGTCGCCCCCTTCACCCGCGGCGTGCGCGCCACGATGTATGCGGGCCGCCCGTGGACGATCCGGCAATATGCGGGCTTCTCCACCGCCGAGGAATCGAACGCCTTCTACCGCAAGGCGCTGGCGGCGGGGCAGCAGGGCGTGTCGGTCGCCTTCGACCTTGCCACCCATCGCGGCTATGACAGCGACCATCCCCGCGTCGTGGGCGATGTCGGCAAGGCGGGCGTCGCCATCGACAGCGTCGAGGACATGAAGGTGCTCTTCGACGGCATCCCGCTGGAAAAGATCTCCGTTTCGATGACGATGAACGGCGCGGTGATCCCGATCCTCGCCAATTTCATCGTCACGGGCGAAGAGCAGGGCGTTCCGCGGGCGGAACTGTCCGGCACGATCCAGAACGACATCCTGAAGGAATTCATGGTGCGGAACACCTACATCTATCCGCCCCAGCCTTCGATGCGGATTGTGGCCGACATCATCGAATACACGGCGAAGGAAATGCCGAAGTTCAATTCGATTTCGATTTCCGGCTACCACATGCAGGAGGCAGGCGCGAACCTTGTGCAGGAGCTGGCCTTCACGCTGGCCGACGGGCGGGAATATGTCCGCACGGCGCTCGCGCGGGGGATGAATGTCGACGATTTCGCGGGGCGGCTTTCGT
>JBEEOG010000163.1:0-14229 GCA_041191745.1 Pseudomonadota bacterium | reverse complement strand
TGCATCAGCTGCTTGAAGCCCTGACCTTCGACGCCGCCCAGAAGGTTCGCCCCCTTCACGCGGAAATCGTCGAAGTTGACGGTGTATTCCTTCATGCCGCGATAGCCCAGCACCTCGATCTCGCCGCCCGAAAGGCCAGCATCGACGAAGGGGGTTTCATCCGTGCCGGGGGTCTTTTCGGCCAAAAACATCGACAGGCCGCGATAATCGGTCGTGCCTTCGACCGTGCGGGCGAGCACCGTCATCACATGGGTGCGGGCGGCATGGGTGATCCATGTCTTGTTGCCGCTGATGATCCAGTCGTCGCCCTCTTTGCGCGCGCGGGTCCGCAAGGCGCCGAGGTCGGAGCCGGTATTGGGTTCGGTGAAAACCGCCGTGGGCAGGATTTCCCCGCTGGCAAGCCTTGGCAGCCATGTCGCCTTCTGTTCGGCCGTGCCGCCGCAGAGGATCAGTTCGGCCGCGATCTCCGTCCGCGTGCCAAGGCTGCCGACGCCGATGTACCCGCGCGAGAGTTCTTCGGACACCACGACCATGCTGGCCTTGGACAGCCCGAAGCCGCCGAATTCCTCGGGGATGGTCAGGCCGAAGACGCCCATTTCGGCCAGCTGGCCGATCACCTCCATCGGGATGAGTTCATCCTTCAGGTGCCAGTCATGGGCGAACGGGATGACCTGTTCGTCGGCATAGCGGCGGAACTGGTCGCGGATCATCTCGAGCTCGTCATCCAGCCCCGTCACGCCGAAGGTGGCGCGGCCGTGGTTGTCGCGCATCAGCTCGACCAGACGGGTGCGGGCGGCGGCGGTGTTGCCTTGGGCCATAAGGCTTGCCGCCGCCGCGCCGGGGGTCGGGGCGGCGACGCGCAGGTCCTGCAGCCGCGCGGTTTCGCCCTGACTCATGGGAATGCCGCCATGGATCTGCGACAGGTATTCGCCAAAGCCGATCTGGAGGATCAGCGCCTCCATCTCGCCGAAGGTGCCCTGCGACTGCAGCCGTTCGGCCCAGGCCTGCATCTGGCGCAGGGATTCGGTATAGGTCGCAAGCCAAGCCAGCGCATGGGCGGCGAACTGGTGTTCCTCAAGCGCCTGCGCCGAGACCTTGCCCGCCACGCTGACCATGCCGCGCAGGTTTTCGCGGGCCTCGGCAAAGAGCGCCTCGACCTGCGGAAGGGCGGCGGCGGTCAGGCCCGTCAGATCGGCCAGAAGGGGCGAGGTGGTCACGGTCTGGCCATCATGCGGCATGGGTCTGCTCCGGCGCGGAATCGTTTTCTGCAACTGCGAAAGAGGTAGAGCGGTTTCGGGGGGTGAGCAAGAAAAATTCAACGACGTGACGTCATGCGAATGAAAATGTCGCAGCCGATCTTTCCGCGCATCGGTGGTTCCGGTCGCCGCGCCATCGCGGTAACCAGCGGGAAAGGGCGGGGGAAAGATGGACGGGATCGTCGGGATCGTGACGGGCGGGCTGCCGCTCTGGGCCTTTGGGGTGGCGCTGGGCGTCACGCTGTTTGCCGGTTTCGTCAAAGGCGCGGTGGGCTTTGCCATGCCGCTGATCATGGTGTCGGCCTTTGGCAGCCTGATGCCGCCGGAACTGGCGGTGGCGGCGCTGATCCTGCCCACGCTGGTCACCAACCTGCGGCAGGCGACGCGGCAGGGGCTGGGGGCGGCGCTGGACGCGGCATGGACCTACCGGCGCTTTCTGGCGGGGACCGTCCTCTTCATCCTGATCTCGGCCCAGTTTCTGGAGGACATCCCGCGCACGGCCTATCTGCTGATCCTCGGGATTCCGGTCACGGCCTTTGCCGCGGCCCAACTGGCGGGTCTGCCGCTGGCGCTGCGGCTGTCGCACCGCCGTCCGGCGGAATGGGCGCTGGGGGTGATCGGCGGGCTTTACGGCGGCGTGTCGGGCATCTGGGGGCCGCCCCTTCTGGTCTATCTGCTGTCGGTCGGGGCCGAGAAGCAGGAAACGGTGCGCGTGCAGGGTGTCGTCTTCCTGATCGGCGCGGTGGCGCTTCTGGCCGCGCATCTGGAGACGGGGGTGGCCAATCCGCAAAGCCTCGGGCTTTCGGCGGCGCTGTGTGTTCCGGCGGTGGTGGGGATGGCGCTGGGCTTCCGGCTGCAGGACAGGCTGGATCAGGCGCGCTTCCGGCGCTGGACCCAAGCGTTGCTGGTGCTGACGGGGCTGAACCTGATCCGGCAGGCGCTGATGTGAAAAGGGCAGGCGCCCTGCGGTGCCTGCCCTTCGGTCACTGCCTGCGCCGCGTCAGCCGATCGCGGCGGCCTTCACGTCCTCGTCGATGAAGGGGACGTATTGGGCGAAGTTGTCGGCGAACATCGACACGAGCTTGGCCGCCTGCGCGTCATAGGCGGCCTTGTCGGCCCAGGTGTCGCGCGGGTTCAGAAGCGTCGCATCCACGCCCGCCACGGTCACCGGAACCTCGAAGCCGAAGTTCGGGTCGCGGCGGAACTCCACCTGCCCGAGCGATCCGTCCAGCGCGGCCGAGAGCAGCGCGCGCGTGGCCTTGATCGGCATGCGCTTGCCCGTGCCATAGGCCCCGCCCGTCCAGCCGGTGTTCACCAGCCAGCAGACGGCACCGTGCTTGGCGATCTTCTGCTGCAGAAGCTTGCCGTAAACCTCGGGCCGGCGCGGCATGAAGGGCGCGCCGAAGCAGGTGGAGAAGGTGGGGGTCGGTTCCGTCACGCCGCGTTCGGTGCCCGCGACCTTGGACGTGAAGCCCGACAGGAAGTGGTACATCGCCTGCGCGGGCGTCAGCCGCGCGATGGGGGGCAGCACGCCGAAGGCATCGCAGGTCAGCATGACGATGTTCTTCGGATGCCCGCCCAGACCCGTGGCCGAGGCGTTGGAGATCTGCTCCAGCGGATAGGCGCAGCGGGTGTTGGCGGTCAGGCTGTCATCGTCGAAGTCGAGCACCAGCGTCTCGGGGTCGTAGACCATGTTCTCCACCACCGTCCCGAAGGTGTGGGTGGTGCGGTAGATCTCGGGCTCCGCCTCGGGGTTCAGGTTGATGGTCTTGGCGTAGCAGCCGCCCTCGAAGTTGAAGGTGCCGCGATCGGACCAGCCGTGTTCGTCATCGCCGATCAGCGTGCGGTCGGGGCTGGCCGAGAGGGTCGTCTTGCCCGTGCCCGACAGCCCGAAGAACACCGCCGTGTCCACCGGATTGCCCAGCGCGTGGTTGGCCGAGCAGTGCATCGGCATCACGCCCTTTTCGGGCAGCAGGTAGTTCAGCAGGGTGAAGACGGATTTCTTGTTCTCGCCCGCATATTGGGTGTTGGCGATCAGGATCAGCTTGCGGTCGAAATTCATCGTGATGATGGTTTCCGACCGGCAGCCGTGGCGGGCGGGATCGGCCTTGAAGGACGGGCAGTTGATGATCGTCCATTCGGGAACGAAGCTGTCCAGCTCCTCGCGCGCGGGGCGGCGCAGCAGGTGGCGGATGAAAAGGCCGTGCCAGGCCAGTTCCGTCACCACGCGCACGTCCAGACGGTGCACCGGATCGGCCCCGGCATAGAGGTCCTGCACGAAGTAATCCCGGCCCTGCATGTGGGCGAGCATGTCCTGGTAGAGGCGTTCGAACCCTTCGGGCGACTGCGCGGCGTTGTTTTCCCACCAGACGGTGTTTTCGACCGAGGCGGTGCGGACGACATGCTTGTCCTTGGGCGAGCGGCCCGTGAACTGGCCCGTCGAGACGAGGAAGGCACCGCCGAGACCCAGCTTGCCCTCGCCGCGCTGCACGGCGGCGTCGATCAGGGCGGGCTCGATGCTGTTGTAATAGACGTTGCCCAGTCCCGTGATGCCTTGATGTGCCAATTGATGCGCTGGGTTCACGCGTCCGTTCGTCATCCTGCAAGCTCCTGATGCCGGCATTTCAGCCAGCCTGTTCAGTCCCGATCCGCGATCCGGGCCAATGGATCGCCAAGGTCGCCCCGGGCGGGGCCCTCCCTCTGGTTTCGGGCTATAACATGCGTCCTGCGTTTGAAAAGCCTGCAGATCGGGCGTTAGCGCAACCATTTCCCGTTTAGCGCAACCATCGCGGGCCCGTTCGGGCATGTGCGGCAATTTGGCCAAAGCTGCGATGAAATTGTGGCACGGAAGTGTGGCCTTGGGCACCGATTCGTACATTCCGGTTGATTCTTAAGGTCGGAAACCCGATCATCCGCGCAAAACCAGTATAACGGGCAGCAAGGGACACTTTCATGGCAAGGATCGCGCTTGTTGACGACGACAGGAATATCCTGACGTCCGTCGCTATGACGCTGGAAGCCGAAGGGTTCGAGGTCGAAACCTACAATGACGGCCAGTCGGCGCTGGATGCCTTCAACCGCCGGTTGCCGGATATGGCGGTTCTCGACATCAAGATGCCCCGCATGGACGGGATGGACCTGCTGCAGCGGCTGCGCCAGAAGACGACCATGCCGGTGATCTTCCTGACGTCGAAGGATGACGAGATCGACGAGGTGCTGGGCCTGCGGATGGGGGCGGACGACTATGTCAAGAAGCCCTTCAGCCAGCGCCTGCTGGTCGAACGCATCCGCGCGCTACTGCGCCGTCAGGATGCCATCGCCACGGGCGAGGTGGCGAGCGCGGAAGAGACCAAGATCATGGAACGCGGGCAGCTCCGGATGGACCCGCTGCGCCATTCGGTGACATGGAAGGGGCAGGATGTCGCCCTGACCGTGACCGAATTCCTGCTGCTTCAGGCCCTTGCCCAGCGCCCCGGCTTCGTGAAAAGCCGCGACCAGCTGATGGACGTGGCCTATGACGATCAGGTCTATGTCGATGACCGCACGATCGACAGCCACATCAAGCGCCTCCGCAAGAAGATGCGCGCGGTTGACAACGACTTCTCTGCCATCGAGACGCTCTATGGCATAGGTTACCGCTACAACGAAGAATGACAGCCGCTCCGCGCATGACCAAGCAGGCCCGCCCGTCGAAAGCGGGCGATATCCTTTTGGGTGAGGACTGGGTCCGCCCCGAAGGGATCGACCCCGCCATGCGCGAAAACCGCGGGCGGCGCGGGATCGTGTCGCTGAAGCGCTCTCCGCTGGCGCGCAAGATCATCCTGTTCAACCTGATGGCGCTGGTCGTGCTGCTGGCGGGGGTGCTGTTCCTGAACCCCTTCCGCGACAGTCTGGTGATCCAGCGCGAACAGGGCATGATGACCGAGGCGCAGCTTGTCGCCGACATCTTCGAAGCCATGCCCGAGGACCAGACCGCCTCAGCCGCCGCCGTGGCGCGGGTGCTTGCGGCGGCGGGCATCGCGCCGGGGGTCGAGGTGTTCGTGTTCGACGCGGCAGGGCAGGTGACCGGCCGCGCGACGGGACCTGTGCGCGCGGAACCGCTGTCAGAGCGCAGCACGATCATCACCGATGCGCTGAACTTCGTCTGGAACGGCGTGTCGGGCCTGCTCAGCCGCGACGACGGGGAAGCCGCGCGCCTTGATCCCGAAGCGCTGGTCCGCGCGCTGTATCCCAGGGCGGCCGAGGGCGGCACCGTCGTGACCACGGGGCGCGGCCCCGATGGCGGGGCGGTCTTCAGCGTGGCGACGCCCGTGCTGCGCGACGGCGCGGTCGTGTCGGTCGTGGGCATGACCTCGGCCGAGGGCGAGATCGACCGGCTGGTGCGCTACGAACGCGAACAGGTCCTGCAGATGTTCGTCATCGCGCTGATGGTCAGCTTTGGCCTGTCGCTGGTGCTGGCCTCGACCATCGCCAATCCGCTGTCCGACCTTGCCGCCGCCGCCGAACTGGGCCGTGACCGCGACGGGCGCAAGACCGCGCCCAGCCGTATCCGCATCCCCGACCTTGCCGCCCGCCCCGACGAGATCGGGCGCCTGTCGGTCGCGCTGCGGGGCATGGTGGCGGCGCTGTACGACCGGATCGACGCGAACGAACAGTTCGCCGCCGATGTCGCGCACGAGATCAAGAACCCGCTGGCCAGCCTGCGGTCCGCCGTGGGCACGCTGCGGGTGGCCAAGCGCGACGACCAGCGCGAGAAGCTGCTGGACGTGATCGAACATGACGTGCGCCGTCTGGACCGTCTGGTCAGCGACATCTCCAACGCCTCGCGCCTCGACAGCGAGCTGGTGAAGGAGGAGGAGGAGGAGTTCAACCTCGTCAAGACGCTGTCGAACCTGTCGGAATACCTCGGCCAGCAGGCGGCCGAGAAAGGGGTGGAGTTCGTCACCGATTTCCCGCCCGACCCGATCCTGATCCACGGGCTGGAGGCGCGGCTGGCGCAGGTCTTCGTCAACCTGATCACCAATGCGGTCAGCTTCTGCGAGGATGGCGACGCCGTCCGCGTCTGGGCGCGCAAGCGGCAGAACCGCGTGCTGATCGTGGTCGAGGATACGGGGCCGGGCATCCCCGAACAAGCGCTGACCAAGGTCTTCAAGCGCTTCTATTCCGAACGTCCGCAGGGCGATTTCGGCAACCATTCGGGCCTTGGCCTTGCCATCTCGAAGCAGATTGTCGAAGCGCATGGCGGCGTGATCTGGGCCGAGAACATCCGCCCGACCCATGCCGACGTCACCTCGGACCCGCTGGGCGCGCGCTTCGTCGTCGGGCTTCCGGTCTAGGGGCGGGATGTGGACGAGGGATCGATCACCGTCCATGCCGGCTGCGTGGCGCTGGAGGGGCGGGGGCTTCTGATCCTCGGCCCGTCGGGGTCGGGCAAGTCGGCGCTGGCGCTGTCGCTGATGGCGCTGGGGGCGGGGCTCGTCGCGGATGACCGCACGATCCTGTCGCTTCGGGGCGATGCGCTGCACGCCACCTGCCCGCCCGCCCTGCGCGGCCTGATCGAGGCGCGCGGCATCGGTATCCTGAATGTCCCGCCCTTAGACGGGGCGCGGGTGGTGCTGGCCGTCGATATGGGGGTGGCCGAGACCGAAAGACTGCCGCCGCACCGACATGTGACCTACCTCGGACGGACAGTCGCCCTTGTGCACGCGCAGCAGACCGCCCATTTTCCAGCTGCCCTTCTGGCCTATCTGAAGGGTGGCAGGCACAGCTGAAAGCCCCGCGGGACATGCAAGAACGCGCACAGCGCCAAGAGCACCAGCTGGTGCTGGTCACGGGCCCGTCGGGCGCGGGGCGCTCCACGGCGATCCACGCGCTGGAGGACATCGGCTTCGAGGTGATCGACAACCTGCCGCTCAGCCTTGTGCCGCGGCTGATCGACGGGCCGCCGCTCGACCGGCCGATCGCGCTGGGGCTGGATGTCAGGAACCGCGACTTCAACGCCACGGCCCTGATCGAACTGATCGACGGGCTGACCCGCGACGCGCGCGTGGCGCTCGAGGTCATCTACCTCGACTGTGCCGAAGCCGAACTGATCCGCCGCTATTCGCAGACGCGCCGCCGCCACCCGCTGGCCGCGCAGGAAACGCCGGAAGAGGGCGTCGCGCGCGAGATCGACCTTCTGGCGCCGATCCGCGCGCGGGCCGAGCATCTGGTGGACACGACCGAGATGTCGCCCCACGACCTGAAGGCCGAGATCGGCCTGCGCTTCGGGCGCGAGGGCGGGCAGCGCCTGTCAGTGTCGCTGCAATCCTTCAGCTACAAGCGCGGCCTGCCGCGGGGGCTGGATATTGTCTTCGACTGCCGCTTCCTGTCCAATCCGCATTGGGTGGCGGCGCTGCGCGACCTCGACGGGCGCGATCCGGCGGTGGCGGCGCATATCGCGGCCGATCCGCGCTTTGCCCCCTTCTTCGAAAAGATCAGCGATCTGGTCCGTTTCCTGCTGCCCGCGCAGGTCGCAGAGGGCAAGGCGCATCTGTCCATCGGGCTGGGCTGCACGGGCGGGCAGCACAGGTCGGTGGCGATTGTGGAAATGTTGGCCAAAGCGCTTGCAGAGGCCGGTTGGCCGGTGTCAAAACGACACCGGGAACTTGAACGGCGGGCGGCAGGGACGAAACCTGTCGCGCCCTCGGAACCGGGGTGATCGCGTGATCGGTATCGTGATCGTTGCGCATGGCGGGCTGGCGCGGGAATATCTCTCGGCGGTCGAACATGTCGTGGGCAGACAGGACGCGATGCAGGCCATCGCGATCGAGGATGATCACGACCGCAGCGCCAAGCAGGCCGAAATCTGCGCCGCCGCCGATCGCGTGGACCGCGGGGCCGGCGTGGTGGTGGTGACGGACATGTTCGGCGGCTCGCCGTCGAACCTGTCGCTGATGGCCTGTTGCGGGCCGGACCGGCGCATCGTCTATGGCGCGAATCTGCCGATGCTGATCAAACTGACGAAATCGCGCGACCTGCCCGTGGCCGAAGCGGTGGCGGCGGCGCTGGATGCGGGACGGAAGTACATCAACAGCCTCGACCTTGGCGGCGGTGCCTGAGGGCGGGGGAAGGACGGCAATGACGGCGCGAAGCTTTCGGATTATCAACGAAAAAGGGCTGCATGCCCGCGCCTCGGCGAAATTCGTGGAAGTGGTGGAATCCCATGATGCGGCGGCCGAGGTCAGCAAGGACGGCATGACCGTGTCGGGCGATTCCATCATGGGGCTTCTGATGCTCGCCGCCTCGCGCGGGACCGAGATCGACGTGCGCTGCAGCGGGGCCGAGGCCGAGAAGCTTGCCGACGCGCTGGAGGCTCTGGTTGCAAACCGGTTCGGCGAAGACTACTGAGACGCGTCGGACCCAGATGGCAGATCGCGCTTGACCGAGACCTCGCAAAGCGAAGACATCCGCAGCCTCGACGTGAGCGAGGAGGAACTTGCACGCCGCAGGGCCGCGCGGGCCGAACGCCCCTATGACATGCGCCGCCTGTCCTATGCGGGCACCTTCAAGAATCCGCTCAAGGCCAACACGATCCGCACGCTGGAATGGCTGACCGCGAAGGTCACGCTGTTGCGGCTGATCCGCGATTTCGAACGCACGGGCGCGCCGGTCGGTGCGCCCTTCTGGCCCAAGGCGATCCGCCAGATGGGGATCACCATCCAGACCCCGCCCGAGGAGATCGCGCTGATCCCGAGGACCGGCCCGCTGGTTGTCGTGTCGAACCATCCGTCGGGGCTGGTGGACGGGATGGTGCTTGCGGAAATCGTCAACCGCGTGCGGTCGGATTTCAAGATCCTGACCCGCAGCCTGCTGACCGGCATCCCCGAGGTCGAGGATTTCATGATCCCCGTCCCCTTCCCGCATGAGGACAATGCGCGCGAGTTGGGCCTGCAGATGCGGGACGAGACGATGAAGCACCTGAAGGCGGGGGGCGTCATCATCCTGTTCCCCGCGGGCAAGGTGGCGATGAGCGAGGGCTGGTGGGGCCCCGCGGTCGAGGCGGAATGGAACGTCTTCACCCACAAGATCGTCCGTTCCTCGGGCGCGACGATCCTGCCGATCTTCTTTCCCGGCCAGAACAGCCGCGCCTTCCAGATCGCCAACCAGATCTCGGACACGCTGCGGCAGGGCTTGCTGCTTTACGAGATCCGGCGCTGCCTGTTCAAACCCACCCGCCCCGTGATCGGCCAGCCCATTCCGGCGGACGAGCTGAAGAAGTGGGAAGGCAACCCGCGCGGCTTCCTCGCCTGGTTGCGGGACCATACGCTGTCCTTGGGGAAGTGACGATTTTCCTGCGAAAAATCGGCTCCCCGTCCTGACAGGTCGGGGCTGCGCGTCAGGGCGTGCCGCGCTCGGCAAAGATCGTGGCGATCGCGGTCGCGTCAAGCAGCCGCCAGTCCCCCGCGGCCATCCCGTCGGGCAGCGTCAGCCCGCCAAGGCTGATCCGGTGCAGCGCCGTGACATGGTTGCCCGTGGCCGCGAACATGCGGCGGACCTGATGGTAGCGCCCTTCGGTCACGGTCAGCAGCGCCTCTGTCGGCGAGAGCACGACCAGTTCGGCAGGGGCGAGCGGCTTCGTCTCGCCCTCGAGCATCATGTCGCCCGCGGCGAAGCGCGCGCCCTCGTTGCCGGTCAGCGGCCGCGCGAGCGTCGCGCGATAGGTTTTGCGGATATGGCGCCTGGGGCTGATGATGCGGTGCAGAAGATCGCCGTCATCGGTGAGGAGGAGAAGGCCCGAGGTCTGCTTGTCCAGCCGGCCCACGGTGGAAATCGCCGGATCGCGCGCCCGCCAGCGGCGGGGCAGGATGTCATGGACGAGCGGGCCATCCTCCTTGTGCGAGCAGGTCATGCCGAGGGGCTTGTTCAAGAGGATCACCATCCCCTGCAGGGGATCGAGCGCTTCGCCGTCGATCCGCAGGCGCGCGGGCAGATCGGGCGTCAGCGCGATGCGCCGGCTGACATCGGAAATCTCTGCCCCGTCCAGCACGATCCCGCCCGCCTTGGCCATGCGCGCCATCTCGGCCCGCGAGCCGTAGCCCATGGAGGACAGAAGCCTGTCGATGCGCGAGGTGGGGGTCTTGGTCATGCGGTGCGGCGTCCGGCGGGGGGCGAAGATTTTTCGGACGAAAAATCTTCTTCGCGTGTCTGCGAAGGATCGCGCGCGACTTGCCCGCATTGCGGCGGGACGTTCCCCGGAAACCTCCGCCCTGACGATGTTTGCCAGAAGATCGCCCGTGTCACCGCGTCGGCACCGGCACGTCGCCGCGATAGTCGTAGAAGCCGCGCTGCGTCTTGCGGCCAAGCCAGCCTGCCTCGACATATTTCGTCAGCAGGGGGCAGGGGCGGTATTTCGTGTCCGCCAGTCCGTCATGCAGCACGTTCATGATCGCAAGGCAGGTGTCGAGCCCGATGAAATCGGCCAGTTCCAGCGGGCCCATCGGGTGGTTCGCGCCGAGTTTCAGCGACTCGTCGATCGATTTCACGTTGCCCACGCCTTCATAGAGCGTATAGACCGCCTCGTTGATCATGGGCATCAGGATGCGGTTGACGATGAAGGCGGGGAAATCCTCGGCACTCGCCGCCGTCTTGCCGAGTTTGCGGACCACCTCGTGCAGGCTGTCCCATGTTTCCTGATCCGTGGCGATGCCGCGGATCAGTTCGACCAGCTGCATCACCGGCACGGGGTTCATGAAGTGAAAGCCCATGAACTTCTCTGGCCGGTCGGTCCGGCTGGCCAGCCGCGTGATCGAGATGGACGAGGTGTTCGACGTCAGGATGGTCGACGGCTTCAGATGCGGCAGAAGATCCTCGAAGATCGCCTGCTTGACGGTTTCGCGTTCGGTCGCCGCTTCGATGATCAGGTCGGTCGGGCCGAGGTCCGACAGCTTCAGCGTGGTGCGGATGCGCCCCAGCGCGGCGGTCCGGTCGGCATCCGTGATCTTGCCGCGCGACACCTGACGGTCGAGGTTCTTGCCGATGGTGGCCAAGGCCTTGTCGAGGCTGGTCTGGCTGATGTCGTTCAACAGGACAACATAGCCCGCCAGCGCAAAGACATGCGCGATGCCGTTGCCCATCTGCCCTGCGCCCACGACGCCGACGGTGCGGATATCTGCCATGACGCTGATCCCTTCTGCGGTTGCGAAAGACCTTATGCACCCTGCGCGCCGTCACGCAAGGGCGGGAAACCCCGTCGAAACCGATTCAAAGGCCGTCTTTAGCCGCCCGTTTACCCGCGACGCCGAGGATGGACGCGGGTGTGAACAAGACGGGTGTGTGCGATGGCTTTCCATCAACGCAGCGCTGCGGCGCTGGACTATCTTTCCTGCCGCTACGGGCGGTCGCGGCTGCTGTTCCGCGGGCCGTCGCGCAGTCTGGACCGGCCCTTCGTGGCCTTTCTCGGCGGAAGCGAGACCTACGGCAAATTCGTGCCCACCCCCTTTCCCGCCCTGTGCGAAACGGCGACGGGGCGGGTGTCGGTGAACCTTGGCGCGATGCAGGCGGGGCCGGATGTCTGGCTGAACGATCCGGCCGTGCTGGACGTGGCCGCGCGGGCGGCGGTCACGGTGGTGCAGATCCCGGGGGCGGTGAACCTGACGAACCGCCTTTATTCTGTCCATCCGCGCCGGAATGACCGCTTCCTGCGCGCCTCGCCGCTTCTCCAGTCGCTCTACCGCGAGGTGGACTTCACCGAATTCAGCTTCGTGCGGCACATGCTGGGCAGCCTTCGGGCGGCCTCGCCCGACAAGTTCGGTGTGCTGGCCGAGGAATTGCGGCAGGCGTGGCAGGGGCGGATGAAAACGGTGCTGTCGCGCCTGCCGGGGGTGAAGGTGCTGCTCTGGGTCGGATCGGCGGCCCCGCCCGCAGCGGGACAGGCGCTTGTGCCCGAGGGGGATGCCCCCCTTGTGGATCGGGCGATGATCGACGCGATCCGCCGCCATGCCAATGAATATGTCGAGGTCGTCACCAGCCCCTTCGCGCGGGCACAGGGCACGGCGGGCATGGTGTTCGACTCGTCCGAGGAAGCGGCGGCGCGCGGCCTGCCCGGCCCCGCGGCCCATGCGGAAATCGCGGGCGCGCTGGCGCCCGTCCTGCGCGGGCTGGGCTAAGGAAAAAGGCGCGGGGTGTGCCCCCGCGCCTTGGCCTGCCCCCGCATGCGCGGCGGTCAGAGCTTTTCGGTCAGTTCCGGCACGACGGCGAACAGGTCGCCCACAAGGCCATAGTCCGCGACCTGGAAGATCGGGGCCTCTTCGTCCTTGTTGATGGCGACGATGACCTTGGAGTCCTTCATCCCCGCAAGGTGCTGGATCGCGCCCGAGATGCCGACGGCCACATAGAGCGTGGGGGCGACGACCTTGCCGGTCTGGCCCACCTGCCAGTCGTTCGGGGCATAGCCCGAATCGACCGCCGCGCGGGACGCGCCGACGGCGGCCCCCAGCTTGTCGGCGAGCTTTTCGATCATGGCGAAGTTCTCTTGGCTTCCCACGCCACGGCCACCCGACACGACGATGCCTGCGCTGGTCAGTTCGGGGCGGTCCGACGCGGCCACCTTGTCCTCGACCCATGTCGACAGCGACCCGTCGGCGGCAGCGGCGACCTTCTCGATCGCAGCCGAACCGGTGCTGGCGGCCGCGGCGAAGGACGCGGTGCGGACCGTCAGGACCTTCTTGCCGTCCGAGGATTTCACCGTCTGCACGGCGTTGCCCGCATAGATCGGGCGCTCGAAGGTGTCGGCATCGACGACCGCCGTCACGTCCGAGATCACCATCACGTCGAGCAGTGCCGCGACGCGGGGCAGGACGTTCTTGGAAAAGGCGGTCGCGGCGGCGGCGATGTGGCTGTAGCCCCCCGCCAGACCGACGACCAGCGCGGCGATGGGTTCGGCCATCCCGTGGTCATGGGCTGCGTCATCGGCGTGCAGCACCTTGGCCACGCCGTCGAGCTTCGCCGCTTCCGCCGCGGCAGCGGCAGAGGTGCCGGCGACCAGCACATGCACCTCGCCCAGAGCCTTCACCGCGCTCAGCGCCTTGGCCACGGCATCGGTGGCCAGTTGCCCGTCATTCACATCGGCAAGCAGAAGAACGGCCATGTCAGATCACCCCCGCTTCGTCTTTCAGTTTCGCGATCAGCTCGTCCACCGAGCCGACCTTCACGCCCGCCTTGCGGCCCGCCGGTTCGACCGTCTTGACGACCGACAGGCGGGGGGCGACGTCCACGCCGTAATCGGCGGGGGTCTTGGTGGCGAGCGGCTTGGTCTTGGCCTTCATGATGTTCGGCAGCGACGCGTAGCGCGGCTCGTTCAGGCGCAGGTCCACGCTGATGATCGTGGGCATCTTGACCGCGATGGTCTGAAGCCCGCCGTCCACCTCGCGCGTGACTTTCGCCGTGTCGCCCTCGACGGCGACTTCGGAGGCGAAGGTGGCCTGCGACCAGCCCAGCAGCGCAGACAGCATCTGGCCCGTGGCGTTCATGTCGTTGTCGATGGCCTGCTTGCCGCAGATCACCAGACCGGGGCCTTCCTCCTTGACCACGCCCGCCAGCAGCTTGGCTACGGCAAGGGGTTCGATGTCGGTATGCACATCGGCGGCGGCTTCGATCAGGATGGCGCGGTCGGCCCCCATGGCGAGCGCGGTCCGCAGCGTCTCCTGCGCCTGCTTCACGCCGATGGAGACGACGACGACCTCGGTCGCCACGCCCTTTTCCTTCAGGCGGATCGCCTCTTCCACGGCGATCTCGTCAAAGGGGTTCATCGACATCTTCACGTTGGCCAGATCGACACCCGATCCGTCCGCCTTCACGCGGACCTTCACGTTGTAGTCGATCACCCGTTTGACAGGCACGAGGACCTTCATCGGCAGCATCTCCCGTATCTTGGCGCGCCTGCGGGGCGTGCCATGCAAAGCTCTGCGGCCTGATTAGACCGTCATGCCGCAGG
>JBEEOG010000162.1:0-17429 GCA_041191745.1 Pseudomonadota bacterium | reverse complement strand
GGCAGCATCCGCATCGGCGCGCGGGATGTGACGCAGGCCGATCCGTCCGAACGCGGCGTGGCGATGGTGTTCCAGACCTATGCGCTTTACCCGCATATGACGGTGGCCGAAAACATGGGCTTCGGGCTGAAGATGACCGGCCACCCCAAGGCCGAGATCGCGGCCAAGGTGGCCGAGGCCGCCCGCATCCTGAAGCTGGAGGAGCTTCTGGAACGCAAGCCCAAGGCGCTGTCGGGCGGCCAACGCCAGCGCGTCGCCATCGGGCGGGCCATCGTGCGCGGGCCCGAAGTGTTCCTGTTCGACGAGCCGCTCTCGAACCTCGATGCCGAACTGCGGGTGGAAATGCGGGTGGAAATCGCCCGCCTGCACCGCGAGATCGGGGCCACGATGATCTACGTCACCCATGACCAGGTGGAGGCGATGACGCTGGCCGACAAGATCGTCGTCCTGCGAAAGGGGCGGGTGGAACAGGTGGGCAAGCCGCTCGACCTCTACCACGACCCCGACAACCGCTTCGTGGCGGGCTTCATCGGCAGCCCCGCGATGAACTTCCTTGCCGCCACGGCGGGCAACGGCGCGGCGACGGTCGCGGGGCTGGCGGCGGACGTGCCGACCAGCGCCCGCCTGCCCGCCGCAGGCACCAAGGTGACCATCGGCCTGCGCCCGCAGCACCTGAGCGTGACCGAAGGCACCACCCATCTGGTCGAGGTGACCGAGGCGCTGGGCGGCGTCAGCTACATCCACGTCACCGCCCCCACGGGCGAGAAGCTGGTGATCGAGGCGAAGGGCAACGTCATCCCCGCCGCCGGATCGCGCGTCGGCGTGGGCTTCGCGGCGGGCGAGGCGATGTTCTTCGACGCGGCCGACATGCGCCTGCGCTGACAGATGGCAGGGGGGCGGCGCGGTCAGCCGCCCAGATGCCGCTCGCCCCGCGCCTCGGCCAGTTTCATCTGGCGGTGACGCTCGCGGAAGCGCGCGCGGTCATCCTCGTCATATTGCGCGATGCAGTGGTGGCAGGCGGCGCCTTCCTCATACTCCGGCCTTGCGCGGTCTTCGGGCGCAAGCGGGCGGCGGCAGGCATTGCAGGACGACATCTGCCCCGGCACCAGCCCGTGCCCGACCGACACGCGCCCGTCGAAGACGAAGCATTCGCCCTGCCACATCGACTGCTCGGGCGGCACATCCTCCAGATATTTCAGGATGCCGCCCTTCAGGTGATAGACCTCCTCCACCCCCTGCTGGATCAGCCAGTTGGTGGATTTCTCGCAGCGGATGCCGCCGGTGCAGAACATGGCGATACGCTTGTTGTGGAACCGCTCGCGGTTCGCGTCCCACCATGCCGGAAAGTCGCGGAAGGACCGCGTCGCAGGGTCCACCGCCCCGTCGAAGGTGCCGATCGCCACCTCGTAATCGTTGCGCGTGTCGATCACGGCGACATCGGCCTGGCGGATCAGGTCGTTCCAGTCCGCGGGCGCGACGTAGCGGCCCACCGCGGCGGTCGGGTCCACGTCGGGCCGGCCCATCGTCACGATCTCGCGCTTCAGCTTCACCTTCATGCGGCCGAAGGGCATCACGGGCGCGGGGCTTTCCTTCCAGTCGAGCCCGGCGCAGCCGGGCAGCGCGCGGATATGGGCGATCACCGCGTCGATCCCCGCCCGCGTTCCAGCGACGGTGCCGTTGATCCCCTCGCCCGCCAAGAGGAGCGTGCCCTTCACCCCCTGCGCCAGACACAGGTCCAGAAGCGGCCCCTTCAGCGCGGCGGGGTCGGGAAAGCGGGCGAAGTGATACAGCGCGGCGACGGTCAGCATGGGCGCGGGATGCACCCGCGCGCCTTCGAAATCAAGCCATCCCTTCCCGTCGCCATTGACGCACCCGCCCGCGTTTCCTAGGCAGTTGCCATCCCCTGTCCGTGAGGCCCCCATGCGCCCTGCCACCGACGCCCTGATCGTGATCGACGTCCAGAACGATTTCTGCCCCGGCGGCGCGCTGGCCGTGGCGGGTGGCGACGCGATCATCCCCCGCATCAACGCGCTGATGGACACCTTCCAGACCGTCGTGCTGACGCAGGACTGGCATCCCGCCGACCACGCGAGCTTCGCCGCCAACCACGCGGGCGCGGCCCCCTTCAGCCTGACCCAGATGCCCTACGGCCCGCAGGTCCTGTGGCCCACCCATTGCGTGCAGGGGACCACGGGCGCGGCCTTCCACCCCGCGCTCAGGACCGATCCCGCGCAACTGGTGATCCGCAAGGGCTTCCGCCCCGCGATCGACAGCTATTCGGCCTTTTTCGAGAATGACCAGACCACGCCCACGGGGCTGGAGGGCTATCTGCGCTCACGCGGGGTGACGCGCGTCACGCTGGTCGGGCTGGCCACCGATTACTGCGTCGCCTATTCGGCGCTGGATGCCGCGAAGCTCGGCTTTGCGGCCACGGTGGTCATGGGGGCCTGCCGTGCCATCGACCTGAACGGTTCGCTGGCCGAGGCGCAGGCAAAGATGCGCGCGGCCACCGTCGCGCTGGAGGATTGATTTGGTCGATATCGCCACACGGGTCCACAACCACAACTGGAAGATCGACCCGATCGTCCGGTCGCTGATCGACACGGATTTCTACAAGCTTCTGATGTGCCAGTCGATCTTCCGCAACAAGCCGGATACGACCGTCACCTTCAGCCTGATCAACCGGACCAAAAGCGTCCGCCTTGCCGACCTGATCGACGAGGGCGAATTGCGCGAACAGCTCGATCACGTGCGCTCGCTCTCGCTGTCGCGGGGCGAATCCACATGGCTGCGCGGCAACACCTTCTACGGCAAGCGCCAGATGTTCCGCCCCGATTTCATGGAATGGTTCGAAGGGCTGCGCCTGCCGCCCTACCACCTCGAAAAGCATGACGGGCAGTACGAACTGACCTTCGAGGGCAAATGGCCCGAGGTGATGCTGTGGGAAATCCCCGCGCTGGCCGTGCTGATGGAGCTGCGCTCGCGCGCCGTGCTGAAAGGCATGGGCAAGTTCGAGTTGCAGGTGCTTTACGCCCGCGCGATGACGCGGCTTTGGGAAAAGATCGAACGGCTGCGGGCCATCGACACGCTGAAGATCGCCGATTTCGGCACCCGCCGCCGCCATTCCTTCCTCTGGCAGGACTGGTGCGTTCAGGCCATGCAGGAAGGTCTGGGGGCGAAGTTCATCGGCACCTCCAACTGCCGCATCGCCATGAAGCGCGACATCGAGGCGATCGGGACGAACGCCCACGAACTGCCGATGGTCTATTCGGCGCTCGCCGAAAGCGATGCCGCGCTGGCGCAGGCGCCCTATCAGGTCCTTGCCGACTGGCACGAGGAACATGACGGCAACTTGCGGATCATCCTGCCCGACACCTATGGCACCGAAGGCTTCCTGAAGAACGCGCCCGACTGGCTGTCCACATGGACGGGCATCCGCATCGACAGCGGCGATCCGGCCACCGGCGCGGAAACCGCGATCCGCTGGTGGAAGGCGCGGGGCGAGGATCCGGCAAGGAAACTGGTGATCTTCTCCGACGGGCTGGACGTGGAAAAGATCGAGGAACTCCACCGCCAGTTCCACGGGCGGGTCAAGGTCTCCTTCGGCTGGGGCACAATGCTGACCAACGACTTCCGCGCGCTGGCGGGCGACCGTCTGGCGCCCTTCAGCCTTGTCTGCAAGGCGGTCAGCGCCAATGGCCGCCCCACGGTGAAGCTGTCGGACAACCCCAACAAGGCGATGGGTCCGGCCGATCAGGTCGCGCGCTACAAGCGCGTCTTCGGCGTGGGCGAACAGGCGGCGCAGGCGGTCGAGGTCTGATTCCCCCCTGCTTCCTCTTCGTCCAAATATCCCGGGGGGTGCGGGGGGCTGGCCCCCCGCCGGTGGGCGTGGTGCGGGGGGCTGGCCCCCCGCTGGCGGGCGTGGTGCGGGGGGCTCAGTCCTCGCCCTCCACCTTTCCGCGCATCGCCTTGACCTCGCCCCGCACGGACTTGGCCGCCAGCCTGCGCTGCTGGCTGCCCCATGTGGGTTTCGTCGCCACGCGCTTCTTCGGGGCGACCAGCGCTTCGCGGATCATCCCGACCAGCCGCTCGCGTGCGATGTCGCGGTTGCGGGCCTGGCTCCGCGTCTCGTCCACCTGGATGACGATGGCGCCCTCGGTCGTCCATTTCCGCCCCGCGATCCGCTTGAGCCGCGCCTTCACCGGCGCGGGCAGATGGGGCGAGCGTTCCGCCTCGAACCGCAATTCCACGGCGGTCGAGACCTTGTTCACATTCTGCCCGCCGGGGCCGGAGGCGCGGACGAACTGTTCCGTCAGCTCCCAGTCGGCGATGGCGATGGCGTCGGTCACATGCAGCATGGGGTCCGGAGAGGGCGATGCCCGACAAGAGAAAGGGTCGCCACAAAGCGGCGACCCTTTCCGAGATCCAAGGAGATGGGCCAGTTAGGTCCGTGCCCAATCATTCGGTCGTTGGCTAAGGGGCTGCCCTTAGAAAACGGTCCTCCTGACTGTCCCGACACCTCTCTCCAATGCAGCTCTAGACACTGGATCACCTCCTTTCGATGGGTTTCGATAGGGGGAGCGTGACACAGATTTTGTGTTTGTCAAAAGTTTTTACGCAACCCGTGCGGCAAAGCGATAGACCGCCAGCCGGAACGGCAACAGCGCCACCACATCGACGGCGACCTTCACCAGCCAGTCGGCAAAGCCCAGCGACACCCAGAACGGCACCTGCGGACCGACCCCCAGAAGCGCCACCTGCCCCGCCGCCCACGAGACGTCGTTGCCGGGTTCGAGGAAGGACAGGCTGGCCGAGAAGGCGATGGTGAAGAACAGCGCCGTATCGAGCGACGATCCCGCAAGGGTCGAGACGAAGGGCGCCTTCCACCATGCCACGTTGCGGCGCAGCCGGTCGAAGACCGCGATGTCCAGAAGCTGCGCCAGCAGGAAGGCGATGGCCGACCCCATCGCCACGCGCAGCGTCACGAGCGGGCCGTATTCGCCCATGATCTGCGTGCCGACAGCCGAACAGGCCAGCCCCGTCGCAAAGCCCGCATAGACCACGCGGCGGGCGGCGGCGGCCCCTTCCAGACGGTTGACGATATCCGAGACGAGGAAGGCCAGCGGATAGGTGAAGGCCCCCCATGTCAGCCACTGGCCGACGGGGTATTGCACGAGGATGTTCGACGCCAGAACGACAAGCGTCATGGCGGCGACGCCATAAAGGGAGATGCGGGTCATCTGTGACTTCCGTTTTGACAAGGTCGCGGAGACTTGGTCCCCGACCGTCGGGGACGCTGCGCCCTAGCCCCGCGCCGCGCCCCTGTCAATCCCGCTGGCGCAATCGCGCCGCCGGTCAGCCCTGCGGCAGCACGCGGTATTCGACGATCTCGGTCCGCTGGACGAACAGGAAATTGTCATCCGACACCATCGTCAGGCGGATGTCGCCCGCCCCGTCGCGCCAGACGGCGATGCCTTCCAGATTGTCGTGCAGGCCTGCGGGGCTTTCCATCTCCACCCGTTCGTCCGCCACGCCGCCCTCCGCCACCGCGAATGACCGCACGCGGCTGGCAAAGCCGGTCAGCCCGCGCAATTCCCGCTCCAGCAGGTAAAGCCGCCCGTCGGGGCCGAAATCCGCGCCGACCGGCAGAAAGGCGTCGCGGCGCGGGATGGCGAAGGGCTGGCTCCACGCCCCGTCGCGGAAGCGCCAGACGGGAAAGGGCAGGTCCGCGGCGGGCGACAGTTCGGGCAGCGTGTAAAGCGTGCCGTCAGGGGCGATGGCCAGCGCCTCGAGCGCCGAGTTGCGGTCGAAGGCGGCAAAGGCATCGGGCGTGGGCAGGTTCTCGGCGCTGCCGCCCAGATCGGCATAGCGCAGGACACGCGGCACCTGCTCGAACGAGATATGGGCCGTGCCGTCCGGCGCGATGGCAAGCCCCTCGGAATCGCGGCGGCCCGCGCGCAGGGGGTCGTCCTCCTGCCCCATCAGACGCCGCACCGGCCCTGCCTCGATCGCGGTCAGAAGGCCCGTCGCATCGCGCAGCAGGCGGCCCGAAATCCAGCCCCCCTTGTCGGTGATGGCGACGAAGGCCTGACCGTCCGCCGCCAGTTCGATTGCCGAGATGCCGCCGAAATCCGCGTCGCGCATCTCCCACGGCAGGGATGCAAGGAAGCCCGCGCCCGCCGCACCGGTCGCGCTGCCCTGCAGGCCCGCCAGAGCGGCGAGGCAGAGCGTCAGTCCGACGACAGGACCGAGGCGCATTGGCGGGGCAGATCGGCCATCGTGAATTCCCGCGGGTGGCGTTCGCGCGGGGCGGGGTCCTTCGGTTTCTTCGTGGGTTTCGGCGGGTCCAGATAATCCGTCACCCACCACATCAGCGTCTCGTCACAACCGTTCCCGCCGTTGGACAGTTCCGCCACGCTGGGCGTCTGCGTCTGGCACAGACCGGCACCGGGCGGGCATTTCAGGCGCACATGGAAATGCGTGTCATGGCCCGCGACGGGGCGGATCTTCTGCAGCCACTTGCGGTCCGCGCGCGTCGCGGTCTTGCACATCTCGATCTTTACGGCGGCGGCGACGAAGATGCGGTCCACCCGCGGGTCGGATGCCGCGGCCCTGAGCAGCGCGTGGTGCGACGGTGTCCAGTTCTCGGTCACCGACCGCTGGTCGGCAGAGCGCACGGGGATCGACGAGATCTCCTCGCGCTCGGCGCGGCTCAGGTCCAGACGGCGCGGCGGCAGCATCCAGATATCGGCATCCAGCCCGATCTGGTGGCTGGCATGGCCGCTGGTCATCGGCCCCCCGCGCGGCTGGCTGATGTCGCCGATGTAAAGCCCCGCCCAGCCGATCTGCTGGGCCGCCTGCGACAGGCCCACCAGATAGTCGATCATCACCGGATGGCCGAAGTTGCGGTTGCGCGACAGGCGCATGGCCTGCCAGCTCGGCCCCGTCTCGGGCAGTTCCACCAGCCCCGCCGCGCAGCCCTTGGCATAGCTGCCGATGGGCATCGGGTCCTGCCGCGACGGCGCGTCATGCGCGCCGAACAGACGGTTCGCCAAGGCCTCGGCCGATGCGGGCAGCGCCGCCAGCGCCAGAACGAAACTCAGAAAAATGCCACGGATCATGCCTGTTCGCCCTTAGCCCGCACGAAACTTAGCAGGAAAAGCCCGATCAGGAACATCACGATCAGGGGCGCCATGCCGATGCGTTGCGACCCGCTGACATGGGTGACAAGCGCGATCAGCGCGGGCGAGATGAAGCTGGCCACCTTGCCGGACAGGGCGAACAGGCCGAAGGCCTCGGTCGCGCGGTCGGGGGTGGTGTGGCGCAGCATCATCGTGCGGCTGGCCGCCTGCACCATGCCGCCCGCAGCGCCGATCATCGCCCCGCAGGCAAAGAAGATGCGATCGGCTTCGCTGCCCGACGGATCGAGCGGCAGGCCCCAGATGCTTTCGCGGTCCATGCCCACGATCACCAGACAGACAAGGATCAGCACCACGATCGACCCCGCGATCACGGGCTTCGGCCCGTAGCGGCGGTCGAGCCTGCCGCCGATCCAGCTGGCGATCACGGCGGCGATGGCGCCCACGACGCCGAAGACGCCGATCTGCGTGATCGACCAGTTCAGCACGCCCGAGGCATAGACCCCGCCGAAGCCGAACAGCGCGTTCAGCGCGTCACGGTAGAACAGCGACGATCCCAGATAGGCCGCAAGGCTGCCCCTGTAGCGCAGGGATGCCAGCAGGTCGCGCAGCGAGGCCAGCGCCGCCCCGATGCGGATCGGCCGCGCCTCCACCTTCGGTTCGCGCACCCACAGGAAGAAGGGGATCATGAAGACCGCATACCAGAGCGCGGTGAAGGGGCCGACGGCCCGCGTCCCCTCGCGCGCTTCGGGATCGAGGCCGAGGATCGGGTCGATCCCGATCAGCGTCTTTCCGGTCGCCGAATTCTCGGCAAAGAGCGCGAGCATCAGGAAAAGCGCGATCACGCCGCCCAGATAGCCGAAGGCGAAGCCCGATCCGCTGACCGCGCCCAGATCGTCATGGTTGCCGAGGCTGGGCATCAGGGCATTGGTGAAGATGGTGGCGAATTCCATCCCGATGAAGCCCAGCCCGAAGAACAGCACCGCCCAGAACAGGTTGTCGCCGCCCGGCGCGATGAACCACAGCGCATAGGACCCGCCGATGTAGAAGGCCGAAAAGAACCAGACCCAGACCAGCCGCCGCCCCGTCCCGTCGGCAATCGCGCCGAGGATGGGGGCAAGGATGGCGATGGCGATGGACGACACGGTCAGCCCGACGGCCCAATAGGCCTGCGCGGCCGCCCCCGCCGCATCGGCGTCCATCCCTTCGGCCATGAACTGGCCGCGCGCGATCTCTGCGAAATAGGGGCCGAAGATGAAGGTCAGAAGCAGCGTGTTGTAGGGTTGGCTGGCCCAGTCGAAGAAATACCAGCCCCAGATGCGCTTGCGCGCGGATACCGTCATGTCCTGCCCCTTCGTCCCCGCCCGGCGCTTGGCGCCGTCCCCTGCCGCGCATCAAAGCCGAAGCCGTGCCGCGCGGCAAGCGCTCCGTCGCGGGGCGCCTGCGGGGGGCGTGCGCCTAGCGGATGCGGATCGTGCTGCGGGCCGAGCGCCCTTCGGCGTCGATCACCGACAGGGTGACGAAGCCCTTGCCCGCAAGGGGCAGCATCGCGTCGCGGGCGGGCTGGCCGGTCAGGACCGGCACGCCATCGGCCATCCATGTGAAGGGCGGCGCGCCGCCATCGACCTTGACCTTCACCCCCTGCGGCAGCGGTTCGACCTGCGCGCCATCGGGCGGAAAGGCAAGGCGCGGCGCGTCGGGCGCGGGACCGAAGGCCGCCGCCCGCGACCGGAAGCGTTGCAGGTTGGCCGGCAACTGGGCATTGGCGACCAGCAGCGTCGCGGGCGGCGCGGGCGGCTGCGGGTCGAGCGCGGGCTTCAGCCGCGCGAAGGCCTGAAACAGCACGGGCGCGGCCAGATCGGCCCCGAAGGCCCCCGGCACGGGCGTGCCATCGGCGCGGCCAAGCCAGACCCCCACCACATGCCGCCCGTCGAAGCCGATGGCCCATGCGTCGCGGTGGCCATAACTCGTGCCCGTCTTGTAGGCCAGACGGTTCGCGGGCGCGCCGGGCGGCGGGGCAAGGCCCGACAGGATGTCGGCCACCTGCCAGGCAGAGGTCTCGCCCAGCACCCGCGCGCCTGTTGCGGCCCCGCCCTCCATCCGCCAGCGCAAGGGAAGCGCCGTGCCGCCCCGCGCGATGGCGGCGTAAAGCTGGACCATGTCCTGCAGGTTCACCCCGATCCCGCCCAGCGCGATGGCCAGCCCCGGGGCCAGACCATGCGCGCCTTCGGGCAGGGCATGGCGCACCCCCGCGCGGTCCAGCGCGACCAGCAGGCGGGCGGGGCCCATCGCCTCGGTCAGGCTGACGACGGGGATGTTGAGCGACAGCTGCAACGCCTCGCGCATGCGGACCGTGCCGCGATACTGGCGGTCGAAATTCTGCGGGGCATAGGTGCCGAAACGGGTGGGCCGGTCCTCGATCATGGTTTCGGGATGTCCGAAGCCTTCGTCGAAGGCGAGCCCGTAGACGAGCGGCTTCAGCGCCGATCCGGGCGACCGCAGCGCCTGCGTCATGTCGACGAAGCCCTGCCGCGCATCGGCACGGAAAGCGGCGGACCCGACCGAGGCGAGGATCTCGCCGCTGGCATGGTCGGCCACCACGATGGCGGCCTGAAGGCGTTCGCCCTGCGCGGCGACCGTGTCGGCGGCCAGCCGTTCCAGCGCGATCTGCAGCGGGCGGTCGATGGTCAGCCGATGCGTCCGCCGTTCGGGCGCGTCGGCGCGGGCGCGGTCGGCCAGATGCGGGGCCAGCGCCGGAACGGGGCGGCGGGCGGTGGGCACCACCTCGCGCCGCGCGGCCTGCGCTTCGTCCCCTGTCACGATCCCCGCCCCCGCGGCGCGGGCCAGCACGCGGTCACGCGCGCGGGCCGCCGCGTCGGGGTGGCGGTCGGGGCGGCGGGCTTCGGGCGATTGCGGCAGGGCGACCAGCAGCGCGGCCTCGGCCGGCGTCAGGCGGCGCGGCTCCTTGCCGAAATAGGCCAGCGATGCCGCCCGCAGCCCTTCGACATTGCCGCCATAGGGCGCCAGTTGCAGGTAAAGCGTCAGGATCTGGTCCTTCGTCAGCCGCCGTTCCAAGGCCAGCGCCACCCGCATCTGGCGCAGCTTGCCCGACAGGCGGCCCGTGCCCGATTCCTCCAGCAGGCGCGCGACCTGCATGGTCAGGGTGGACCCGCCCGACACGACCCGCCCGTTCCACGCCGCCTGCGCCACCGCCCGCGCGAGTGCGAGCGGATCGACGCCCGTATGGTCGGGAAAGCGGCGGTCCTCGAACGCCAGAAGCATCGCCAGAAAGCGCGGATCGGCCTCGGCCGCCGACAGGGGCAGCCGCCAGCGGCCATCGGCCACGGTATAGGCGCGCAGGAGGTCGCCGTCGCGGTCCAGCACCTGCACCGATGTCTGCGGCACGAGGGGCGGCAGCACCGTCGCCGCGATCCAGTGGTCCGCCCCGTCGCGCGCCGCGGCCCCCGCCCAGAGGGCGAAGGCCAGCGCAAGGGTCCAGCGGGCGCGCATCACTCCGTCACGGTGATCCGGCCCGTCTCGCCCCGCGCGCGGAAGTCGGGGCGGTACATGTCCTCGACCGACGGTGCGGGGTGGTGGAACGCACCGGGCGAGATGGCGCGGACGACATAGGCCAGCCGGAAGGGCGTGGCATCCGTGCGGTCGATCGCGGCAAGGAAACGGTCCTGCCGGAATTCGCTATGCGTGACATCGGCCGTGGCTCCCAGCGCGGCCAGCGCGGGGACGGAGCCTGCGGAAATCAGGTTCGGGTTGTCGATCTCGAACCCCGCGGGCAGGGGGTCGGTGACCATCAGCCGCGCCTCGCCCCTGTCGAAGGGGGTCACGTCCAGCACCGCCACCAGCCGCGTGCCCACCGCCACGCCATCGGGACGTGCAGGCTGGCCGTCGAGCGTGACGTAGCTGCGCGCGATGGCATAGCCGTTCCCGCCCGCGCCCGCATCCTCGACCGGCACGCCGAAGGTGGTGACGGTCAGCGTCGTATCCGCGCCTTCGTTGCGGATCGCCACGGGTTGCAGGCTGGCCGCATCGGCCATCCGGACCAGCGGCCCTTGGGCGGGGGCGCCATCGACGGTCAGCCCGTCCACCCCGCGCCGGTCGATCAGCGCATTGGCGGCCAGAAGCGCCCATGTCGCCTCTTGCGTGGACAACTGCCCCTGCCGGCCGATCCGGTCGGTCAGCGCCTCGCGGTCCACGGCGGTCGAGCCGACCTCGGCCGCCAGCGCCAGAACGGCGGCCGCGTCCCGATAGGCCGTGCCGTAATCGGCGCGGAAGAGCTGCTCCGTCTCGACCGCCTGCGCGTCGAGCATCGCGCCCGCACGGGCGAACATCGCGTCCGCGCGGGTCTGGTCGCCATAGGCCGCCAGCGCCGCGCCCAGCTGGGCCAGCGCCGTGGGCGTGGCAAAGGCATCGGCCTTCACATCGGCATAGTAGCGCAGATCGCCGATGGCCGCCGCCCCTTCGCGCGCCAGCACCATCAGGGCATAGGCCAGCGCCTCGCCGCCGTAATCGAAATCGGCGGCGTAGTTCACCTGATTGCGGAGGTTGTCGAGCGCCGCGCGGAAGGCCGTGTCGGGCACCGCATGGCCGCGTGCGCGCGCACGGCTCAGGACATCGGTCACAAAGGCATCGAGCCACGCATCCCCCGATCCGGGCTGCCACAGGCCAAAGGCCCCCTCGGCCCCCTGATTGGACAGGATTTCCGCGATCGACTGGTTGATCCGCACCGGCAGATCGCCGTCCGCGCCGATGCCCATCGCCACGGCGATGTCGTCGAAATAAAGAAGCGGCAGCAGCTTCGACGCAATCTGTTCGGTGCAGCCATAGGGATAGCGGTCCAGCGCCGCGAGCAGGCCCGGCGCGTTCAGCCGCGCCACGGGGCCCGCCGCCAGCGTCGCCCGCGCCCCTGCGCCAAGGCCGTCGAATACGGCGCGGTCGAAGGTGAAGGTCTGGCCCTTGGCCAGATCGAAGCGCGAGATGCGGACGATTTCGGGATCGTTCACCTGCACGGGCAGGGTCAGCACCTTGTCCAGCGCGCGGCCATCGGGCGTGGTAAGGGTGACGGTCAGCCGCTGCAGCCCCGCCGCACCGGCGGTGACGGGCACGGACAAGGCGACCCTGCCCTTTTCGGCCACATCCACCGTTTCCGGCACGGCCCCCAGCGCCAGCCCCTCGGCCGCGACCGACAGGCCCATCCGGCCTGCGGGACCGGAGGCATGGACCACCTCGAGCAGCAGGCGGCTTTCATCCCCCGGCGACAGGAATCGCGGAAGCGCGGCGGTGACCACCACCGGATCGCGCACCAGCACATCCGCGTCATCCTGCCCGATCCCCGTCTTGGACCACGCGACCGCCATCACCTTCACGCTGCCGTTGAAGGCGGGCAGGGTGAATTCGGTGCGCGCATAGCCATCGGCACCGACCTCCACCGGGCCGGTGAAGAAGGCCAGCAGCTCCTCGGTCGGGGGGGGCGATTGCAGGCGGGCATTGGCCCCCGCATCCCCGCCCGACCGCACCGTGCCTTCGGCCCCGTTCAGCCCGTCGATCAGGCGGCCATAGACGTCGCGGATGCCCACGCCCAGCTTGCGCTGGCCGAAATACCAGCCCTGCGGATCGGGGGATGTGAAGCCCGTCAGGTTCAGGATGCCCTGATCGACGGCGGCGATGGTGACATGGGCCACCTCGCCCTCGGCCACGCCCTCCACCTTGACCGCCACGGGCAGAACCCCGCGCGGATCGGCCTCGGCCGCGACCTCCACCGTGGTGGCAAGCGCCCGTTTGCCGGGGTCGATGGCGGCATGGGCGATGCCCAGCGCGCGGCCCGGCACGCGGCCCGCCGCGACATCCATCGGCCGCAGCACGGAGGCCGCGACATAGACCCCCGCGCCCCAGTCGTCGGTGACGGTCAGGGGGATCAGGGTCTCGCCCGCGGTCACCTCGACCGTCTTCATCTCGATGACGCGGTTCGACATCACGGTGACAAGCGCCGTCCCCGCCGCGCGCGGCACGATGCGAAGCGTCGCCGTCTCACCCGCCGCATAGGCGGGTTTGTCGAGCGAGGCTTCCAGCATGTCCGGCGTCTCGGCAAGGCCCGCGGGCGCATACCATCCCGCGGCAAAGGCGACCGAGCTTTCGGCGGGGCTTTCGGCGGCTGCGCCATCGCTGCGGCGCACGACCAGTTCGTATTCGCCCCATTGCACGGGGGCCGCGATCTCGGCGCGGCCAGCCTCCAGCGTCACCTCGCCCTCGGCCACGCGGGAGCGGGTGGTCACGGGTTCCCACATCCAGTTGCCGTCAAGCTGGTACCACTGCCAGTCGGTCTGGACGCGCGTCACCTCCCACGTCACGGCCATCGGCGCGGGCTGGCCATCGGTGCCGACACCGGCCAGCGCGAAGCGCGCCTCGCCGTTTTCCGGCGCGACCCCGTCGAACAGGGGCCGGATGCCGACCATCGGGGCCGACGGCGCGAGAAGCCGCGTCACCTGCCGTTCCACGGGGCGGCCCGACCCTTCGGCCACGCGCACCGTCAGCCGCGCCTCGAGCGGGCGCAGCGGATCGGCCACATCGGGCAGCGCGACGGCAAAGGCCGCATTGCCCGCCTGATCCGTCCGCGCGGGGGCAAAGGCTTCCATCACGGGTGCAAAGGGCGCGTCATGGCGGCCGAAACTGTATCCGGCGTAGCCCGGCACCGCGGTCGCGGCGCGCAGAAGCACCTCGCCCTCGACCGCCAGATCGGCCCCCGGCGCGCCGAAGAGGTATCGCGCCGACACCGCCACCTCGGGCGCGTCGCCAAGGCGCAGGGATTCGGGCAGCGTCGCGGCAAAGTCGATCCGTTCGGGCAGGAAATCCTCGACAAGGAAGGTCCGGCTGGCCAACGCGGGGCCATCGGCCTCGGCCCGCAGGTCGAGTTTCCAGACACCGCGCGGGGCGCTGTCGGCCACGGGCAGGGTGAACACATAGCCCCCGCCCCAGTCATTCGCCACGCCGCGCGCGTTTTCCACGCCATCGGGGCGGAACAGCACCCATGTCAGCGGCAAGCCTTCGATCGCCGCCGCGCGGTCGTCGCGGGCAAGGGCCGTGACATGGACCGCCTCGCCCGCGCGATAGGCGCCGCGGTCGGTGGTCAGCCACAGATCGACGGGCGGCGCGGCCTCGCGCCCCTCGACCCCGCGGTCGGACAGGTCGAATTCCGGATCGGTCAGCGACAGGAAGGCCAGATCGTCCCCGCCGTCGCGCGCGACCAGCATCGCGGGCGCGGCGCTGCCCGTCCCGCGCGTCAGGCCCGCATCGAAGCGCGCGATGCCCTGACCGTCGGTCGTGGCGGTGCCCAAGACCTCGTTCGCGGTGGACAGAAGATCCACCGTCACCCCCGCCTTGGCCCCCGCCGTGCCAAGGCTGCGGACCACCACCGTCAGCCCGTCAGCCCCCAACAAGCTGGTCAGGCCAAGGTCGGTCACGGCGAACCATTGCCAGGCGGCGGGGCTTTCATAGGGATCGGCCCCGGGAACGGCGGCGCGCAGGGCATAGACACCTGCGGTGCGCCCCGCCAGCGCCTCGGCCAAGGGTAGGCGGGTGGTCACGTCGCGGTTCAGGTCCTGCGCCACGGTGGCGCTGCCCTGCCAGACCTCGGTCCCGATCTCGGTCGTGAAGGCGGGTTCCTGATAATCGGCCATCGGGGCCGTGACATAGCCGTTCTGGAAGGCGCGCAGCAGGTTGCGGTCGGTCACGCGGTACAGCGTCAGGTCCAGCGCGGCGGTGTTGACGGTCTGCACGGGCAGGAAGGCATCGCCCGACCGCGGCAGCAGATAGGCGCGGCCCGGAAAGCGCGCGGCAGGGTTGCGGTCGCGGATATAGGCCGTGACATCGACCGATTGCAGCAGCGTCTGCCCGTCCGCCGCAGGCAGACCCTGCCGGAAGGTGACGGTCGGGCGCGCGCCATGCGCCACCCCTTCGACGCAAAGCCGGTAATCCTGCGCGCTGACCGTCAGCGCCGGATCGTCAAGCTGCACGAAGCTTTGGTAATCCACCCCCGCCGCCTGCAGCGGTTCGGAAAACACGGCACAGAGGCGCGGGCGGGCAAGGTTCGACTCCACCTGCGTTTCCACGATGCGGAAGCCGTATTTTCCGGCGGCGGCTTCCAGCGCCACGGCCGTGTCGTCGCGCGGCTGCAGCGCCTGCGCCAGACGCAGCGCCTTGACCGTCTCGCGCCCGCGGCCGACGGCCTCCAGCGCCTCGGCCAGCGTGACGAGGACGGTGTGGCGTTCGGCCGGTGCCCCCGCGCGCAGATAGGCGTTCACCGCCGCCTGAACGGCACGGTCGCGCTGCACGGCCGGATCGGGCGCGGCATCGGCCCCTAGACGCAGCCGCCGCGCGTAATCGGCCCAGTCCGTCGCCGCATCCGACAGCACCACCGCCGCGCCGGACAGCTGCACCGCCTGCACCAGATCGCCCGACGCCTCGGCCCCGGCGGCGGCGCTGCGGAAATCGCCGGCCGTCCAGCCGTTCGTGCTGTGGACCGCGAAAAGCCCCGCGGCCTGCGCCTGCGCGGCGGAAAAATCCCATTCATACAAGAAGGAAAGCTCGGCCTTCCGTTCCGCCCCCGCCGCGACGATGGCGGGATCGCTCACCAGCACCTCGCCCGAAAACGCGCCGGCAAAGGCGGTGGCGTCCCCGTCACCGGATTTGACGAAGCAGCTTCCGTTGCGGGTGTTGAAGGTGATCGCCGTGCATTGCGCGTTGGTCAGGCAGGCGCGCTGGCAGGCCTCGAGCGTGGTGTCGAAGAGGCTGGCGATATCCCCGCCCGGACGGTCGGTGTTTTCCGACAGGGCAAGGCGCTTGGGGGGGATCAGCTCCTGCGCGGCGACGGGCTGCGGCGACAGCGGGGCCAGAAGGCAGGTTGCGAGGAACAGGGACTTGAACAGATCGCGCATGAACACCTCCCGCGCCGGATGGCAGGATGCTGGCACGGGCCGGACCGCCAAGGCAAGGATTCGCCATGCGGTTGCGGCCACGCCCGCGCATACGCGTTAACCGCGCCTTCACCAGCCCCGGCGCAGCGTGGCGGGCGGGAAACGGTGCAGGACAGGCGCGGCGGAATGGACCTCGGGGAACGGCTGTTGAAGGAACGGCGCGCGCGGCTGGCGGCGGAACGGCTGCTGGAACACAAAAGCCGCGAACTTGCCGCCGCGAACGAAAGGCTGGCGCTGCAGGCCCGCGCGCTGTCGCAAGAGGTGCGCGAACAGCGGCAGGTCGTCACCCGCGCGCAATCCGAAGCCTTCGTGCTGAAGGACCAGAACGCCCGCTTCCTGTCGGACCTGAACCGCGCCCATACCGCCGCCGTCATGGCCGAAAAGCGGCTGCGATCGTCGATCGACGCGGTCCGCGACGGTTTTGCCGTCTTTGACGAAGGGGCGCGGCTCGTCGTGGCCAACCGCGCCTTCACGCAGGCCTTCGGCGGCGCGCTGGTGGCCCCGGGGATGGCCTATGCCGACCTTCTGGCCGCCGCCGCCCCGTTGGTCGAGACGGGGGTGGAACCAGCAGCGGACTGGGTGGCGCGGATGTTGGCACGGCTCGATGCCGACCCTGTCCCGGACGAGACGGTGGCGCTTCGCATGGGCCGCTGGCTGCGCCTGTCGGACCGCCGCGCGCGGGATGGCGATCTGGTGACGGTGGCCGTCGACATCACGGGCGAGATGCGGCTTCTCGCGGCGCTGGATGCGCTGCCCGACGGGTTCGTGCTGTTCGACAGCGACGACCGGCTGGTCCATTGCAACCGCAGCTACCGCGAGCTTTACCCCCTCAGCGCGCCGGTCATGCAGGCGGGGATGCGGTTCGAGGATATCCTGCGCCACGGTCTGGCGCAGGGCCAGCACCCCGATGCCGCGGGGCGCGAGGAGGCATGGCTCGCCGAACGCCTTGCCGCGCATAGGCAGGGGGCGGGGCTCTTCGAACAGATCACAGCCGAGGGCCGCCACATCCGCGCCGAGGACACGCCCACCCCCGATGGCGGGCGCGTGGGCCTGCGCCGCGACATCACCGGCGAACGCGCCGCGCAAGAGGCGCTGGAACAGGCCCGCGCGGCGGCGGAAGCGGCCAGCCGCGCGAAATCGGCCTTCCTTGCCAACATGAGCCATGAAATCCGCACGCCGATGAACGGGGTCGTGGGCATGGCAGAGCTGCTCTGCGACAGCGCCCTGACCGAAGAACAGCGCGTCTTCGCCGAAACGATCAAATCCTCGGGCGAGGCGCTTCTGGTCATCATCAACGACATCCTCG
>JBEEOG010000161.1:0-26116 GCA_041191745.1 Pseudomonadota bacterium | reverse complement strand
ATCGTCGCCAAGGCACCGGACATCGCGCCATGATCCTGAAGGGGATCGAGGCGTCGCGCTACTTCGCCAGACCCGACCCTGCCAAGACGGGCCTTCTGATCTATGGCGCCGATGCGATGCGGGTGGCGCTGAAACGGCAAGAGGTCATCGCCGCCCTGATCGGACCTGCAGGCGAGGCCGAGATGCGCCTGACCCGCATCCCCGCATCCGATCTTCGCAAGGACGGGGCTCTGCTTCTGGATGCGATCAAGGCGCAGGGTTTCTTCCCCGGCCCCCGCGTCGCCTTTGTCGAGGATGCGACCGACGGCATGGCCGGCGTGATCGAAACCGCGCTGAAGGAATGGCGGGCGGGCGACGCGCAGATCGTGGTCACGGCGGGAGAGTTGAAAGGCAAGACCGCGCCGTTGAAGGTGCTGTTCGAAAAGCACCCCAACGCCTTTGCGGCAGGGCTTTACGACGACCCGCCCACGCGCGAGGAAATCGAAGAGATGCTGCGAAAGGCGGGCCTGACCCAGATCGACCGCGAGGCGATGACGGATCTTGCGAACCTGTCCCGCGCGCTGGACCCCGGCGATTTCCGCCAGACGGTGGAAAAGATCGCGCTCTACAAATTCGGCGACCCCGCGCCGCTGATGCCTGCGGAAATCGCCGCCCTCGCCCCTGCCGCGATCGAGGCCGAGGTGGACGACCTGATCCATGCCGTGGCAGACGGCAAGGGCGATGCGATCGGCCCGCTGATGCGGCGGCTGGAAGGGCAGGGGACGAATCCCGTCACGCTCTGCATCGCCGCGATGCGCCATTTCCGCTCGCTCCACGCCGCGGCCTGCGATCCGGGCGGGGCGGCGGCGGGCATCGGCAAGCTGCGCGGCGTGCCCTTCAAGGCGCGCGACGCGATGCAGCGGCAGGCGTCGGGCTGGGGCGTGAAGCGGCTGGAAGAGGCCATCGCCCTGATCGTCGAGACGGACCTGACGCTGCGCTCGGCCTCGCGCGCGCCGGGGATGGCGGTGATGGAGCGGGCGCTGATCCGCCTGTCGATGGCCGTCCGGCGCTGACTGCGCGCCCGATCCTTTCCGGCCGGTGACGGATGACGTGCCTTGCCCGACGGCCGCGCGTGGCGGGGCCCGATCGCGCCACTGGCCGCACGGCTGCGCGGGGCTTAACCCCCGCGCCGCACGATGGCTTCGATGTCGATGACCTCGGCCTCTTCCACCCTCTGCATCGGCGCTTCGGGCGCGGGATCGGCGGGGGGCGGTTCGGCCTTGGGCCGGTCGCCCACCAGAAGCGGCAGAAGTTCCGACCCCGTGGCGCTTGGCCCCGCATTTTCGGGCGGTTCGCGCCATGACAGCGTGTCGAAGCCGCCGCAATTCTCGCAGATCGGGTCCCATTTGGCGTGGATCGCCTGACAGCGGTCGCAGCACCATTGCGGGCCGCGCGGCGCGGTCAGCGCGCGGGCCATCCAGCCGCGCACCACCTGTTCTTCGGCCCCGATCCCGCGTTCCACCGCCGCCATGATCGCCAGCACCCGCCGCGTCGGGTGGGTTTCGGCCAGATTGCCCAAGCTTCGCCGCGCGGCGGGGAAATCCTCGGCCGCGATCAGAAGCTCGGCCATCAGAAGGCGCGTCTCCTCGTGGTCGGGATGGTTCGCCACCAGCGTGCGGAAGCGCTTGACCCGCGCCTCGGGCGTCTCGTCCGGCACGATTTCGGCGAAGGCGGCGGCAAGGTCGGGATGGGGCTTGGCATCCCATGCCTTCTTGAGCACGCGCGTCGCGTTCTTGGGCTGGTCCTTGGCGATATAGCTGCGCGCGGCCATGACGGCGGCGGGGATCAGGTCGGGCGATTGCTTGTTCGCCTCGATCGCGGCCTCGCGCGCCTCGATCGTCGCCCCCTCGTCGATCACGCCGGCTGCCAGCTGCAGCGCCAGTACCGCATCGCGGCGGCGGTAGACATCCTTGGGCAGCGCGCCCGCCTTCAGCTTGGCCCCGAGCGTCGCCCGCGCCCCCGCCCAGTCGCGCCGCTCTGTCTGCAGCTTCAGCAGGATATCCTGCGTCTCCACATGCTTGGGTTTCAGCGCGATGGCCTTTTCCGCCAGCTTCAGCGCGGTTTCGGTATCGCCCTCGGCCAGCTTCTGCCGCAGAAGCCCGCGGATGCCCACGAAACGCGTGTTCGGGGCGGACAGCATTTCCTTGTAAGCCTCGGTCGCGCGGGCCGTGTCGCCCGCCGCTTCCGCCGCCTGCGCAACCAAGAGCGTCGTCAGCGCCGGATCGTCGAGGTAGTAATCCGCCTTGCGCGCGCGGGCCAGCGCCAGCCGCCCCTCGCCCGCCGCCAGCGCGAGCAGCCCTTCGGACAGCGCCTGATAGCCCTTGCGTTCGCGGTTGCGGTCGAAATAGCGCGAGATCGCGGTTTCATCGCCATTCAGGAAGCGGAACACCGCGACCAGCAGCCCGACCAGCTTCATCAGAAGCCAGAGCGCAAGGATCAGCGCCAGCACGGCAATGACCGCCTGCAAGGGCCCAAGCGAGAATTCCCAGCCCGCCACCGTCAGGCGGATGACCCCGCCCGTATCCAGCAGGAAGGCCGCCCCCAGCGTCAGCGCCGCGACGATGGTGACGAAGAGCAGGACCTTCAGAAGGGACCAGAGCATCGCGTCCCCCTTATCCCTGCGCCGCAAGCGCGGCGATGGCCTCGGCCGCCTGCAGGCGGGTGGCGGCGGCGGCGGTCCAGTCCGACATCGCCGCCTGCGCGGCTTCGGGAAGGGCCGCGATTTCGGTCAGGGCGGCGGTCAGATCGCCCGTGGCCACGGCGGCTTCGGCCCGCGACAGGATGGCGTCGGGATCGCCGCCCTCGCGCGGTTCAAGCGAGCGTGCGCCCGTCTGCACGCGCAGGAAATTGCCCACCCGTTCCGTCCAGCTTGCCCCCATATCCGCATGGATCGCGGCATCGAGCGCCTGCCGCGCGGCTGCGGGAAAGGACTCTTGCAGGCTGCCCAGCGTCGGAAGCCCCGCCTCGGCGGCCCCTGCCAGAACGGGCGGGACATCGCCGTCCAGATCGGCCAGCGCGGCGGCAAAGGGCGCGCCGCTTTCCAGCGCCGCCGAAACCCGCGTCAGCGCGGCGGCGCGGCGGGTGGCGGCGGTCGCGGCTTCGGTTTCGGCCCGCAGCGCCTCGGCAGCGGCCTGAACCTCGGCCAGACGCGCCTCGGCTGCGGCGGCAAGGTCATTGGCCTGCACCGTGGCGGCACCGCCCGATTTCAGCGCGGCGATCTCGGCGCGCAGCGCCTCCAGCGCGGCGGGGTCCGCGCCGCCCGTCGCGGCGGGGCGCGATTCCAGCGCGGCAAGGCGGGCTTCCAGATCGGCGGGGGTGGTTTGCACCCGTTCCTCGAGCGCCGCCAGACGGTCAGCCAGCGCCGGATCGGGCGCGGCCACGGGCGGGTTGGCCAGCGCCGCCTTCAGCGCGGCGATCTCGTCCCCCTGCGCGGCGAGGGCCGCCTGCAGATCGGGGCCGGTGGCGGCAACGGGCAGCAGGTCCGGCTGGAAGCGCGCCAGCCCGAAGCCCGCCGCGAACATCAGCGCGCCGCCCAGCACCGTGCCGAAGAAGGCCCCCGCGCCGGAACGGCGGCGCGGCGGCGCGGCGGGCGGTTCCGCGCGCGGCGCATCGTCGCGCGGCGGTTCGGCCACCGCCGATTCGGCCAGAACGGTGCCCTGCGCGGGATCGGTCGCCTCGACCACGGCCATCACGTCGCTCTCGGCCGCATCGGGGGCGGATGCCCCGCTGCCTTCCGCATCGGCTTTCGGTTTTCTGGCCATGGACTGTCCTTTCCCGCCCGTGCTGCGGTGCCGCAACATTCGCCCGACACCCTAGCCCCCGCAGGGCGGCAGGTTCAAGCATCCCTGCCGATCAGCGCGGCAATCGCCGCCAGCATCGCCGCCGCATCGGGGCGCGCGGCGATGGCGCGGCGCGCCACGGGCAGGGCGCCCAGCGCGCCCGACACGGCCGGCGACAGCGCCGCCACCCACAACGCCGCGCGGTGCGGGGCGGTTTCGGCGAAAAGCGCCGCCGTGCGGGGCGAAAACAGCGGCACCAGAACGGGACCCGTGGCATCCAACAGCGCCCGCGCCGCATCGGTCAGCGCCATCGGGCGCTGGTCATAGACCACCACGCCCGTCGCACTTAGCCCCGCCGCCTGCAAGCGCCCCACGACATCGCCGCGCGTTTCGGCCCCGTGCAGGTGCAGGAACGGCCCCCGCCCGCCCGTCGAGAGAATCAGCGCCACCAGCGCATCCGCATCACCCTTGGCCGAGGTCGCCCCGAACCCCGCCGCGCGGGCGGCTTCGGCCGTGCGGTCACCCACGCACCATGCGCGCGGGGGCAGACGCGCGCCCGCGTCGCGCAGACGGACCGCCGCCGCCACGGCGGTTTCCGATGTCAGGACCAGCGCCTCTGCCTGCGGCAGCGCGGGCATCAGGAAGTGCGGGGCCAGCAACGGAGAGGTCACGACAACCAGCCCGTCGCCGAAGGCTGCGGCCAGTTCGGCGGCGAAACGGTCCCCCGCCGCTTCGGGCCGTGTCAGCAGGACGGGAAGGGCGCGGGATTGCGGGGTCATGGCTTGGGTGTTACCCCGTCCCCGACGCGACGGGCAAGTTTCATGGCAACGCTGACCTTCCTTGGCATCGAATCAAGCTGCGACGACACCGCCGCCGCCGTGGTGCGCCATGCCGACGGCGCGGTTCCGGTGATCCTGTCCTCGGTCGTCGAGGGGCAGACCGCCTTGCATGCGGCCTTTGGCGGCGTGGTGCCGGAAATCGCCGCCCGCGCCCATGCAGAACGGCTGGACGGCTGCGTGGAACAGGCGCTGGCGCAGGCGGGCATCACGCTGGCCGATATCGACGGCATCGCCGTGACGGCGGGGCCGGGGCTGATCGGCGGGGTCCTGTCGGGGGTGATGCTGGCCAAGGGCCCGTCTGCGGGAACGGGCAAGCCGCTGGTGGGCGTGAACCATCTGGCGGGCCATGCCCTGACCCCGCGCCTGACCGACGGGCTGGATTTTCCCTACCTCATGCTCCTCGTCTCGGGCGGGCATTGCCAGTTTCTGGTCGCCGAGGGGGTGGAACGCTTCCACCGCCTTGGCGGCACGATCGACGACGCCCCGGGAGAGGCCTTCGACAAGGTGGCCAAGCTGCTGGCCCTGCCCCAGCCCGGCGGGCCGAGCGTGGAGGCGGAAGCCGCGCAGGGCGATGCCAAACGCTTCGCCTTTCCCCGCCCGCTGCTCGACCGCGCGGGGTGTGACCTGTCGTTCTCGGGCCTCAAGACCGCCGTGCTGCGGGCGCGCGACGCGCTGGTGGCGGAAAAGGGCGGGATCACGGTTCAGGACCGGCGCGACCTTTGCGCGGGGTTTCAGGCGGCGGTGGCCGATGTGCTGGCCGAAAAGACGCGCCGCGCGCTGGCGGTCTATCTGGAACACGCCCCTGCGGCGCCCGCGCTGGCGGTTGCCGGCGGCGTTGCCGCGAACAAGGTTCTGCGCGCGCGGCTTGAGGGGGTCTGCGACGCGGCAGGAGTGCGCTTCCTTGCGCCCCCCTTGCGGCTTTGCACCGACAATGCCGCGATGATCGCCTGGGCAGGGATCGAACGCTTCCGCGCAGGCGGGCGCGACGGGATGGGGCTTCAGGCCCGCCCGCGCTGGCCGCTGGATGCGGCGGCCGCCCCGATGATCGGATCGGGCAAGAAAGGCGCCAAGGCATGACCGCCAATGGCCGCATCGGCATCGTCGGCGCGGGGGCCTTCGGCACGGCGCTGGCCGTGGCGCTGGGGCGCGAGGGGCGGGCGGTCACGCTCTGGGCGCGGGATGCCGGCGATGTGGCGGCGATGCGGGCCACGCGGGGGAACGCGGCGCGTCTGCCGCATGTGGCGCTGCCCGATGCGGTGGCGGTGACGGGTGATCTGCGCGATCTGTTGGGCGCGTCCACAGTGCTGCTCTCGGTCCCGATGCAGGCGCTGCGCGGTTTCCTTGCGGGTGCTACGGGGCTGGACGGCCTGCCGCTGGTCGCCTGTTGCAAGGGCGTGGACCTTGCCACGCTGACCGGACCTTCCGCCGTGATCGCCGCGGCCTGCCCGTCCTCGACCCCCGCGGTGCTGACGGGGCCAAGTTTCGCCGCCGACATCGCGCGCGGCCTGCCCACGGCGCTGACGCTGGCCTGTGCCGATCCCGATCAGGGGGCGGCGCTGCAACGTCTGCTTTCCACCCCCGCGCTGCGGCTTTACACCACCGCCGATGTGGCGGGCGCGGAACTGGGCGGGGCGCTGAAGAATGTCATCGCCATCGCGGCGGGGGTCGTCATGGGCGCGGGGCTGGGCGACAGCGCCCGCGCCGCGCTGATGACGCGCGGCTTTGCCGAAATGACCCGCTTTGCCACGCATCTGGGCGCAAGGGCCGAAACGCTGATGGGGCTTTCGGGCCTTGGCGATCTGGTGCTGACCTGCACCTCGGCCCAGTCGCGCAACTTTCGCTATGGCCACGCGCTCGGCGCAGCCGAGGGGTTCGATCCCGCCGTCACCGTCGAAGGCGCCGCGACCGCCCGCGCCGTGGCGGGGCTGGCCATGCGCGAGGGGATCGACATGCCCGTGACCCAGATGGTCGCGGCGCTCGTCACCGGCCGCACCGCGCTGGCCGACGCCATCACTGCCCTGCTCTCACGCCCCCTCAAACCGGAGTAATCCCATGCGCGTCGCGCTGATCTGCATCGACAAACCCGGCCACCTGCACATCCGGCAGGAAAACCGCCCCGCCCATCTGGAACACATCAACGCCTCGGGCGTGGTGGAAATGGCCGGCCCCTTCCTGACCGAGGGTGGAGAGATGGCGGGAAGCCTTGTCATCCTGAACGTCCCCGACCTTGCGGCGGCGCGGGACTGGGCGGCGAACGACCCCTATGCCAAGGCGGGGCTGTTCCAGTCGGTCGATATCCGCGAATGGAAGAAGGTGATCGGCTGATGGCCCCCGAACCCGCAAGGCACTGGCTCTTCAAGTCCGAACCCGATGTCTTCGGCTGGGACCATCTGGCCGCCAAGGGCGCTGCGGGCGAGGAATGGTCGGGCGTGCGGAACTATCAGGCGCGCAACAACATGCGGGCGATGAAGCTGGGGGAGCGCGGCTTCTTCTACCATTCCAACATCGGCAAGGCCGTGGTGGGCATCATGGAGGTGATCCGCGAAAGCACCCCCGACAGCACGACCGACGACCCGCGCTGGGATTGCGTCTGGGTGCGGGCGGTGACGCCCTTTGCCCGCCCCGTGACGCTGGACGAGATCAAGGCCACGCCCGCGCTGGCGGGGATGGTGCTGGTCACCAACGCGCGCCTGTCGGTGCAGCCCGTGACCGATGCCGAATGGCAGGCCATCTGCCGCATGGGCGGGCTGGACGGATAGGCCCCGCATCCGGCATCCTTTCCCGACCGGACCCCGCAGAATGTCTGGAACGGAGGGATGCATGGAATTCATCAACGTGATCGTCGCGGCGGCGGTGGCCTTCGGGCTGGGCGCGGTCTGGTACATGGTCCTTTCGAAGCCGTGGATCGCGGCTTCGGGCGTCGCCACGGGGCCGGACGGGCGGCCCCTGAACGCAGGCGCGCGGCCCTTCGTCATCGGCTTTTTCGCCATCCTGCTGGTGGCGGGGATGATGCGGCACATGCTGGCCTATACGGGGCTCGACTCGGTCGCCGCAGGGATGCAGGCGGGGTTCGGTATCGGGGCCTTCCTGATCACCCCGTGGATCGCGCTGAACGCGGCCTATGCGGGGCGGCCCGCGGCGCTGGTGGCCATCGACGGCGGCTATGCCACGCTGGCCTGCACCGCGATGGGTGCCGTGCTGATGCTGTTCTGAAAAGATCGGGGGGCCCCGCACCCCTACGGGACCCCCCTTCCACCCGCGTGCTCCCCTAGCACCACACGCGCATCGAATTCGGGTCCCGGGCGTCCTGCCCATGTCCCGAACCTAGCGCATCCGTGCCGCGGGGCGCAAAGCCCAAGTGCCTAAAACTGCACCGATCCGGCGCTCAGCCGTAGACGGCGTCTTTCCTGAAATGCTTGACCAGCATGTAATAGACCACCGCGCGGTACTTGTTCCGCTCGGACTGGCCATAGGTGTCCAGCGCGGCTTCGATCGCCTCGTCCAGCGCGGGGCCGTCGCTCAGGCCCAGTTTCTTGACAAGGAAGTTCGCCTTCACGCGCGCCAGTTCGGCGCTGTCGGTGGCGGCGACGGTTTCGCTGTCGGCGCTGTAGATGGCGGGGCCGCAGCCGATGGTCACCTTTTCCAGAAGCTTCATGTCGGGGACCATCTTGCACTTGGTCTTCAGGTCTTCGGCATATTTCGCAATCAACGCGTCGCGCTTGCTCATCACTCACTCCCTCTCACACCGGTCTTTGCACCGTCCGGTTGCGCAAGACTAGGCAACACCCGCCCGAGGTCAAAGCGGTAATTGCCCGCTTGGCCCCGAAATGCGAAAGGCCCGGTCCTGCGACCGGGCCTTTCCTCCGATCCGCGACGGGATCAGTAGCGGTAATGTTCCGGCTTGAACGGGCCTTCGGGCTTCACGCCGATGTAGTCGGCCTGATCGGCGCGCAGTTCGGTCAGCTTGACGCCGATCTTCTTCAGGTGCAGGCGGGCCACCTTTTCGTCCAGCGCCTTGGGCAGGATGTAGACGCCCGGCGCATAGTCCTTGCCCTTGGTCCACAGTTCGATCTGCGCCAGCACCTGGTTGGTGAACGACGCCGACATGACAAAGGACGGATGGCCCGTGGCGTTGCCGAGGTTCAAGAGGCGGCCTTCGGACAGAAGGATGATCCGGTTGCCCGAGGGCATCTCGATCATGTCCACCTGTTCCTTGATGTTCGTCCACTTGTGGTTGCGAAGCGCCGCCACCTGGATCTCGTTGTCGAAGTGGCCGATGTTGCCGACGATCGCCATGTCCTTCATCGCGCGCATATGCTCGATGCGGATGACGTCCTTGTTGCCGGTGGTGGTGATGAAGATGTCGGCGGTCGCCACCTCATCCTCGAGGATCGTCACCTCATAGCCGTCCATCGCGGCCTGCAGCGCGCAGATCGGGTCCACTTCGGTGACCTTCACGCGCGCGCCCGCACCGCGGAGCGAGGCGGCAGAGCCCTTGCCCACGTCGCCATAGCCGCAGACCACGGCGACCTTGCCCGCCATCATCGTGTCGGTCGCGCGGCGGATGCCGTCCACCAGCGATTCCTTGCAGCCATACTTGTTGTCGAACTTCGACTTGGTGACGCTGTCGTTGACGTTGATCGTCGGGAAGGGCAGCAGGCCGTTCTTGTGCAGATCATACAGACGCTTCACGCCCGTGGTGGTTTCTTCCGACACGCCGCGGATTTCGGCACGCTGCTTGGTGAACCAGCCGGGGCTTGCGGCCAGGCGCTTCTTGATCTGGTTGAAGAGGCAGACTTCCTCATCGCTGGTCGGGACGGCGATCAGGTCCGTTTCGCCCGCCTCCACCCGCGCGCCGAGCAGGATGTAGAGCGTGGCATCCCCGCCATCGTCGAGGATCATGTTGCAGGTGCCGCCCTCGCCGCCGAACTGGAAGATCTTGTCGGTGTAATCCCAGTATTCCTCGAGGCTCTCGCCCTTGACCGCAAAGACCGGCGTGCCACCGGCCGCGATGGCGGCGGCGGCGTGGTCCTGCGTCGAGAAGATGTTGCACGACGCCCAGCGCACATCCGCGCCCAGCGCGGTCAGCGTTTCGATCAGCACGGCGGTCTGGATCGTCATGTGGAGCGAGCCCGCGATGCGCGCGCCCTTCAGCGGCTGCGACGCGCCGAACTCCTCGCGGCAGGCCATCAGGCCCGGCATTTCGGTTTCGGCAATGGTCAGTTCCTTGCGGCCGAAATCTGCAAGGGCGATGTCCTTAACAATGTAATCCTTCGGCATGCGCCGCACTCCTTGATCCTTGACTGGCGCGGCAGATAGCATTTCCCGTGGCCTGCGACAACCGATCCGGCCTATACGCCGCACCGTTAGGGGAAAGACTGTGCCGATGAAACAACCGCGGGCATGGCAGCGCATGCTGTCGGGGCGTCGTCTGGACCTTCTCGACCCCACGCCGGTGGATATCGAGATCGAGGATATCGCCCACGGTCTGGCCTTCGTCGCGCGCTGGAACGGGCAGACGCGGGGGGATTTTCCCTATTCGGTGGCGGAGCATTCGCTGCTGGTGGAAGAAATCTTCACCCGCGCCAATCCGGGGGTGGGCGCGCGCTGGCAGCTTGCCGCGCTGCTGCATGACGCGCCGGAATACGTGATCGGCGACATGATCAGCCCGGTGAAGGCCGCTGTCGGCGCGGGCTATGGCGCGCTGGACGAACGGCTGACGGCGGCGGTGCATCTGCGCTTCGGCCTGCCCGCCCTGCTGCCCGCACCGATCAAGAAGGCGATCAAGGCGGCAGACCGCATCTCGGCCTGGCTCGAGGCGGTGCAGATCGCGGGATTTTCATCGGCAGAGGCGGATCGTCTTTTCGGCAAACCCGACGCGCTGATCCTGCGCGGCCTGACGATCAGGCTGCGTCCGCCCGCTGTGGTGCGGGCGGACTATGTGGCACGGCATGCGGAATTGCTGGCGGCCTGCACGGTTCAGCCACCCGTCCGGTCCGACGGCGCATAGAGGGCGCGGCGGTCGGCATCCTGCGGGGCGGCCTGTCTTTTCTGCAACCGCTGGCCCGTGGCCAGCAGCAGCGTTTCGGCGAGGATCTGGAACATCTTCATTCTCCTTTCGTGGGATAGCAGCGGAAATACCGCAACCCACGCGAAAGCCCTAGCCAGAAAACTTTCAAATCTGTTAGCCTTGCTTACATGACGACAGATTGGCGCTCCCTTCCCCCGCTCACCTCGCTGCGTGCCTTTGTTGCCGTGGCGGAACTGGGCGGCTTTTCGCAGGCCGCCCGCGCGCTGAACGTGACCCATGCCGCCGTGGCCCAGCAGGTCCGCGCGCTTGAACAGCATCTGGACACGCCGTTGGTCGTCCGCGACGGGCGCGGCATGGCGCTGACCGAAGAGGGCCGGCTTCTGGCGCAATCGCTGGGCGACGGGTTCCGGACCATCGCGGCGGGGGTCGAGACGCTGAAGGCCGGCAGTTCCGACCGTCCGGTGCGGGTGACCCTGACCGCCAGCTTCGCCGCGCAGTGGCTGATGCCGCGGCTCAAGGACTTCTGGGACCGCCATCCCGACATCGCGCTGTCGCTTCATCCCGACTCGCGCGTGGTGGACCTGCGGCGCGAAGGCATGGACCTTGGCATCCGCTACGGCAACGGCGACTGGCCGGAGGTGACGGCCACGTTCCTTGCCCCCGCACGGATGGCGGTGGCCTGCGCGCCCGACCTGCTTGAGGGGCGCACCGCCCTGACCGTGGCCGAGATGCAGGGGATGGACTGGATCCTTGCCCGCGACTGGCCGGAACAGGAGAATTACCTGCGGAGTCTGGGGCTGGTTCCCGAAACGCTGGGCCGGACCGAATTCAACAACGAGGAACTGTCGCTTGCCGCGGCACGGCAGGGGCTCGGTCTTGTCGTCGAAAGCCTCGCCCTGCTCGAGGATGATCTGCAAGAGGGGCGGCTGATCCTGCTGCATGACAGCAAGGACCGCCTGCCCGCCTATTTCGTCGTCACCCCTGCGGGGCCGCAGCGTGCCGCGACCCGCGCCTTCCTGAAATGGCTGGCGAGCGCCGCCTGATCAGATCGCCAGATCCTCGGGCGATTTGCCCTTGGCCAGCGCGTCCGAAAACCAGCGCGGCTTGCGGCCACGGCCCGACCAGGTGTCGGACGGATTTGCCGGATTGGCGTATTTCATGGCCGCCGGTGCGCGTTTGCGCGGGGCGGTTGCGCCGGTCAGTTCCGAAAGCGAAAAACCCATCGCACGGGCCTTTTCTTCCAGTTCGGCCAAGGCCTGTTTCTTGCGGCGGTCTTCGAAATTGGCGATGGCCTTTGCCACCTGCCCCTGAAGATCCTTCAACTCTTTCAGCGAGAGGCTGTTCAGATCCATAGTCCTGCAATTCCCCGAATAAACCCTGAGCGGTGAACGAGTGTTATTCACCGCAACGGTCTTTGGCAATTGTCTTGCCGTTATTTCGGGCTGCGCTTGGCGAGAATGCGCTGCAATGTGCGCCGGTGCATCGATAGCCTGCGCGCGGTTTCCGATACGTTCCTGTCGCACATCTCGTAGACGCGCTGGATATGCTCCCACCGCACGCGATCCGCCGACATCGGGTTTTCCGGCGGGGCGGGCAGCGCTTCGGTCCGCGACAGAAGCGCGTTGGTCACGTCATTCGCGTCGGCGGGCTTCGACAGGTAATCGGTCGCGCCGATCTTGACCGCCGCAACCGCCGTGGCGATGGCCCCGTATCCGGTCAAGACGACGATCCGGCAATCGGGCCGCCGTTCGCGCAGCATTTCCACGACATCGAGGCCATTGCCGTCTTCCAGCCGCAGGTCCACCACCGCAAAGGCGGGCGGGCGGGTCTGGGCAATGGCCTTGCCCGCCGCCACGCTTTCGGCGGTTTCGGGGATGAAGCCGCGCTTTTCCATCGCGCGGGCAAGGCGGTTGACGAAAGGCCCGTCGTCATCGACCAGCAAAAGGGTGCGGTCGGGTCCAATTTCTGACGTCAGGTCATCGGCCATTCGGGATCATTCCTGTCTGTCTGTGAGGCAAAAGCCTAGGTGGCTTTGGCGATGCCGTCAATTTTCACGCATTCAGCCTGCGGCAAGGAAACAGGCGGTCCGCTCGGCCATCTGTTGGGCGGTGTCGTCGCGGCGGAAGAATTCGGCAAAGCCCGTCTCGGGCAGGACCAGATAGGTGAAAGTCGAATGGTCCATCAGGTAGAATTCCGGATCGTCACCATCCTGCTTTCGGTAAAACGTCCTGTAGGCCTGCGAGGCGGCCTTGACCTGTTCTTCCGTCCCCGTCAGCCCGATCATCCGCGGGTGGAGATTGCCCGCGAAATCGGCGAGCACTTCGGGCGTGTCGCGGGCGGGATCGATGGAAATGAAGACGGGCGTCACCTCCAGCCCCTTGCTTTCCAGAATATCCACCGCCTCGGCATTGCGTTGCGCGTCAAGCGGGCAGATATCGGGGCAGAAGGTATAGCCGAAATAGACAAGCGACGGTTTCGTGAAAACGTCGCGGTCGGTCACGGTCTTTCCGGTCTGGTCCACCAGCGTGAAGGGGCCGCCGATATCGCCACCCCCCACCGCCCCCGTGCGGCACTGGGCAAAGGGATCGGCGGACTGGGACATGTAGATATATCCGCCCGTTCCGCCCAGCAGACCCGCAACGCAGGCAACGGCAAGTCCGGCGTAAAACTTCGACATGATCCCCTGTCTCCTCTCGTTTCGCGGTCGCGCGCATTGATCCGCCAAGACGCGCCCCATAACAATGGGCCAGATAGTCACGCAAGCGGCACAACCCAATGGTCAACCCGAGCCTCGGACTGATGTTTCGTGACACGCGCAGCGATTGGGTGCGCCTGCGGACGCTGATCCTGCTGCGCTGGATGGCGATCACGGGGCAGATCGCGGCCATTGCCGTCGCGTCGCGCCACTACGGCTTCGAGCTGCCGCTGGGGCTGTGCTTCCTTGCCATCGGCGCGTCGATCATCGCCAACCTGATCTCGGTCTTCGTCTATCCCGAAAACAAGCGCCTGTCCGAGATCGAGGCGATGCTGACGCTGCTCTTCGACCTGAGCCAGCTTGCGCTGCTTCTCTATCTGACGGGGGGGCTGACCAATCCCTTCGCGCTGCTGATCCTTGCGCCCGTGACCATCTCGGCCTCGGCGCTGGAGTTGCGGACGACCCTGTTCCTCGGCGCGCTGGCGATCCTGTTCACGACGCTGATCGCCTTCGTGAACGTGCCCCTGCGGCTGGCCGACGGCACCGTGCTTCAGGTGCCACTGATGTTCGAATTCGGCTTCTGGCTGGCCATCGTGATCGGGATCGTCTTCCTTGGCCTGTATTCGCGGCGCATCGCCACGGAAATCCGGTCGATGTCCGATGCGCTTCTGGCCACGCAGATGGCGCTGGCGCGCGAACAGAAGCTGACCGATCTGGGCGGGGTGGTCGCGGCGGCGGCGCATGAGCTCGGCACGCCCCTTGCCACGATCAAGCTGGTCAGCGCCGAGATGATCGACGAGCTGTCCGACCGCCCCGATCTGGCCGAGGATGCACGCCTGATCCGCGATCAGGCCGACCGCTGCCGCGACATCCTGCGCGGCATGGGGCGGGCGGGCAAGGACGACCTTCACCTGCGGCAGGCCCCCTTCGGTTCCGTCCTGCGCGAGGCGGCAGAGCCGCATACGGGCCGCGGCAAGCGGGTGGAATTCGCCCTCGGCCCCAGCGCCGGCGGGCCGGACCGGCAGCCCGCGATCCTGCGGCGGCCCGAACTGATCCACGGGCTGCGGAACCTGATCCAGAACGCGGTGGATTTCGCGCGCACCACGGTCTGGATCGACGGCGAATGGACGGCCGACCGCATCACCGTGCGGATCGTCGATGATGGCGAAGGCTATCCGCCGCAGGTGATCGGGCGGATCGGCGATCCCTTCGTGCGGTCGCGCCGCTCGGCGCAGGATCTGGCGCGCAGGCCGGAATACGAAGGGATGGGGCTTGGCCTCTTCATCGCCAAGACGCTTCTGGAACGGACGGGGGCGGAGCTGTCCTTCGCCAATGCCTCGGACCCGTTCCTGTCGCCCGAGGAACGCCCCGAACGCTGCGGCGCGATCGTGGAGCTGGTCTGGACCGCCGCCGACATCACCGCGCCCCCCGATCTTGCGATCGGGGAAAACCAGCCGATCCGCGCATAAGACTCGTTAACCGCGCATTAACCCTGTAAGGCGATCATCAGGTTCGGGATTACAACCCGGAATTGTATCGCCTTTCGGGGGTGGCATGGGTCTGATGACGGCTTGGGGGCTATTCGGGCAGATGCTGGTCAGCGCGACCGTGCTGGCCGCGGCCGGCTTCTGGGCGGTGCAATTCGCCCGCACCCGCGGGGCGGGGCGCGAAGACACCCTGTTCGCGCAGGATCGCGGGGTGGCGGTCTTTCTGTTCGACGGCAATCGCCTGATCGACTGCACGCCCGAAGGCCGCGCCCTGCTGGCGGGCACGCGCGGGCCGGACGGGGGGCCTGCCGATGACTGGCTGTCGCTGATGGGCTGGCTGGGTCTGGTCTTTCCGGGCATTTGCCAGCGGATCGACCGGCTGGGGGCCGAGGGGCGGTTCATCCTGAACTCTCCGCCCGATGCGGTCAAACCGCTGGTGCTCAGCGCCGAATTGCGGGCGGGGATCACGCGGCTGGAACTGCGCGACGCCGACCATGCCGCGCAACCGGCGGCGGCGGCGGGGCTTTTGGCGGAAGAGGTGGATCTCTTGCGCCGGATGGCCGCGCTGTCGCCCGCGCTGATGTGGCGCGAAACGGCCGAAGGCGCGGTGGTCTGGGCCAATGCGGCCTATCTCCTCTGTGCCGCCGAACGGCTGGAGGCGGGGGCGAAACTGGGCTGGCCCCTGCCGCGCCTGTTCGATCCGGCACCCGACGTGACCGTCCCGCAGCGCCTGTCGCTGACGGGCGCGGGGGCCGAGGGCGGGGCCGCCCGCTGGTTCGACGTGGCCTTGCGCGCCGATGGTGACGGGCGTTTCGGCTTTGCCGCCGGTGCCGATGCCGCCGTGCGGGCCGAAACCGCCAGCCGCGACTTCCTGCAGGCGATGGCCAAGGCCTTCATCCATGTGCCCATCGGCATGGCCGTCTTTGACCGCCAGCGCCACCTGCAGATGTTCAACCCCGCCATGACCGACCTGACCGGCCTGCCCACCGATTTCCTGATCGCGCGGCCCACGCTTCTGGCCATCCTCGACGCCATGCGCGACCGCAACATGCTGCCCGAACCGCGCGATTACCGCAGCTGGCGCCGCCATCTGGCCGAGATGGAGGATGCAGGCACCAGCCCCGCCCATTACGAAGAGACATGGATGCTGCCCGGCGGGCAATCCTACCGCGTGATCGGCCGCCCGCAGCCCGATGGCTGGCTGGTCCTGATGATCGAGGACATCTCGACCGAGGTCACCCGCTCGCAGCGCTACCGCACCGATATCGAGATGGGTCAGGCCGTGATCGACACGCTGGACGAGGCGATTGCCGTCTTTTCCCCCTCGGGCGCGCTGGTGATGTCGAACGCGGCCTATGTCGCGCTCTGGCAGCACGATCCCGCCGCGACGCTGGGCTCCGCCGCGATTGCCGAGGTAGCGGCGCATTGGCGCGCGCTCAGCGCGCCGTCGGCGGTCTGGTCGCGGATCGAGGATTTCGCCGCGCGGCTGGGCCTGCGCGACGGCTGGTCCGAAGAGGTGCGCCTGTCCGACGGGCGGCTTGTCACCGCGCGGGTCGCGGCGCTGTCGGGCGGGGCGACGCTTGCCGCGTTCCGCGTCGCCACGCCCGCCGCCGCGCCCCTGCAGGGCATGACGGGCGGGCGCAAGCGGGCGTGAGGCCCGGTGGGCTTGCGGCTTCGACTTGCGGCTTCGGCTTGCGGCGGCGGATCGGGGCGGTAGGATCGCGCCATGTCCGCCCCCGCGCTGTCCTTCCCCCTGCCCTCGGACGAGGAGACCGCCCGCCTCGGCGCGTGGTTCGCCGCGCGGCTGGGGGCGGGGGATTGCCTTGCGCTGTCGGGGCCGATCGGGGCAGGGAAATCGCATCTGGCCCGCGCGCTGATCCGCGCCCGTCTGGGCAATCCGGCCGAGGATGTGCCCTCGCCCACCTTCACGCTGGTGCAGACCTATGCGGGCGATCCCGACATCTGGCATGCCGACCTCTACCGCCTGACCCATCCGGACGAGGTGCTGGAACTGGGGCTGGAGGAGGCCTTTGCCACCGCCATCACGCTGGTCGAATGGCCCGAACGCATGGGCGCGGCGCTGCCCGCCGACGCGATCCGCCTGACGCTGGTGCCCGTGGGCGATGCGCGGCGGGCCGATGTCACGATCCCCGACCGCCCCGCGCTGGCCGCGGCGCTGGCGCGCGACTGGGGCGCGGCATGAGCGACCGCGCGGCGCTGTCCGATGCGTTCCTGCGCTGCGCGGGCTGGGGCGATGCCGCGCGCAGCTTCCTTGCGGGCGATGCGTCCGACCGCAGCTATGACCGCCTGACACGCGGCGCGGAAACCGCCGTGCTGATGGACGCGCCCCCCGCCAAGGGCGAGGATACGGCCACCTTCGCCGCCATCGCCGCGCATCTGGCGGGCCTTGGCCTGTCGCCGCCCCGCATCCTTGCCGCCGACCATGCGGCGGGGTTCCTGCTGCTGGAAGACCTCGGCGACGGGCTGGTGGCGCGGCTCGTCGCCCGCGATCCGGCGATGGAGCGGCCGCTGTACGCGGCAGCGACCGATGTGCTGCTGGCACTTCACCGCCATGCTGCCCCTGCGGGCCTGCCGGACCTGACCGCGCGGGACTGGGCCGATGCGGCGGCCTTCGCGCTGGACTGGTATGCCTTTGCCGCCACCGGCACCGCCCCCGACAGCCACGATTTCCGCGCCGCGATGGCCGATGCGATGGCCGCCCATGCCGATGGCCCGCGCGTGATGATCCTGCGCGACTACCATGCCGAAAACCTGCTCTGGCTGCCCGACCGTCAGGGCGTGGCGCGGGTGGGGCTTCTGGACTTCCAGCTCGCCCAGATGGGGCAACCGGCCTATGACCTCGTCTCGCTGCTGCAGGACGCGCGGCGCGATGTGTCGCCCGCGACCGAGGAGGCGATGATGCGCCGCTTCCGCGCGGCGACAGGGCAAGGAGAGGCCGCCTTTTCCGCCGCTTACGCCACGCTGGGCGCGCAGCGGGCGCTGCGGATCATGGGCGTCTTCGCGCGGCTCTGCCTCAAGGGCGGCAAGGCCGGATACCTGCCGCTTCTGCCCCGCGTCTGGGGGCAGTTGCAGAGGAACCTCGCCCATCCCGCGCTTGAACGCCTGCGCGCGGTCTGCGACGCTGCACTGCCCCCGCCCGATGCCCCCACGCTTGCAAGGATCGCCCGCCAATGCGGCATGCACCCCCACCGCTGATGCTGTTCGCCGCAGGGTTCGGCACGCGGATGGGCGCGCTGACCGCCGACCGCCCGAAGCCGCTGATCCCCGTGGCGGGCGTGCCGCTGATCGACCGCGCGCTTGCCCTGTGCGAAGGGGCGGGCATCGGGCGGATCGTGGTGAACCTGCATTACCGCGGCGACCAGCTGGCCGCCCATCTGGCCGGCCGCGATGTCGCGCTGGCATGGGAGCGGGACGAGATCCTCGAAACCGGCGGCGGGATGCGGGCGGCGCTGTCGCTTCTGGGTGACGGCCCCGTGCTGGCCCTGAACCCCGATGCCGTCTGGACGGGCGAAAACCCCCTGACGCGGCTGATGGCGGAATGGGATGGAAGCCGGATGGATTGCCTTGTCACGCTGCTGCCTGCGGCGCGGGCGCTGGGCCATGCGGGGCGCGATTTCCTGCTGGACGCGGATGGCCGCATCGCGCGGGCGAATGGCGCGCTGGCCCATGCCTATCTGGGCGCGCAGATCGTGAACCCCGCCCTGCTGCACGACGTGCCCGAAAAGGCCTTTTCCCTGAACCGCCTGTGGGATCTGGCCATCGCGCGGGGCCGTGCCTACGGGCTGGTCCATCGTGGCGGCTGGTGCGACGTGGGCACGCCCGACGGCATCGCACAGGCCGAGGCGCTGCTGGCCGAGGGTGCCGATGCCTGATCCGATGCGCGGCGTCTTTGCCCTGCCCCTTGGCGTCGATGTCCCGCGCGCGCTGGTGGCGGGCCTTCGCGCCCGCATGGCGGGCCAGCCGCCCGAGGCGATGGCGCGGGTGACGCTCTACCTCAACACCAACCGGATGGCGCGGCGGGTGACGGACCTGCTGGTGTCCGGGGGCGCGCTGATCCTGCCGCGCCTGCGGGTGCTGACCGACCTTGCCCCCGACCTGCCCCTGCCGGACATCCCGCCCGCCGTGCCGCCCCTGCGGCGGCGGCTGGAGGTGGCGCAGCTGGTCGCGGCGCTGATGGAACGCCAGCCCGACATCGCCCCCCGCGCGGCCCTGTACGATCTGGCCGACAGCCTTGCCACCCTGATGGACGAGATGCAGGGCGAGGGCGTGACCCCCGACCGCGTGGCGGGGCTGGATGTGTCCGACCATTCCGCCCACTGGGCGCGGACAAGGGATTTCCTGTCCATCGTCACGGGGTTCTTCGACGGATCGGAGGCACCCGACACACAGGCCCGCCAGCGCCGCATCGCCGAGGCGCTGGCCCGCCGCTGGGCCGATGCGCCGCCCGCGGATCCCGTGATCGTCGCAGGGTCCACCGGATCACGCGGCACGACGGCGCTGTTCATGAAGACGGTCGCCGCCCTGCCGCAGGGGGTGCTGGTCCTGCCCGGTTTCGACAGCGACATGCCCGAAGCGGTCTGGCACAGCCTGTCCGACGCGCTGACGGCCGAGGATCATCCCCAGTACCGCTTCCGCCGCCTGCTGCAGGCGCTGGACCTGCGCCCCGCCGACCTGCGGCCATGGACGGATGACAGGCCCGCCGATCCCGACCGCAACCGCTTGATCTCGCTTTCGCTGCGCCCAGCGCCGGTGACGGACCAGTGGCTGGTCGAAGGCCAGCACCTGCCCGACCTGCCCGCCGCCACCGCCGCCATGACCCTGATCGAGGCCCCCACCCCGCGGGCCGAGGCGCTGTCGATCGCGCTGATCCTGCGGCAGGCGGCGGAACAGGGGCGGACGGCCACGCTGGTCACCGCCGACCGCAACCTGTCGCGCCGCGTGACGGCGGCGCTGGACCGCTGGGGGATCGACCCCGACGATTCCGCGGGGCGTCCCCTCGCGCTGTCGGCCCCGGGGCGGTTCCTGCGGCATGTGGCGGCGCTTTTCGGGCGCAGGCTGACATCGGATGCGCTGCTGACGGTGGTCAAGCATCCCTTCACCTTCACCGGCGGGGATCGCGGCGCGCACCTGCGCCTCGGCCGTGCGCTGGAGCTGTCCCTGCGCGCCAAGGGTCCGGCCTTCCCGACACCGGAAAGCCTGCGGCTCTGGGGCGCGGGGCAAAAGGACGACGCCGCCGCCCCTTGGGCCGAGGCACTCGCCGCCGCGCTGGCGGGCATCGACGACCCTGCCCAGCTGCCCCTTGCCGCCCACATCGCCCGCCACCGCGCCGTGGCCGAAGCCCTTGCGCGCGGCACGGGCGAAGGGACGGGCGAGCTTTGGGAAAAGGAAGCAGGGGCCGAGGCGCTGTCCCTGATGACGGAACTGGCAACCGAAGCCGCAAGCGGCGGCATCCTTACCCCCGCCGATTACCGCGACCTGTTCGAGGCGCTGGTGAACAGGGGCGAGGTGCGCTCTGCCGAACAGCCGCACCCCCTGATCCGCATCTGGGGCCCGCGCGAGGCGCGCGAGGGCGGTTCGGATCTTGTCATCCTCGGCGGGCTGAACGATGGCGCATGGCCGCGCCTGCCCGACCCCGACCCGTGGCTGAACCGCCAGATGCGAAAGGCGGCGGGCCTCTTGCTGCCCGAACGGCAGGTGGGGCTTTCGGCGCATGACTACCAGCAGGCGATCTCTGCGCCCGAGGTGGTCCTGACCCGCGCCACCCGCGATGCCGAAGCGGAAACCGTCGCCTCGCGCTGGCTGAACCGGCTGACGAACCTGATGGCGGGCCTGCCCGCGCGGGGTGGGCCCGCGGCGCTGCAGGCGATGCTGGCGCGCGGCGAGGACTGGCTGCGCCTTGCAAGGGCGCTGGACGAACCCACCCCCTCGATGCGGGCAGACCCCGCGCTGCAACCCGCCCCCCGCCCGTCGCCCCGCCCGCCGGTCGCCGACCGCCCGCGCCGCCTGTCGGTCACGCGCATCGCGCGGCTGATCCGCGATCCCTACGAAATCTATGCCAGCAGCATCCTGCGCCTTCGCCCGCTCGATCCCCTGCGCGCGGCCCCCGACGCGCGGCTGCGCGGGCAGGTGCTGCACCGCATCCTTGAGGACTTCGTGAAGAACCGCCCCACCGGCGAAACGCTGGCCGATGCCCGCGCCCGCCTGATGGACACCGCCCGCACGGTGCTGGAAGAGGAAACCCCCTGGCCCGCCGCCCGCACCCTGTGGCTGGCGCGGATGGACCGCGCGGCGGATTTCTTCCTTGCCACCGATGCCGCCAGCGGCACCCCCGTCTGGCTGGAAGAGATGAGCGCGGGTGTCACGCTGACCGGCCTCGATTTCGAACTTTACGGCAAGCCGGACCGGATCGACGCGCTGCCCGACGGGCGGCTGCACATCATCGACTACAAGACCGGCACGCCGCCCACGAAGAAGCAGCAGGAACTCTTCGACAAGCAACTTCTCCTCTCGGCCGCGATGGTGCATCACGGGGCCTTTCCGGCGCTTGCAGGGGCCGAGGTGGCGAAGGTCACCTATGTCGGCCTCGGCGCCTCGCCCAAGACGGAAGAGACCGAGATCACCGATGACCTGATCGGCAAGGTCTGGGAAGGGCTGCACCGGCTGATCGGGCGCTACAGCCAGCCCGAAACCGGCTACACCGCCCGCCGCGCGCTGTTTTCCACCCGAGAGTCGGGCGATTACGACCACCTGTCGCGCTTCGGCGAATGGGACCTGACCGACAAGGCCGAAAAGCAGGACGTGGGGGGCAACGCATGACCGACCTTTCCGCCGCCTCGCAACGTCAGGTCGAAGCGGCGCTGCCCACGGCATCGACATGGCTTTCGGCCAATGCCGGATCGGGCAAGACCCGCGTGCTGACCGACCGCGTGGCGCGGCTTCTTCTGGGCGGGGTGGAACCGCAGCACATCCTCTGCCTGACCTATACCAAGGCCGCCGCGTCCGAGATGCAGAACCGCCTGTTCCGGCGGCTGGGCGAATGGGCGATGAAGCCCGATGCCCTGTTGCGCGCGGCGCTGGCCGAACTGGGCGAAGGGGCGGGGCTTGATCCCGACCTGCTGGCGCGGGCGCGGCGGCTGTTTGCCCGCGCCATCGAAACCCCGGGCGGGCTGCGGATCCAGACGATCCATTCCTTCTGCGCCACGCTTCTGCGCCGCTTCCCGCTGGAGGCGGGGGTATCGCCGCAATTCACCGAACTCGACGACCGCGCCGCGCGGCTTCTGCGCGAGGAGATCGTGCAGGAAATGGCCGAAACCCTGCACCCCACGCTGATGGCCGATGTCGCGGCGGCATGGACGGGCGAGGATTTCGCCACCCTGATGGAACAGGTCGCAGGCCAGCGCCACGCCTTCGCGCGGGGTCTGGACGAGGCCGCCTGCCGCGCGCTGTTCGGGCTGAAGCCGTCGGATGATGTGCAAAGCCTGCTCGCCTCGGTCTTTCTGGGGGATGAGGGGGTCTGGATGCCCGCCGTCATCGCCGCGATGCAGGCCAAGGGCGGGAATGACGGCAAGGCGGCGGCAAAACTGGCCGCCGTCAGCTTCGCCCACCCCACGATCGACGGCCTGTGCCGGCTGGAGGGCATCTTCCTTGGCGGGGCCGACACGAAGAACCCCTTCATCGCCAAGATCGACAGCTTCCCCACCAAGGACACGCGCGCCGCCCTCGGCGCGACGATGGACCGGCTGAACGCCCTGATGGCCCGCGTCGAAACCGCAAGGCCCACGCGCCTTGCGCTTCACGCGGCGGCCAAGGCCGCGACCCTGCACCGCTTCGCCGCCGCATTCCTGCCGCTTTACGAAGGGCGCAAGGCCGCGCGCGGCTGGCTCGATTTCGACGACCTGATCACCCGCGCCCGCACCGTGCTGACCGATCCTGCGGTCGCGGCATGGGTGCTGTTCCGGCTCGATGGCGGGATCGACCACATCCTCGTGGACGAGGCGCAGGACACCTCGCCCGACCAGTGGGCGGTGATCGAAAGCCTTGCCGCCGAATTCACCGCAGGCAGCGGGGCGCGGGACGAAAACCGCACGCTGTTCGTCGTGGGCGACAAGAAGCAGTCGATCTATTCCTTTCAGGGTGCCGATGTCGCGGCCTTCGATGCCAAGCACGGCGATTTCCGCGACCGCTTCCGCACCGTGGGCCGCCCCTTCCAGTCGCTGGAACTGGAGTACTCCTTCCGCTCCTCGCCCGCGGTGCTGCGGGTGGTGGACGACACCTTCGGCGCGCGCTTTCCGCAGGCCATGGGCGACAGGGTGGGCCATATCGCCTTCCGGGCTGCGATGGCGGGGCGCGTGGACCTCTGGCCCCCCATCCCCGAGGCCGAGGCAGACCCCAAGGACGACTGGGAAAACCCCGTCGATCACGTCACCGACAGCCACCATTTCGCGCAACTGGCCGACCGGATCGCCGACCGGATCAAGGGCGCGCTCGACGATGGGCTGGTGATCCCCACCGAAAACGGCGACCGCCCTGCCCATGCGGGGGATTTCCTGATCCTCGTGCAGCGCCGCTCGATGCTGTTCCACGAGGTGATCCGCGCCTGCAAGGCGCGCGGCCTGCCCATCGCGGGGGCGGACCGTCTGAAGCTTGGCGCGGAACTGGCGGTGCGCGACCTGCGGGCGCTGCTGTCCTTCCTCGGCACGGACGAGGATGACCTGTCGCTTGCCGCCGCCCTGCGCTCCCCCCTGTTCGGGTGGAGCGAGGACCGGCTCTACCGCCTTGCCCGCCCGCGCAAGGGGCGGCTCTGGCAGGCGCTGCGGGACGCGCAGGATGACCACCGCGCCACGTTCGAGATGCTTTCGGACCTGCGCGACAAGGCCGATTACCTGCGCCCCTACGAGCTGATCGATCGCATCCTGACCCGCCATCAGGGCCGCCAGCGCCTGCTCGCCCGTCTGGGGGCCGAGGCCGAGGATGGCATCGACGAGTTGCTGTCGCAGGCGCTGGCCTATGAACGCATGGACGTGCCCAGCCTGACCGGCTTCCTGATCTGGCTGGAAACCGACGAGGTGGAGGTCAAGCGTCAGGCCGACAGCGAAGGACACCGCATCCGCGTGATGACCGTGCATGGTGCCAAGGGGCTGGAGGCGCCCGTGGTCATCCTGCCCGATTGCGGCGACCGCACCCCGCAGGACCGTGACGAGGTGATCCCCGTGGCGGGCCATCCGGTCTGGAAGGTGGCCAGAAACGACCGCCCCGCCGCCATGGCGCAGGCGATGGCCGACCGCGCGCGCCGGGTCGAGGAAGAGAACCTCCGCCTCCTCTATGTCGCCATGACCCGCGCCCGCGTCTGGCTGATCGTCTGCGCGGCGGGCAAGGTGGACAAGGACGACTGCTGGTACCGCCTTGCCGAACAGGGGATGCTGGCGGCGGGTTTCGACACCTTGCCCGACGGCACGCTGCGCCACGCCTTCGGGGCGTGGCCCGCCCCCGTGGCCCGCGTGGCCGCCCCCCCGCCCGCGCCCATAGCGCTGCCCGACTGGGCGGCCCGCCCCGCCCCCGCCGCCCCCCGCGCGCAGCCCGCGCTGTCGCCCTCGTCCCTCGGCGGGGCAAAGGCCATCGCGGGCGAGGGGCTCGACGCCGATACGGCCATGGCGCTGGGCACGGCGCTGCACCTGCTTCTCGAACATCTGCCGCAGGCCGCGCCGGCGGACCGCCCCGCGCTTGCCGCAGCCCTGCTGCCCGATGACGCCACCCGCCCCGCCCTGCTGGCCGAGGCAGAGGCGATCCTGTCGCGCGCCGACCTCGCCTTCCTCTTCGCGCCCGGCACGTTGGCCGAAGTGCCGCTGACCGCCCCCTTCGGCGACCGCGCGCTGCTGGGCACGATCGACCGGCTGGTGGTGGAATCCGACCGCGTGCTGGCCGTCGATTTCAAATCGAACCGCACCCTGCCCGCCACGGTGGACGAGGTGCCCGAAGGCATCCTGCGGCAGATGGGGGCCTATGCCCACATGCTGGCGCAGGTCTATCCCGGTCGGCGGATCGATACGGCGATCCTCTGGACCCGCGGACCCGTGCTGATGCCGCTTCCTTCCGATATCGTGAGTGCGGCACTGGCCCGCACCACGATACCTTGACGACTCTGCGCGTGATCCCTAGCCTCTAGGGCCGAATTCCTGTCAGGAGAAATGACGATGGGCGCTGCCACCGTTGCCGTCACCGATGCCACCTTTGACGCCGAAGTCCGCAAGTCGGCGATTCCGGTGGTGGTGGATTTCTGGGCCGAATGGTGCGGCCCCTGCCGCCAGATCGGCCCCGCGCTGGAAGAACTGGCCACCGAATATGCGGGCAAGGTCAAGATCGTGAAGGTCAACGTGGACGAAAATCCCGACAGCCCCGCGCAACTGGGCGTCCGCGGCATCCCCGCGCTGTTCCTGTTCAAGGACGGTCAGGTCGTCTCGAACAAGGTCGGCGCCGCGCCCAAGGCGGCGCTCGCGAACTGGATCGCCTCGGCCATCTGATCCGCGGCAGCTTTGCGGCAGGGGCGGTCCACGGGGCCGCCCCTTTCGCTTGGCCCCTTCCTCTTCGTCCAAATATCCCACGGGGGGTGCGGGGGGTGTGAAAGCCCCCGCGTCCACGGCAGGGGGCAGCGCGGGCCCGCTTGTCACGCCCCGCCCGCCCCGCCATAGTCCCGCCAGTTACCGGAGGCCCCGATGAGCGACGACAGATTTCCCGGCTGGCACGGCACCACCATCCTCGCGGTCCGCAAAGGGGGCGAGGTCGTGGTGGCGGGCGACGGGCAGGTCAGCCTTGGCCAGACTGTCATCAAGGGCACCGCGCGCAAGGTGCGCCGCCTGTCGCCCGGCGGGCGCGATGTCGTCTGCGGTTTCGCAGGGTCCACGGCCGATGCCTTCACCCTGCTCGAACGGCTGGAAAAGAAGCTCGAGGCCGCGCCGGGCCAGCTTGCCCGCGCCTGCGTCGACCTTGCCAAGGACTGGCGGATGGACAAGTACCTCCGCAACCTCGAGGCCATGCTGATCGTCACCGACGGGCGCGATCTGTTCGTCATCACCGGCGCGGGCGACGTGCTGGAACCCGAACATGACGTGGCGGCCATCGGATCGGGCGGCAATTTCGCGCTGGCCGCCGCGCGGGGCCTGATGCTGGCGGACATGCCCGCCGAAGAGATCGCCCGCAAGGCGATGGCCATCGCGGCAGATATCTGCGTC
>JBEEOG010000160.1:0-6006 GCA_041191745.1 Pseudomonadota bacterium | reverse complement strand
TCGGCCTCGGCCTGATCCTCGGCACGATGGGTGCGTGGGGCAAGCTGCATGGCGGCCCCATCACCCGCGACCTGCTGGGGCTTTACACCACCATCGTCCGGGCGGTGCCGGAACTGATCCTGATCCTGATCCTCTATTTCGGGGTGACGGACCTTGTGAACCAGATCCTGATCGCCTTCGGCCATGACCGCATCCAGATTTCCGGCGTCGCGGCGGGGATCACCGTCCTCGGCGTCGTGCAGGGCGCCTATGCGACAGAGGTGCTGCGCGGCGCGCTTCTGTCCGTCCCGCAGGGCCAGATCGAGGCCGCGCGGGCAATGGGCATGCCGCCCCTTCTGATGGCGCGGCGGATCATCTTTCCCGCCATGCTGGGCCTTGCCATGCCGGGGCTTGCGAACCTGTGGCTGATCGCCACCAAGGACACCGCCCTTCTGGCCGTGGTGGGCTTTGCCGAACTGACCTTTGCCACGCGGCAGGCGGCGGGGGCGACCAAGGCCTTCTTCACCTTCTTCCTTGCGGCGGGGGTCATCTATCTGGTCCTCACCCTGATCTCGACATGGGCCTTTGCGCGGATCGAGGCCTGGGCACGGCGCGGCGAACCGCGCAATGCGGGGTAGGGCTGTGCGCGACTGGATCCAGCCCCACCGCATCGTTCTGGCCCTGATCGGGCTGGGGATCGTTTTGTGGTGCGCCACCCAGATGCGCTGGGACTGGCTGCCGAAATATGCCCCCCTGATGGCCGAAGGCATCTGGCGGACGATCTGGCTTCTGGTGCTGTCGACGATCCTCGGCATGGCGCTGGCCATCCCCCTCGGCCTCGCGCAGGCGGCGGGGCCGTGGTATCTGGCGGCACCGGCCCGCGCCTTCTGCACCGTGATCCGCGGCACGCCGCTTCTGTTGCAGATCTGGCTTCTCTACTACGGGCTCGGCTCGCTTTTCCCGCAATATCCGTGGATCCGCGAAAGCGACCTCTGGCCCATTCTGCGGCAGGCATGGCCCTATGCGCTGCTGGCCCTGACCCTGTCCTTCGCGGGCTACGAGGGCGAGGTGATGCGCGGTGCCTTCCGGTCCGTCCCGCGCGGGCAACTGGAAGCGGCGCGCGCGATGGGCATGCCGCGGCTGACCATCCTGCGCCGCATCTGGCTGCCGCAGGCGGTGCGCGCCGTCCTGCCCACGCTAGGGGGCGAGACGGTTTTGCAGATGAAGGCGACGCCGCTGGTGGCCACGATCACGGTGGTCGAGATCTATGCCGTGGCCAGCCGCGTGCGGCAGGATACCTTCATCATCTACGAACCGCTTCTGCTTCTGGCGGTGATCTACATGGCGCTGGCGGGGCTGATCGTGCTTCTGTTCCGCTGGATCGAGACGACAGGCCCGCAGACCCGCCGCGCAGGAAGCTAGGGGCGTGGGCTGAGGGGCGGGGGCGAAGGGGCGGGGGCCGACAGGCAAGGTCGCTTGCGGAATGGCAGGCCCGCGCGGGCGTGCGAGGATGCCGCGCAGACACCCCCCCAAACGGCCCGCAGGCCGGGGCGGCGACGAGAAGGACAGGACCGGATGACCCGTTTCAACCAACCCCTCGGCGGGAACGAGATGGCGCGCTTCGGCGGGCCGGCCACAATGATGCGGCTTCCGGCGGCCCAGACGGCGGCGGGGCTCGACGTGGCCTTCATCGGCATCCCGATGGATCACGGCACGTCGAACCGGTCGGGCACGCGGCTCGGCCCGCGCCAGATCAGGGACGAAAGCCGGATGCTGCGGCCCTACAACATGGCCACGGGGGCGGCCCCGTTCGAACATCTGCAGGTGGCCGATCTCGGCGATGTGCCGATCAACACCTTCGACCTGAAAAAGACGGTGGACATCATCACCGCCCATTACCGTGACGTGCTGTCCCATGGCGCGATCCCCCTGACGCTGGGGGGCGACCACACGCTGACATGGCCCATCCTGCGCGCGATGAAGGAACGCCACGGTCCCGTCGCGCTGATCCATGTCGACGCGCATGCCGACATCAACGACACGATGTTCGGCGAAACCGTGGCCCATGGCTGCCCCTTCCGCCGCGCGTGGGAGGATGGCTGCCTGATCAACGACCGCGTCTTCCAGATCGGGCTGCGCGGCACGGGCTATGCGGCGGATGATTTCGACTGGGCGCGCGGGCAGGGCTGGACCGTCGTGCAGGCCGAGGAATGCTGGCACAGGTCGCTCGTTCCCCTGATGAAGATCATCCGCGACCGGATCGGCGACGCGCCGGTCTATATCAGCTATGACATCGACAGCCTCGACCCCGCCTTCGCGCCGGGGACCGGCACGGTGGAACCTGGCGGGCTGACCACATGTCAGGCGCTTGAGATCATCCGCGGCGCGGCGGGGCTGAACATCGTGGGCGGCGATCTGGTCGAGGTGTCGCCCCCCTATGACCCCACGGGCAATACCGCGCTGATCGGGGCGAATATCCTTTACGAAATGCTCTGCGTCCTGCCCGGCGTGCCGCAGAACCCGTCGCGCTTTTCCGGCCTGACGTTCTGAACCTTCCGCGCCGCGCCACCCGCAGGGGCGCGGCGGGGGCCGGGTCAGACGGCCAGCGCGATGCCCTGCTGGGCCGCCGATTTTTCGGCAAGGTCCAGCAGCCGTTGCAGCGCCGCGCCACGGGCAAAGGTCGGCTCGGGCGCGGTTTCGCCACGGATCGCGGCGATGAAGCGCTGGTAGATCGTGGGCACGGGCGGGCAGGTCAGTTCCCGCCATTCCGCCGCGCGCAGATCGGGCTCCAGACAGGCGAAGAGACGGCTTTCCCCCCGTTCGTACTGCACCTCGATCCCGCCCCTGTCGCCGTAAAGGCGCAGCCGCAGGTCGTTCAGATGCCCGCTGGCAAAGCGCGTCGCGGCCACCGTGCCAAGCGCGCCGTTCGACAGCCGCAGCTGCATCGTCGCGCTGTCATTGGCATCGAGCACATAGTCCCCGATCCGCCCGCCCGGTGCCTTGTCGAAGGTGGCAAGGCGGCAGGACATCTCGGCCACGTCGAGCCCCGCGATGAAGGTCGCGTAGTCGAGGATATGGATGCCCACATCCCCCAGCACGCCCTTGGACCCGTGCGCCGTCGAAAGCCGCCAGAGCCACTGGCTTTCGCGGTCCCACGCGCCCCAGGCATCCTGCGTGAGCCAGCTTTGCAGATAGCTCGCCTCGAAATGCCGGACGGTGCCGATGGCCCCCGCCCGCACCATGCGCGCGGCCTCCTGCAGGGCGGCCACGTTACGGTAGGACAGGTTCACCATGTTCACCACCCCTGCCTTTTCGGCGATGGCGGCCATCTCGGCGGCGTGGCCCTCGTTCGTGGCAAGGGGCTTTTCGCACAGCACATGCTTGCCCGCCGCAAGGAAGGGCAGGGTGGTGGCGTAATGTGCCGCGTCGGGGGTGACGTTCGTCACCGCATCGAAGCCGCCCCACATCAGCGCCGCCTCGACCGAGGGGAAGCCGTGGGGAATGCCATGCGCTTCCTGAAAGGCGGCAAGCTGGGCGGGGCGGGTATCGACCCCCGCCACCACCTGCACGCCCGGAATGGCGGAAAAGCCTTCGGCGTGGTTCTTGGCCATGCCGCCGGTGCCGACGATCAAGAGACGGATCTCGCGCATCATGTCAGCGATACCCTTCCTCGCCGTCCTGATGCAGGCGGGGGCCGCGTTCGGTGATCGGCTCCAGCGCCCGTTCCACCGGCACGTTCGGCGCGTCGTTCGGCCTTGCGATGCGCGGGGCGGGGTTGTGCGCCCAGCGGACGGCATTGGCGATCACGCGCTGCACATTGGCGTCGTGATAGGTGGGATAGGTCTCGTGCCCGGGGCGGAAGTAGAAGACATTGCCCGCCCCCCGCCGGTAGGTCAGGCCGGACCGGAACACCTCGCCCCCCGCGAACCACGACACGAAGACCGTCTCCAGCGGTTCGGGCACGCCGAAGGGTTCGCCATACATCTCTTCGTGTTCCAGTTCGAAATGGTCGGGCAGGCCCGCCGCGATCGGGTGGTTGCGGCTGGTGACCCAGAGACGCTCGCGCTCGCCCGCCTCGCGCCATGTCAGGTTGCAGGGCGCGCCCATCAGCCGCTTGAAGGGTTTCGAGAAATGCGCCGAATGGAGGAAGATCACCCCCATGCCCCCCCAGACGGCATCGCAGACACGCTCGACGATAGCATCCTGCACCTCGCCATGGGCGGCGTGGCCCCACCAGACCAGCACATCGGTTTCGGCCAGTTTCGCGGGCGTCAGCCCGTGTTCGGCATCCTGCAGCGTGACGGTGGTGGCGGCGATCCCGCCCGCGCGGTTCAGTGCCGCGGCGATCGTGCCGTGCATCGTGTCGGGATAGACCTGCGCCACGACCCTGTTCTTGCGCTCGTGGACGTTCTCGCCCCAGACGGTGACGCGGATGGTCATTCTCGGCTCCTCCTGCCCTGCCTTTTCCCCCGCATCCCGCGCGGGGGCGGGGGGATCGCGCGCCAAACTGGGGCGGGCGCGGGATCGGGTCAAGCAAAATCCGAAGCGGTTTGGACAGCGGTTTTGCCCGTCATCGCGGGGTCTGGAGGGCTGCCGGTCCGCAGGGCGCCAATCCAAAGCGATTTGGCCTGATCCCGCCCCCGCGTGACCGGCGTCTTTTGTCTGGACGTAATCCCGCCCATGCCCGATAGAGGCAGAAGCGCCGCCCCCGACGCGGCACGATCCTGACCGCGCCCGCAGGGCAGACAAAGGACCGCGACGTGCCGGTGACCTATCGGGACATAAAGGCCGACATCCTGGCCAAGATCACCCGCGCCGACTGGAAGGCGGGCAGCCCCATCCCCGCCGAGACGGAGCTTGCCGCCACCTATGGCGTGGCGCGGGCGACGGTGAACCGCGCCATGCGCGAACTGGTCGAGGACGGGATCATCGAACGCAAGCGCAAGTCGGGAAGCCGCGTGCGGATCGCCCCGCTCCGGCAGGCGCGCTTCGACATCCCCGTCGCGCGGCACGAGGTGGAGGGCGCGGGACAGGCCTATGGCTACCGCCTGCTGTCCCTGACCGAAGCGCCCGCCGCAGACTGGCTCTGCGCGCGGCTGGGCCTGCCGGACGGGGCCCTTGTCCTGCATTTGCGCTGCCTGCACAGCGCCGATGGCCTGCCGTGGCAGTTCGAGGACCGCTGGATCAACCTGTCGCTTCTGCCGCAGGCGCGCGGGGCGGATTTCGCGGCGACCGGCCCGACGGAATGGCTGGTGGCGCAGATCCCCTTCTCGTCGGTCGAGATCGGGATCTCCGCCACCGCTGCCGATGCGGATGTGGCCGCCCATCTGGCCTGCCGCGCGGGCGATCCGCTGCTCTTGACCGAACGGGCGACGCGCTGGAACGACCGGCCCGTCACCTATGTGCGGCTGTTCCACCGCCCCGGCCACCGGATGACGACATGCTACTGACCCGCGCGCAGGTCGCGCACGGCGCGGCGGTAGGCATCGGTGATCGCGTCGCGGCGGATATGGCGGCCCCCCTGCACCATGTGCCGCCCCGCCGCCCAGACATCGCGCACCATCCCGCTGTCGCCCGCAAAGGCGAAGCAGTCGATCACCGTATCGCCCGAAAGCCCCTCCAGATCGGGATGCGCGGGGTCGAGTGCCACGAGATCGGCCAGCGCCCCCGCCGCGATGCGCCCCGCATCGCGCCCCGCCGCCCGCGCGCCGCCCGCTGCCGCCGCCTGCCAGATGCGCCGCCCCGTGGACAGCGCGTCCGTCGCCAGCGCCGCGCGGCTGTGGTCGCGCAGGCGCTGGCTGGTGTCGAGCTGGCGCATCTCCTCGGCAAGCGAGATGCGGATGTTGCTGTCCGACCCCAGCGAGATCGCGCCCCCTTCGGCCATCCAGCGCACCCCGTCGAAGATGCCGTCGCCAAGGCTGGCCTCGGTCAGCGGGCAGAGCCCCGCCACCGCCCCCGTGCGGGCAAGGGCAACGGTTTCGCGCGCCTCCATCTGGGTCAGGTGGATCAGGCACCAGCGCGGCGACA
>JBEEOG010000159.1:0-4688 GCA_041191745.1 Pseudomonadota bacterium | reverse complement strand
CGGCGACGTGAAGGCGCTTCAGGCCGAGCTCCATGCCGAGCGCAGCGTGAACGAGGCCCTGCGCGCAAGGATCGAGGCGCTGGAGGCCGCCCCCGCGCCTGCGCCCGCCGTGGCCGCTGATGGCGATCAGGCCGCGCGGATCGACCGGATGACGCGGCAACTCGACGTGCAGGGGATCGAACTCGTCCGCCTTCGCAAGACCGTGGCCGCCCTGCGCGAGAACCTGCGCGCGCTGCGGACGCTGAACAGCCAGAACCTTGCCGATCCCGCCGCGATCAACCGCGCCATGGTGGTGGAGCTTGATTCCATCCGCGTGCAGCGTCTGGCCGAGGTGGCCGAGCTTGACGAAATTCTTGCCGAACTCGATCCGATCGTGTCGGCCGCACAGGGGGGCCATGCCAATGCCTGACGCCGTCATCACCATCGGGGGCCGCCAGTTCACCGTCGCCTGTCAGGCGGGCGAGGAGCATTTCCTGCACGCCGCCGCCGCCATGCTGGATGCCGAGGCCCAGCCCCTCGTCGGGCAGATGGGCCGCCTGCCGGAAGCCAAGATGCTCTTGATGGCGGGGCTGATGCTGGCCGACAAGACCGCCGCGGTCGAGGACGAGAACCGCAAGCTGAAGGCCGTGATCGCCGAACTGGAAGCCCGCCCCGAGACGCGGGTGGAGGTCGCGGTGATCCCGCCGCAGGTGACCGAGACGCTGGCCGAAATCGCCGCGCGGGCCGAGGCGCTTGCCAAGGCGGTTGAAGAACGCCGTGCATCCTGATGGCAGGTTTGGATTTTTCCTGAAAAAGTGCATGGCATAAGGGCGGTGCCTCTGACGCCGCGCTTGCCGCCTATGGCCCTTTACGGTATGTTTCGCAGGGGTGCCGCACATGGCCGATCGCCGCTCGACCAGCCTGACGCTTGATGCCGACCTGCTCGATCAGGCCCGCGCGCTTGGCGTGAACATCTCGCGCGCGGCCGAGGCGGGGGTGCTGGCCGCGGTCAAGGCCGAAAAGGCCCGCCGCTGGAAGGAAGAGAATGCCGAAGCGGTCGCCGCCTATAACCGCTGGATCGAAGAGAATGGGCTTCCGAACAGATCGGTGCGGCTTTTCTGATGGCCGAACAGTTCGATCTGTACCGTGATCCCGAGGGCGGGCTGTTTCTCGTGCTGCAAAATGAAGCGGTCGATACGCTCGATACGCGCATCTTCGCATCCTGCCTTCCGGCGCGCGCCATTTCGGTGGGGATGCAGACGTTGGCCGTCCCGTTCGTTTTCGGGGACAGGGATTATTGCGTGATGGTCCATCTGCACGGCACGGCCCGGCTTGGGCGGATGGGGGAGAAGGTCGGCAACCTGTCGCACTTGCGGGACGAAATCACCCGCGCTCTCGATCTTCTCTACTCGGGCATCTAGAACGCAAAAAGGCCCGCCACCGGCGGGCCTTGTGCGTCCTGCCATCCGGTCAGGCGTTGGCTTCGCGGATCTTGTTCGCGGCGTCCTTGTCGAAGGCGACGCCCTTCGTCTCGAACAGCGCGTCCAACTCGCCCGACAGCGTCATCTCGGTCACGATATCGCAGCCGCCGACGAATTCGCCCTTGACGTAAAGCTGCGGGATCGTCGGCCAGTCGCTGAAATCCTTGATGCCCTGCCGGATTTCGGGATCGGCCAGCACGTTCACATCGGCGAAGTTCACGCCCATGTAGTTCAGCACCCCCGCCACGCGGCTGGAGAAGCCGCATTGCGGCATCATCTTGGTGCCTTTCATGAACAGCACCACGTCGTTCTTTTCGATCGTCTCGCGGATCTGGTCCTGCGCGCTCATCGCTTTCTTCCTTTCAATCCGGCGCCTTGGTCGTCAGCGCCAGCGCATGGAGTTCGCCATGCGCGCCATCCATCTTGCCCTTCAGCGCCGCATAGACCGCGCGCTGCTGCTGCACGCGGTTCAGGCCCTTGAAGCTGGCATCGATCACCTCGGCCGCGAAGTGCTGGCCATCGTCGCCCTGCACCGAAATCCGCGCGTCGGGAAAGCTTTCGCGGATCAGGTTCTCGATATCGCGGGCGGTGATGGGCATGTCATGCGGTCCTTGGTCGTTCACCCAAGATTTATGCCTGCACGGCAGGGGCCGCAAGGGCCTGCCATTCGGCGCGGGACATGCCGTAGAGCATCACGTCCACATTGCGCCCCAGCGCGGGGCGGAACCAATGATCGACCAGCCGCCCCTCAAGCCGGTAGCCCAGCCCCGCATAGACGGCCTGCGCGCGGGGATTCTCGCCGCTCGCATCCAGCCAGACCTTGCGCGCGCCAAGGGTGGCAAAGCCGTAATCCGTCAGCAGGGACACGAAGGCGCGGCCCCGGCCCCGGCCCGTTTCGGCCAGCGCAAGGCGGCGCAACTCCACCCGCCCCGACGGATCGCCGATCTCGGCCCAGAGGGCAAAGCCCTGTGGCAGGCCGTCCTCCTCGGCCACCAGCAGGCGGTGGGCGGGATCGGCGGCATAGAAGGCAAGCCGCGCCTCGTCCTCGTCGGTGATGAAGGGCGCGACATCCGGCCGCTGCGCGAGCGACCGGATGAAGGGGAAATCGGCAGCGGTGGCCGCGCGAAGGATCACGCAACCGCCTTTTCAAAGGCCGTGCGATACAGCGTGGACAGTTCCACAAGCGACGCGGCATCGCCGCCAAGGCTGACCGTATCGCCGCCGAAGCGGCCGACGACGGCGACCGGAACGCCCGCCGCCTTGCCCGCCGCGACCAGCGCGTCGGGGTCGGCCGTGGCGAGCAGATAGCGCGCCTGATCCTCGCCGAACAGGAAGGGGATGTCGCCCGCCTCTAGCGTCACGCCAAGGCAGGCGCCTTCGGCCATTTCAAAGGCCGCCAGCGCCAGCCCGCCATCGCCGAGGTCGGCGCAGGCGCGGATCGTCTTGCGGTTGGCGCGGATGAAATCGCCATGGGCCTTTTCGGCGGCCAGATCGACGGCGGGCGCATCGCCGCCTTCGATCCCGAAGGCTTCGGCCAGCAGCGCCGACTGGCCCAGATGGCCCGCCGTCGCGCCCACCAGCACCGCCGCATCGCCCGCCTGCGGGCGGCCCGCGATCAGCTCGTCAAGGCTGGCAAGGATGCCCACCGCGCCGATGGTCGGCGTGGGCAGGATCGCCCGCCCGTCGGTTTCATTGTAAAGTGACACGTTGCCCGACACGATGGGCATGTCGAGCGCCGCCACCGCCGCGCCGATGCCTTTGATGGCGCCCACGAACTGGCCCATGATCTCGGGCTTTTCGGGATTGCCGAAGTTCAGGTTGTCGGTCGTGGCAAGGGGCAGGGCCCCCACGGCGGTCAGGTTGCGGTAGGCTTCGGCCACGGCCTGCTTGCCGCCCTCGAAGGGGTTGGCCTTCACATAGCGGGGCGTCACGTCGCTGGTGAAGGCCAGCGCCTTGCCCGTGCCATGCACCCGCACCACCCCCGCGCCCAGACCCGGGGCCACGACCGTATCGGCCATCACCATGCTGTCATACTGTTCCCAGACCCATGCCTTGTGGGCGTAGCTGGGCGACCCGATCAGCGCGCGCAGGGCGGCGACGGGCGCGATGGCCGGCACCTCGCCCAAGGGCGCGGCTTTCGGCGTTTCCACCCACGGGCGGTCATATTCCGGCGCGCTGGAGGAGAGTTTGGACAGCGGCAGGTCGGCCTTCACCTCGTTGCCGTGCAGGATCAGGAAGCGGTCCTCGGGAATCGTCTCGCCCACGATGGCGAAGTCGAGGTCCCATTTGACAAAGATCGCGCGGGCCTGATCTTCCATCTCGGGCTTCAGGACCATCAGCATGCGTTCCTGGCTTTCCGACAGCATCATTTCATAGGCCGTCATGCCGGTTTCGCGCTGGGGCACGTTGTCGAGTTGCAGCCTGATGCCAAGCCCGCCCTTGTCGCCCATCTCGACCGCCGAACAGGTCAGGCCCGCGGCCCCCATGTCCTGGATCGAGATGACGGCGCCCGATGCCATCAGTTCCAGACAGGCCTCGAGCAGGCGCTTTTCGGTGAAGGGGTCGCCCACCTGCACGGTGGGGCGCTTCTCCTCGATCGTGTCGTCGAATTCGGCCGATGCCATCGTGGCGCCGCCCACGCCGTCGCGGCCCGTCTTGGCCCCCAGATAGACGACGGGCATGCCCACGCCCGACGCCTTGGAGTAGAAGATCTTGTCCGCATCGGCCAGACCGGCGGCAAAGGCGTTCACAAGGCAGTTGCCGTTATAGGCGCGGTGGAAGCGCACCTCGCCGCCCACGGTGGGCACGCCGAAGGCATTGCCGTAGCTGCCGATCCCTTCGACCACGCCCTTGACCAGATGGCTGGTCTTGGGATGCGAGGGCTCCCCGAAGGACAGCGCGTTCATCGCCGCGATGGGGCGCGCGCCCATGGTGAAGAAATCGCGCAGGATGCCGCCCACCCCCGTCGCCGCGCCCTGATGGGGCTCGATGTAGGAGGGGTGGTTGTGGCTTTCCATCTTGAAGATGACCGCCTGACCGTCGCCAATATCGACCACGCCCGCATTCTCGCCGGGGCCGCAGATCACCTGCGGGCCGGTGGTGGGCAGGGTGCGCAGCCATTTCTTCGACGACTTGTAGGAACAATGCTCGTTCCACATGGCCGAGAAGATGCCCAGTTCGGTGAAGGTCGGCTCGCGCCCGATGATTTCCAGAATGCGCTGGTATTCG
>JBEEOG010000158.1:0-3807 GCA_041191745.1 Pseudomonadota bacterium | reverse complement strand
CCGTTGGAAGGCGACGCCCGTTTCGCCCCGATCACCCTTCCCTTCGCCGAGGCGCTGCGCGATGTGCCGGTGATCGGGCCGCTGTATTATGAGGTGATTTCGGGCCATCCTTTCCTTGTCTATCTGGGCTTCGCCACCGTGCCGCTGACATGGTGGGTGCTCTATCGCACGCGCTTTGGCCTGCGCCTGCGCGCGGTGGGTGAAAACCCGGCGGCGGTGGATACGGCGGGGATTTCCGTCGTCGGCCTGCGCTTTGCCGCCGTGGCGATCACGGGGGTTCTGTGCGGTCTGGCGGGAGCCTATATGGCGACCGCGCTGCAAGCCGGTTTCGGGCGTGAGATGACCGCCGGCCGTGGCTACATCGCCCTTGCCGCGCTGATCTTTGCCAAATGGCGGCCTGTCGCCGCGCTGTGGGCCTGTCTGCTGTTCGGGTTCTTCCAAGCCCTGGCCCTGCGGCCCGACGTGGTAGAGTCTGTGGTGCAGTTCAAGGTTCCGGTCACCTTCCTTGACGCGCTGCCTTATGTGCTGACCGTCCTCGTCCTCGCCGGTTTCGTCGGCAAAGCCATCCCGCCCCGCGCCGGAGGAGAGCCCTATGTCAAGGAACGCTGATCTGGCGGCCCTCGTCCGTGCCCGCGCGGGCGCGGCTCCGGTGCGGATCGGGCTGATCCTCGGCTCGGGCCTCGGCCATCTGGCGGGGGCGGTCGATGGCGTGGCGATCCCCTATGCCGATCTGCCCGGCTTTCCCCATGCGGGCGTGTCGGGCCATAACCCGAACCTCGTGATCGGCGATCTGGAGGGCGTGCGCGTCGCGGTCTTCGGCGCGCGCGAGCATTACTACGAAAAGGGCAACCCCGCCGCGATGCGCCCCGCGCTGGACCTGCTCAAGGCGCTGGGGGCGGAGCATCTGATCGCCACCAACGCGGCAGGGTCCCTGCGGGCCGACATCCGGCCGGGCGATCTGATGCTTCTGTCCGACCACATCAACTTTTCCGGCCTGAACCCGCTGATCGGCGAACCGACCGATGCCCGCTTCGTTCCGATGGGCGACGCGCATGACCCCGCGCTGCGCGCCGCCCTCAGGGCGAGTGCGGAGGCCGAGGGGATCGCCCTGCCCGAAGGGGTTTACGCGTGGTATTCGGGGCCCTCTTTCGAGACGCCCGCCGAAATCCGCGCGATCCGCATCCTTGGCGGCGATGCCGTGGGCATGTCCACCGTGCCCGAAGTGATCCTTGCCCGTTTCCTCGGCCTGAAGGTCGCGGCGATTTCCACGATCACCAACATGGCGGCGGGCCTGTCGGACGAGAAGATCAGCCACGAACATACCAAGGCGATGGCCCCGCTGGGTGCGGCAAAACTGGAACGCATCCTGCGCCATTTTCTGCGAAACCTCCGATGAGGACGGGCAGCGTTTGACTTAGGGGTCGAAGGGCGCGAGTCTTCGACCTGACCGCCCTCTATCCGCCCTCGGTCCCATGCAGCTTTATCTACCCATCGCCGAAGTCTCGGTGGACGCCTTCCTTCTTCTGGGGATCGGCGGGATCGTGGGATTCCTGTCGGGCATGTTCGGCGTGGGCGGCGGCTTCCTGATCACGCCGCTTCTGTTCTTCATCGGCATCCCGCCCGCCGTGGCGGTGGCGACGGGGGCCAATCAGGTCGTGGCTTCCTCGGTCTCGGGCGTGCTGGCGCAACTCAGGCGCAAGGCGGTGGATTTCCGCATGGGCACGATCCTGACCGTGGGCGGCTTCATGGGATCGGCCATCGGCATCTGGGTCTTTGCCCGCCTGACGGCGCTGGGGCAGGTCGATCTCTTCGTGCAGCTTTCCTATGTCCTCTTCCTCGGCCTTGTCGGGGCGATGATGCTGAACGAAAGCCTGCGGGCATGGTTTCGCACGAAATCGGGCGCGCCGGTGCGGCGGTCGCATGTGCATACATGGGTGCACGGCCTGCCGCTGAAGATGAAATTCCGCGCCTCGGGGCTTTACATCAGCGTGCTGCCGCCCATCGGCGTGGGGGCGCTGGTGGGGTTTCTGGCCGCGATCATGGGCGTGGGCGGCGGCTTCATCATGGTGCCCGCGATGATCTATCTTCTGGGGATGCCGACCAAGGTGGTCGTCGGCACCTCGCTTTACCAGATCATCTTCGTCACCGCCTTCACCACGCTGATGCATGCGGTGACGAACCAGACGGTGGACCTGATGCTGGCCGCGCTTCTGATCGCGGGGGGCGTGGTGGGGGCGCAGCTCGGCACGCGGGTGGGTGTGCGGCTCAAGGCCGAACAGATGCGGATCCTGCTGGCGCTGTTGGTGCTGGCGGTGGCGGGCAAGATTGCGCTCGACCTGCTTCTGACGCCGGACGAGCTTTACACCATCATGCCGGGGGGTGCGTGATGCGCTGGCTTGGCCCCCTTCTTGCGCTGGCCCTTGCCGCCCCGCTGCCCGCCGTGGCGGCGGAAGAGATCGTCTCGGGCCTGAGCCAGAACCGCGTGTCGATCACCGCCGATTTCGACGGGTCGGAACTTCTGATCTATGGCGCGGTCAAGCGCGCGAGCCCCGCGCCCGAAGGGCGGCTTGACGTCATCATCACGGTCGAAGGGCCTTCGGCCCCGCTGATCATCCGCCGCAAGGAGCGGGTGGCGGGCATCTGGATCAACACCGAAAAGGCCCGTGTCGATGCGGCCCCCAGCTTCTATGCCGTGCAGACGACCGGCAGGCTGGACGCGATCCTGACCGATACCGAAGACCTGCGGCACCGCATCTCGATCCCCCGCGCGCTGCGCGCCGTGGGCCTGACGGCCGAGGTGCCCGACCCCGAGAATTTCGTGGCCTCGCTCATCCGCCTGAAGCTCTCGGAGGACGTCTACCGCCTGCGCGAGGGGCGGATCGAATTCGCCGAGGATACGCTGTTCCGCACCGATGTGGTGCTGCCCGCGAACCTGACCGAAGGCGATTACGCCGTGCGCCTGTTCCTGCTGCGCGACGGGCGGGTGATCGCCGAGGAGGACCGCATCATCAACGTCCGCAAGGAAGGGCTGGAGCGGTTCCTCTTCAACCTGTCGCGCGAACAGCCGCTGGTCTATGGCCTTGTCGCGCTGCTCTTGGCGGGGCTGTTCGGCTGGGGTGCCTCGGCCGCGTTCCGGCTGGTCAGGGCCTGATGGCGAAGCGGCCCGATGCCGGATCGAAGGCGCGGGCATAGACGCGCCCCATCGTCACGCCACGCGCCACGAAGAACAGCATCAGCGCCGCCCAGAGGCCGTGATTGGCGAAGGCCGGCACCAGCAGGATCGCGGCCCCCGCATAAATTGCGCTCGATACGATCATGGTGCGCCGCATCTCGGCCGTCAGGGTCGCGCCGATGAAGATGCCGTCGAACATCCACGCCGCAACCCCCGCCAAGGGGGCGGCGACGACCCATGGCAGATAGGCCCGCGCCTCGGCCCGCACATCGGGGGCGGTGGTCATCAGGTCGATGACCGCAGGCCCGCCCAGCGCGAAGGCCAGCGCCATCCCCACGCCCCCCGCCACGCCCCAGCCCATCGACAGCCGCGCCGCCCGCCGCGCATCGGGCAAGGCGCGCGCGCCCACGGCCTGCCCCACCAGCGTCTCGGCGGCAAAGGCGAAGCCGTCCAGCGCGTAGGAGATGATGGCAAGGAACTGCATCAGCACCTGATTGGCCGCCAGCGTCACATCCCCCATCCGCGCGCCGAGGAAGACGAACGAGGTGAAGGCCGCCTGCAACAGGACAGACCGGATCATGATGTCGCGGTTCACCAGCAGCATGACCGCCAGCGCCGCGCGGTCGCCCACCCGC
>JBEEOG010000157.1:0-2592 GCA_041191745.1 Pseudomonadota bacterium | reverse complement strand
GGGCCGAAGATGGCCGAGGCGACGCCGGGGCGGTCCTCGATGGTGAAGAGGGTGATCTTGGCTTCCTCGCGCGAGAAGGCGACGCCAGAGACGACTTTCGATTCCATGATTTCCTCCTCGTCGCAGACCAATGTGCCCGAGTTTTCGTCGGTATCTTCAAAGGATGACAGCACCCGCAGGCGCACCTTGTAGCGCATCGCCAGTTCGACGGACCGCGTCTGCAGGACCTTGGCGCCGAGCGAGGCAAGCTCCAGCATCTCCTCGAAGGCGATCTTGTCCAGCTTGCGCGCCTTGCCCGACACGCGCGGGTCGGTGGTGTAGACCCCGTCCACGTCGGTGTAGATGTCGCAGCGTTCCGCGCCGAAGGCGGCGGCGAAGGCCACCGCGGTGGTGTCCGATCCGCCGCGGCCCAGCGTCGTCACGCGGCCCTCGGGGCTGACGCCCTGGAAGCCCGCCACGACCGCGACCTTGAAGCCTTCGGCGAACTTGGCGTCGATATTGGCGCGCGGGATGTCCACGAAACGGGCCGAGCCGTGCTGCGCGGTGGTCTGGATCGGCACCTGCCAGCCCTGCCAGCTGCGCGCGGGGATGCCCATTTCCTGCAGGCGCAGCGCCATCAGGCCGGCGGTGACATTCTCGCCCGAGGCGACCACGGCATCGTATTCGCGCGCGTCGTAAAGCTTCGAGGTGCCTTCGACATAGCCGACAAGGCGGTTCGTCTCGCCCGACATGGCGCTGACGATGACGATGACGTCATAGCCGCGCTCGACCTCTTTCTGCACCTTCTTCGCGGCGTTCTCGATCCGCGCGAGGTCGGCCACCGAGGTGCCGCCGAATTTCATCACGAGAAGCGGCATGGTCCCCCCCGCATGGCCCCGAATTTCGCGGGCTTCTTTATGCGGCAGCGGGACGGGGCGCAAGCGGAATGGGGGGCTTGCCCGCGCCCCGCCGGATCAAAGCGCGCGCCAGCCGATGTCGCGGCGGCAGAAGCCTTCGGGCCAGTCGATGGCATCGACCATGGCATAGGCCTTGGCCCGCGCCTCGGCCAGCGTCGCGCCGCGGGCGGTGACGTTCAGGACGCGCCCCCCGTTGGCCACGATCCGCCCGTCCCTCGCCGCCGTTCCGGCATGAAAGACCATGTGCGAGGATGTCTCGGGAAGGGCATCGAGCCCCCCGATCACGCTGCCCTTTTCATAGGCACCGGGATAGCCCGTGGCGGCCATGACCACCGTCAGCGCGTGGTCGTCGGCCCAGTTCGCCCGCACCTCGGCCAGACGCCCCTCGGCGCAGGCCAGCATCAGGTCAAGCGCCTGCGCGCCGAGCCGCATCATCAGCACCTGACATTCCGGATCGCCGAAGCGGGCGTTGTATTCCACCAGCCGCGCGCGGCCGTCCCTGATCATCAGACCGGCATAGAGGACGCCCTGATAGGGCGTGCCGCGCCGCGCCATTTCGCGGATCGTGGGGATCACGATCTCGTCCAGCGCCTGCCGCGCGATGGCGTCGGTCAGGACGGGGGCGGGGGAGTATGCGCCCATGCCGCCCGTGTTCGGCCCCGTGTCGCCGTCGCCCACGCGCTTGTGGTCCTGCGCGGTGCCGACGGGCAGGGCAGCCTCGCCATCGGTCAGGATGAAGAAGCTGGCCTCTTCCCCTTCCATGAATTCCTCGATCACCACCTCGGCCCCGGCCGCGCCGAATTCGCCGCCGAACATGTCGTCGATGGCCGAGAGCGCCTCGGCCTCGGTCATGGCCACGATCACGCCCTTGCCCGCGGCAAGGCCATCGGCCTTGACCACGATGGGCGCGCCATGGGCCTCGATGTAGGCGCGGGCCGGTGCGGCCTCGGTGAAGCGGGCATAGCCTGCGGTGGGGGCCTTGCAGGCGTCGCAGATTTCCTTGGTGAAGCCTTTGGAGGCTTCGAGCCGCGCCGCGGCCGCCGAGGGGCCGAAGGTCAGGATGCCCGCCGCGCGGGTGGCATCGGCCACGCCTGCGGCCAAGGGGGCTTCGGGGCCGACGATGACGAAGTCGATCGCGTTCTCCTCGCAGAAGGTCACGACCGTCGCGCCCGACAGGATGTCGATATCGGCGCATTCCGCCAGTTGTGCGATGCCCGCATTGCCGGGGGCCACGATCAGGCGGTCGGTCTTGGGGTTCTGCTTGACCGCCCAGGCCAGCGCATGTTCCCGCCCGCCGCCGCCGAGGATGAGGATGTTCATGGTCGCGCCCCCCTTGGGTTCTTGGCGCGCGTCATAGGCAGGGCGGGGGGGTGATGCAAGGGAATGGTGGGGCCAGAGGACCTTCACAGTCGCGCGGGGCACGTGACCCGCGCGTGGCGTGACAGTGGCCCCTTGACCGCCCGTGCGCCCCGCACGGGCCGCGCCCGCCCTGCGGGGGGCGGGCGCGATAGATCGCACCCGCCGGGCGGTCGCGTCCCGTGCCGGATGCGTCACGCCTGCGGACAACCCCTTGCGGCTTCGTTGCCTCAGCCGCAATCGGACCGGCTGAACGCGCCACTGGCGCGTTCCGCGTCGGTCCTCTGGCCCCGTATCAGAAGAACGCCTGAACCCCCGTGATCGCACGGCCGAGGATCAG
>JBEEOG010000156.1:0-8387 GCA_041191745.1 Pseudomonadota bacterium | reverse complement strand
CGGGCGGCCCCCAGAGGATCAGCGACGACAGGCTTTTCGCCGCCAGCATCGCACCCAGCGGCCCCTCGGGCGACAAGACATGGCCCTGCCCGATCACATCGGACAGGCGCTGCGGGCGCAGGCGGTCGGCCAGCGGGCGCGGCCCTTCGGGCCGGTCTTGGCGGGCGGCGGTGTCGAACAGGTCCGGCATGATCCGACCTTACGCCGCCGGGGGCGCGGCGCAAAGACCCGTCACAGGCGGAACCGCAGGCGCAGGGGCTGGCCCTGCCGGACCAGATCGATGGTCCAGACGCGCACCGGCATCCGCGCCAGCATGGCCACATCGGCGGGGGTTTCGACAACCTCGCCGTTGATTGCCAGCAGGATGTCGCCGGCCGCGAAGCCCGCCCGCGCGGCCAGATCGGCCACCGCCGTCACGGCCACGCCTTCGGCCGCCAAGGGCAGGTCCAGCTCCGCAATCAGCGCGGGGTTGATCCGCGCCACGGTCAGGCCGCGTAGGGCCACATCCTCGGTGATCGCGGTCGTATCGCGCGCGGGCGTGTCGGGCGGCGCGACCAGCGTCACCTCGGCGCTTTGCGGCACCCCGTCGCGCAGGTAATCGACGCCGACCCGCGCCCCGATCCCCAGCGAGGCGAGGCGGAACATCATCTCTTGCGGCGTGTTGGTGGGCAGGCCGCCCAAGGCCAGCACGACATCCCCCGCGCGCAGCCCCGCTTCGGCAAAGGGGCTTTGCGGGTGCAGCGCGCTGAGCAGCACGCCATCGGGGCGCGGCAGGCCAAGGCTTTCGGCCAGTGCCGCATCCATCGCCTGCCCGCTGACCCCCGCCCAAGGCCGCGCAAAGGCCGTGCCGCCCGCTTCGGCCTGCGTCACGATCGACCGCACGAGGTTGGCGGGAATGGCAAAGCCGATCCCGTTCGAGCCGCCGTCGCGCGTCAGGATGGCGGTGTTGATGCCCACCAGCCGCCCCGCCACATCGACCAGCGCGCCGCCCGAATTGCCCGGATTGATCGCGGCATCGGTCTGGATGAAATAGCCCCGCCCGTCGGCCACCTGCAGCGCCGACCGCGCAAGGCCCGACACGATGCCCGACGACACCGTCTGCCCCACGCCGAAGGGGTTGCCGATGGCCAGAACCAGATCGCCCACCTGCAACTCATCCGAATCGCGCAGCGGCAGGAAGGGCAGGCCCTTTGCCCCCTGTAGGCGCAGCACGGCAAGATCGCTCTGCGCGTCGGCCAGCATCACCTCGGCCGCGAATTCGCGCCGGTCGTTCAGCACGACGCGGATTTCCGTGGCCTGCCCCACGACGTGATAGTTCGACACGACGATGCCGTCGGCGCTGACGACCACCCCCGAGCCGAGAGAGTTCTGCACGCGGGGCGTCGTCTGGCCGAAGTCGCGGAAGAGCCGCTCGAACAGCGGATCGCCCGAAAAGGGGCTGACCCGTTCCTCGACCACGCGGGTGGCGTAGATGTTCACCACCGCAGGTGCCGCCGCACGCACCACGGGGGCGAAGGTCAGGGAAATCTGGCCCGCATCGGCAGGCACGGTTTCGGCGGCCAGCGGCTGCGCTGCCAGCGCGGCCGCCAGAAGGATGGCAATCGGTTTCATCTTTCGCTCCGTTGAGCCGGCGCCCCCGATATCGGCGATCGGGGGCGCGGCTGCAACGTCCGCCGGTCAGTGCAGCGACTGCGTGAAGTCCATCGAGACGACCTGATGCTGCCCCTCGGTTTCGATCACGGGGCCCATCGCCTTCATCTTCACGCCGACGCGGTCGCACCAGCGGGGCCATGTCGCGGCCAGAAGCGTCAGGCAATGCGTCGCGCCAAGGCTGCGCGCGGCGTTGCCCAGTTCGGCGATCAGGCGGGCATGGACCGCGCGGCGCTGCGCGGCGGGCACGTCATGGGCCACGAACAGGCGCGAGCTTTCCCAGATCGTTTCGGCCACCGGCGCCTCGTCATACAGCAGGTCGGCGGGGATGGTGTCCAGAAGCCCGCGCTGCGCGTCGCGGATCATGTAGCTGTAGATGCCGCAGCGCGTGACGGTGGGCGTCAGGCGGTTGCCCGCCAGCACGCGGCCCAACTCGTCATGCACGACGACCCAGCGGCTGGCGGGCGTGTCGTACTGGTCGTATTCCATGCCCATGGCTTCGGGCAGGTTCCACTTGTTGTGGACGATGAACAACTCGCGCCTTGCGCGAAGCATGTTGGCGAACAACTCGCCGTGGTTGTGGAGATTGGCAAAGGAAAGAGTCGTGGTCTGCATGGCAGCCTCCGTTCGGGGTTGGGTGGTCAGCTGTGCCTTGCAGAAGGGATCCGGCTCAGATCAGGCGGTAGTCCTTCGCCCGCTGGATGGCTTCGGCCGTGGTTCTCGCCATGAGCCTGATGCGCGCCGAGGTGATCCTCGCCTTCAGCGCGCTTTCGGAAATACCGAGCCGTTCGGCCGCGGCAGAGTGTCTGTCCCCCCCCGCAATGCACCTGAGCGCCTCCGCCTGTGCCTTGGTCAGTTCCTCGGGGGGTTCGGTCATGTCATGCATCCGCTGCACGACAGACTCGAGCGCGCCGATCTCTGCATCCTCGAACTCGCGGTCGGGACGGGCAAAGGAGGCTATTGTCCGGGACTTGATCGGCCCGCAGGCGACGGTGCAGCCATGGCGCAGCCCGAATTCCGCCGCTTCGCGGAACAAGAAGAAGGGGTCGGGAAGGTTCGGATCGCTCCACCGGATCGTTCCGGTGGTCGAAAATCCCCAGGCCACCATCGGGTCGCGCAGCACGTAGCCCTTTTCCGTGTAATGGTCGAGCCAACGCTGGTCATAGGTCTGGAAGGTAAAGAGCGGCGCGGTGAAGCGGATATGGAGCCCGACGAAATACCCCGCCGGCGCAAGCAGGGAGAGGCGATGGAGCTCCAGATCAAGGCCAATCTTTACTGACATGTCTTTTTCGGCAGTCCCGATTCCCCTTGGACTGTAGCCTCCGCTCGGGTTCGTTGAAAGGGAACTTTCCCGTGCGCCACAACCTTCGCGCGACAGGGGCGGTTTGCGGAATGCAAAAGGCCCGCCACGGGGGGCGGGCCTTGGGTCCTGTGCCCCTGCGGGCGCGGGATCAATCCTCGGCGGCTTCCTCGGCCTCGATGCGGGCGCGGTCAGCGGCCCCCTTGGCCGAGGTGTCGCGGTCCACGAATTCGATGATCGCCATCGGGGCCATGTCGCCATAGCGGAAACCGGCCTTCAGGATGCGGACGTACCCGCCCTGACGGTCCTTGTAGCGCGGGCCGAGGATGGCGAAGAGGCGCTCGACATGCTTGTCCTCTTTCAGCTGCGCGGCTGCCTGACGGCGGGCATGCAGGTCGCCGCGCTTGGCCAGCGTGATCAGCTTTTCGACGATCGGGCGCAGTTCCTTGGCCTTGGGCAGGGTGGTCTTGATCTGCTCGTGCTCGATCAGCGAGCCGGACATGTTGGCGAACAGCGCCTTGCGGTGTTCGTGGGTGCGGTTCAGACGGCGGTAGCCGCGGGCGTGACGCATGATGGTCTCCTAACGTCTCGTTTTGCTTTGTGTTGCGGGGCCTGCGTTGGACCCAGCGTCGTTGGGGCGGGATTGCCCATGCTTTCCCCGGCTGGCCGGGCATTGGGGCCCCGGGTCAAGCCCGGGGCTTCGGCGCGGGCCCGAAGGCCCGCCCTTCAGAACTGGTCCTCGAAGCGCTTGGCGAGGTCTTCGATGTTCTCCGGCGGCCATTCCTCGACTTCCATGCCGAGGTGCAGGCCCATGCCGGACAGCACTTCCTTGATCTCGTTCAGCGACTTGCGGCCGAAGTTCGGGGTGCGCAGCATCTCGGCTTCGGTCTTCTGGATCAGGTCGCCGATATAGACGATGTTGTCGTTCTTCAGGCAGTTGGCCGAACGGACCGAAAGCTCCAGCTCGTCCACCTTCTTCAGCAGCAGCGGGTTGAATTCCAGACCCGCATCGACCTCGCCCTTGCCGGCCTGTTCCGGCTCGTCGAAGTTGACGAAGATCGACAGCTGGTCCTGCAGGATGCGCGCGGCATAGGCCACGGCGTCATCCGGCGTCAGCGCGCCGTTGGTTTCGATCTTCATCGTCAGCTTGTCATAGTCCAGCACCTGCCCTTCGCGGGTGGGGGTGACCTCGTAGCTGACCTTCTTGACCGGCGAGAAGATGGCGTCGATGGCGATCAGGCCGATCGGCGCGTCTTCCGGCTTGTTCTTTTCCGCCGCGACATAGCCCTTGCCGGTGTTCACCGTCAGTTCCATGAACACGTCGGCCCCGTCATCGAGGTGGCAGATCACGTGCTCTTTGTTGAGCACCTCGATGCCGTTCGATTCCGAAATGTCGCCTGCGGTGACGACGCCCGGCCCCTTGGCCGAGATCGACAGGCGCTTCGGCCCCTCGACTTCCATCTTCAGCGCGACGCCCTTCAGGTTCAGGACGATGTCGGTGACGTCTTCACGCACACCCGCCACGGACGAGAACTCGTGCAGGACGTTGTCGATCTGCACGCTGGTGATCGCCCCGCCCTGAAGCGAGGACATCAGGACGCGGCGCAGCGCGTTCCCGAGCGTCAGACCGAAGCCGCGCTCCAGCGGTTCGGCGATCACCGTCGCCACCCGCGAAGGGTCCGCGCCGGGCTTGACCACCAGCTGGGTGGGCTTGATCAATTCCTGCCAGTTCTTGTGGATCATGCTTTCGCCTCCATACCAGTCCGCTGCCCATGTCCAGAAAGCGGCGGACGCCCGAGGATCAGAAATAGGTAAATCGGGCCGCGCCAAAGGCACGGCCCGACCTTATGAAATCGCGTCAGACGCGACGACGCTTCGGCGGGCGGCAGCCGTTGTGCGCCAGCGGGGTGACGTCGCGGATCGAGGTGATGTTGAAGCCGACGGCGGCCAGCGCGCGCAGCGCCGATTCGCGGCCCGAACCGGGGCCCTGCACTTCGACTTCCAGCGTCTTCACGCCATGTTCCTGCGCCTTGCGGCCCGCATCCTCGGCAGCCATCTGGGCCGCATAGGGGGTCGATTTGCGCGACCCCTTGAAGCCCATCGTGCCGGCCGACGACCACGAGATCGCATTGCCCTGCACATCCGAGATCAGGATCTTGGTGTTGTTGAAGGACGAATTCACATGCGCCACGCCAGCGGCGATGTTCTTGCGTTCTTTCTTCTTCGTACGGGCGGCGGATTTGGTATCGCGTGCCATGTTCCTGCTCTCCCCTTACTTCTTCTTGCCGGCGATCGGCTTCGCCGGGCCCTTGCGGGTGCGGGCGTTGGTATGCGTGCGCTGGCCGCGAACCGGCAGGTTCTTGCGGTGGCGCAGCCCACGGTAGCAGCCGAGGTCCATCAGACGCTTGATGTTCATCGACACTTCGCGGCGCAGGTCGCCTTCGACGGTGTAGTTCGCGTCGATATGTTCGCGGATGGCGAGCACTTCGGCGTCCGACAGCTCGTTCACGCGGCGGGCGCGGTCGATGTTCAGCGAGGCGCAGATCTGTTCGGCGATGTGCGGGCCGATGCCCGTGATGTAGGTCAGCGCGATCGGAACCCGTTTCGCGGTGGGGATGTTGACGCCAGCAATACGTGCCACGCGTGTATTCCTTTTCGTTGCGGTTCCGTGATGCCAGAACCTTTTTTCACAACTGGAAGTCCCGAAGGTCTTCCGATTCAGTCGGACCGGCCACGCATCAATTCAGGCCGGACGATTCCCCTGCGGGACGCCGTGCCTTAAGGCCTTCCGCCCCGCGCGTCAAGGGCGCGCGGGGCGGCATTTCATTTCCTGTCAAGAACCTTTGCGATGGCGGCGGCGACATCGTCCATCTCGGCCAGACCATCGACCGAGGTGAGCTGCCCCTTGGCGTAGTAGTAACCGATAAGCGGCGAGGTCTTCTTGTAGTATTCCATCAGCCGCTGCTTCAGCGCGTCCTCGTTGTCATCGGCGCGGCGCTTGAGGTCGGTCGATCCGCAGACATCGCAGGTCCCCGCCACCTTGGTCGGGCGGGTCTGGTCGTGATAGACCTCGCCGCAATTGCCGCAGGTGAAGCGGCCGGTGATGCGCGCGACAAGGGCCGCGTCATCCACCTGCATCTCGATCACGGCATCGAGTGTCTGGCCCGTCCGTTCCAGCAGCCGCCCCAGCGCATCGGCCTGTGGCAAGGTGCGGGGGAAGCCGTCGAAGATGAAGCCGCCGCCGGCATTGCCGGTGATCTTTTCCTCGATCAGGCCGATCACGATCTCGTCCGTCACCAGCTGGCCCTTGGCCATGACCTCGGCCACGCGGTTGCCCATCTCGGTCCCGCTGGTCTTGGCCTCGCGCAGCATGTCGCCCGTCGAAAGCTGGACCATGCCGCGCCCGTCGACCAGACGCTTGGCCTGCGTGCCCTTGCCCGCGCCCGGCGGGCCGAGGAGGATGATGTTGACCATCGTTCCGCCCCGTCAGCGCCGCGCCGGTGCGCGCGGGCCGCCCGTGCGCTTCTTGCCGCGCAGCTGCGACTTCTCGATCAGGCCTTCGTACTGGTGGGCCAGAAGGTGCGACTGGATCTGCTGGATCGTGTCCATCGTGACCGACACCACGATCAGCACCGAGGTGCCGCCGAAGTAGAAGGGGATGCCGACCTGCGAGATCAGGATCTCGGGCAGCAGGCAGACCGCCGCCAGATAGGCCGAGCCGAGCACCAGAACGCGGTTGACCACGTATTCCAGATATTCCTCGGTCTTCTTGCCGGGACGGATGCCGGGGATGAAGCCGTTCTGGTTCTTCAGGTTCTCGGCCACGTCCTCGACCTTGAAGGCCACGTTCGCGGTGTAGAAATAGGCGAAGAAGACGATCATCACCGTCATCAGGATCAGGTGCAGCGGCTGGCCGTAGCCCATGTAGGCAAGGATCGTGGACAGCACCGGATTGGTGGTGGAGCCCGAGAAGGTCCCGATCGTGGACGGCAGCAGCAGAAGCGACGAGGCGAAGATGGCGGGGATGACGCCCGCGGGGTTCACCTTGACCGGCAGGTGGGACGAGCCGCCGTCATAGACCTTCATCCCGACCTGACGCTTGGGATACTGGATGTGGATCTTTCGCAGCGCGCGTTCCATGAACACGACGAAGGCGATCACAAGGATCACCATGATGATGATCCCGACCACGGTAAAGGGCGACAGCGCGCCCGAGCGGCCCTGTTCGAAGAACTGCGCCATGGCGGCGGGGATTTCGGCCACGATGCCGACGAAGATGATCAGCGAGATGCCGTTGCCGATGCCGCGCGCGGTGATCTGTTCGCCCAGCCACATCAGGAACATCGTGCCGCCGACCAGCGTGATCACGCAGGCCGCCTTGAAGAACAGGCCCGGATCATGGGCCAGCCCCCCCGCCTCCAGCGACACGGCGATGCCCCAGGCCTGAAAGATCGCCAGCGCCACCGTGCCATAGCGGGTGTACTGGTTCAGCTTCTTGCGGCCCTGCTCGCCCTCTTTCTTCAGCTGCTCCATCGACGGCACCATCGCCGCCAGAAGCTGCACGATGATCGAGGCCGAGATATAGGGCATGATGCCGAGCGCAAAGATCCCCATCCGGCTGATCGCGCCGCCGGTGAACAGGTTGAGCATGCCGCCCAGCCCCTGCCCCGCCTGCGTCATGAATTCGCGCAGCGCCGTGCCGTCGATCCCCGGCACGGGGATATAGGTCCCCAGACGGTAAACCATCAGCAGACCGATGGTGAAGAAGATGCGCTGCCGGAGATCGGTCGCCTTGCCCAAGGCGGCCCAGCTCAGGTTTGCCGCCATTTGCTCTGCAGCAGATGCCATGCCCAGACTCTTTCATGTGAAAACGCCGCCGAACCGTTTTCCGGTCGGCGGCGCGGGAAAACTTCGCCGTTATGTAAGCGGTCTGGCGACCGCTCACAACCTTTATTCGGCAGCAACGGCGGCGGTTGCCTTAACCGTGAGCGTGCCACCTGCTTTGGCGACAGCTTCCACGGCCGAAGCCGAGGCGCCGGTCACGACGAGGGTGACCTTGGTCTTGATCTCGCCTTTGTTCAGCACGCGGATACCGTCGCGCTTGTTCGAGGTCAGGCCAGCGGCGACCAGCACGTCTTCGGTGATTTCCGATTTCGCATCCAGTTTGCCAGCGGCAATGAACTTCTCGATCAGGCCGAGGTTCACAACAGCGAACTCCAGACGGTTCGGCTTGTTAAAGCCGCGCTTGGGCAGGCGGCGATAGAGCGGCATCTGACCGCCTTCGTAGCCGCCGATGGCGACGCCCGAACGCGATTTCTGGCCCTTGATCCCGCGGCCTGCGGTCTTGCCCTTGCCCGAACCCGGACCACGTGCCACGCGCTTTTGCTTTTTGGCGGCGCCGGGATTGTCAGAAAGCTGGTTCAATTTCATGTCGCAT
>JBEEOG010000155.1:0-3063 GCA_041191745.1 Pseudomonadota bacterium | reverse complement strand
TTCATCGACCGCGAGGGCGCATGAGGCGCTGGTCCCTGCGCCGCCGCCTGCTGGTCTGGCTGCTGGCCGCGACCGCCGTGCTGGGGGCCTTCGCCCTTGCCGATACCCGGGCCGAGGCGCTGCGGACGGCGCAGAACGTCTCGGACCGCGTGCTGGCGGGATCGGCGCTTGCCATCGCCGAAGGGGTCAGCGTCGATCTCGATGGCGGCTTGCAGGTGGACATCCCCTATTCCGCGCTGGAAATGCTGACATCGACGGCGCAGGATCAGGTCTTCTACCGCGTGGACGGGCCGGCGGGCTTCATCACCGGATACGACCGCCTGTCCATCCTGCCCGAAGCCGAGGCCGAGATGCGCTTTGCCGATGGCCGCTTCGGCGCGGTGCCGATCCGCATCGCCTCGCTCACGCGCAGCGTGTCGGCGGGGGACGGCTCGCTGCCCTTTACCGTGACGGTGGCCGAATCGACGCTGGCGCGCGACGCGCTGGCCCGCGCGATCCTGTGGCGTTCGGCGCTGCGCCTGTCGCTGATGATCGCGGCGGCGGGGCTGATCGTCTGGATCGCGGTGACGCTGGCCATGCGCCCGCTGAACCGTCTGGGCGAGGTGATCGCCCAGCGCGCGCCCGATGACCTGCGCCCCGTCACCGCCGACACGCCGGACGAGGTGGCAGGTCTGGTCGAGGCGGTGAATTCCTTCATGGCGCGGCTCGATACCGTGCTGGCCGCGCTGCGCAACTTCACCGGCAATGCCAGCCACCAGTTGCGCACCCCTTTGTCGGTGGTGCGCACGCAACTTGCCCTCGCCGCACGCTCTGGGACCGAAGACGGGCGGCTTGATGCCACGGCCAAGGCCGATGCGGCGCTGGCGCGGGCCGAACGCATCCTTGCCCAGCTTCTGGTGCTGGCGCGGGTCGATGCGGCGACGGGGCGCGCGGCGGGGCGGATCGATGTCGCGGCGCTTGCCCGCGACCTGACGGCCGAGATGGTGCCCGCCGCGGCCGAGCGCGGCGTCGATCTGGGCTATGCGGGCGCGCAGGGCTGCGAGGTTGCGGCAGAACCCGTCCTCGTGTCGGAAATGCTGCACAACCTGATCGACAACGCGATCCTTTACGCAGGCAAGGGGGCCGAGGTGACAGTGCGCGTGACCGCGGACCGCGTGCTGGAAGTGGCCGATGACGGCCCCGGCATCCCGCCCGAACGGCGGGCGGAGCTGTCGGCCACCGCCCGCGCGCCGCATGCCGATACGCGGCAGGGGGGCTATGGCCTCGGCCTTGCCATCGCGCATGAAATCGCAGCGCTGTTCGGCGCGGCGATCACTCTGGCCGCGGCGCGGGCGGATGGGCGGGGCCTGTGCGTGCGGATCGCCTTTCCGCCGCCGCCCTGACGGGCGCGACGGCGGGACCGCCTGTCAGGGGCGCGATCCGGTACTGCCCCGCAGGGGCCAGCCGCGACAGCCGGAAGCGCCCCGTCGCACGGTCGATCACCAGATCGAGGAAGGCATGGATCGCCGTTTCCTGCGCCGCTTCGTCGCGCGGTGCGGCTTCGGCCACCAGCCGTTCCGCGCCCTGCCGCAGATGGGCAAGGCGTAGCCCACCCCCTGCCCGTTCGGCGCGGATCAGGCCCAGCCGCCCCTCGTCCCCGCCGCGCCCTGCCCTGCGGATGTCCAGCCGGCGCAGCGCGCAGGCCGCCCCGATGGCCCCGAAGAGCGCGGCATCGGGCGCATCGAGCGCGAACAGCGCCTCGCGCGGTTCGCCCCCGTCCGCGCGCCACCAGCCCGGCGCGTCGAGGACGGGATGATCGAACCGCCCCGTCCGCGCCAGCGCCGCCACCGCGCGGCCCACGGCGGTCAGGCGCGGCGGCGTCGCTCGCAGGTCGAAGGCCCCGCTTTCGTAAAACCCCGTCCGCTCGCACAGAAGCGAATTCCAGTCGATCGCGCCAAACAGCGCCCAGCTTGTCACGGCGACCACCTCCACCCCCTCGCGGCGGGCGGTGCGGGCGGCCCCCCACGCCTCCATCAGCCAGCGCAGCTGTTCCTCGCGCGTGCAGCCGTTGTGGTTTTCGGTGATGGCGAGGGGCAGGCGGTAGCGGGCATGCACCTCGCGCAGGCGGGGCAGGATGCCCGTCTGCGGGGCGAGGTGGCCGATATGGGCGGCCGCGACGTCCACATAGCGCACGCGCCCGTTGCCCCCCGCGCGGTGATGCGGATGGGCGGCCAGATCGTCATCCAGCCAGCGGTCCGAGGTCAGGTAATGGTCGATCCCGATGATGTCGGGCGGGCAGGGCGCGGCTTCCAGCGCCGAAAGCCGCGCGGGCGCGATCCCCGCCGCCACAAGGGCCGCATGGAAGGGATGGCCCTGCCCCACCCGCCCGCACAAAAGATCGAAGCCGAGGAAGCGGCGACGGTTCTCGTACTCCGCCTGCGGGCCAAGGCGCGGGGTGGCGAAGACGCGGCCCAGATCCTCGGTCTGGATCAGCCGCGCGGCGGGGGTGACGCGGCGGATGGCGCGCATCGCGGCCACCGTCGCCTCCACCGCGCCGAAGGTCAGGCACAGGAAGGTCGCCTCGTCGCGGGCATGCGGGTGCCACAGGCCGTAAAGCGCCGAAAAGCGCGCCGTGGTGACGGGTTCGTTGATCGGGGTGAAATCGCGCACCCACGGGTAGCGCCGCGCCACCGCGCCCGCAAAGGCGGCAAAGGCGGGGGCAAAGGCAGGGTCGAGCGGGGTCAGCCCGTCCGGCCCCCAGCCATGGTGCAACAGCCCCGCGACCGGCGTGATCCCGAGCGCGCGCATCCGTGCGAAGCGGCGGTCGTGCCAGCGGAAATCGGCCCGCCCGCGCGCCATCACATCGGCCCAGATCACCGGATGGCGCAGCCGCGCCAGCCCCAGCCCCGCGACAAGGTCAAGGTCCGCCGCCCGTTCGCGGTGGCCGCTTTCGGCGATCTGGTCGCGGATGCGCTCGCCGATCCGCACATGGGAACATTCGATCCCGCCCCAGACCTGCAGCCTATCCTCCGGCATGGGCCACCCGCGGGACGACGGCCCCCCCTCGCAGGCCCTGCCGTCCGG
>JBEEOG010000154.1:0-7536 GCA_041191745.1 Pseudomonadota bacterium | reverse complement strand
CCCCCCGCCCGAAATGATCGAGCGTGACCCGAAACTGGCGAAGTGGAAGGACGGCCAGCCCGGCGGCCCGACGAACCCCTTGGGCGCGCGGGCGATCTATCTGACGACCAACGGGGTGGATTACGGCTACCGCATCCACGGCACGCCGGAATGGAAATCCATCGGGCGCAACGCCTCGTCCGGCTGCATCCGGATGATCAATCAGGACGTGATCGACCTCTATAACCGCCTGCAGGGCGGCGAGAAGGTCGTGGTGCTGACCCGCGACGGGCAGTATCCGACGCGGCTGAGCCTGCCGCCGCCCGCGCCGAAAAAGCCCACGGCCCCCGCAGCGGCCGCGCCCGTGGTGCAGCCTGTGGTGCTGACGCCCGACATGCTGCCCCCCCTGCCGCCGCCGATCACCACGGTGCCCGAAGACCTGCTGCCGCCGCCCGCAGCGACGACCGGTGCGGCGGCGACGGGTGCGGCGGCGGGAAGCGGCACGGCGGCGGGCACGGGTTCGGCCACACCCTGAAGCAGGGTTCAGGATCGAAAAAGCCGCGCAAGGACAATCCCTTGCGCGGCTTTTTTCACACCCTGCGCGAAGATCAGGCCAGCCAGCGGTCGTAATCGCTGACCAGAAGATGGGTCGGGGCCACATCCTCTTCGATGGCCGAGAAGCGGCCGATCTTCTTCGACACGAAGACGTTGTCGGTCACGTCGTCATTGACGGTCGAAACCTCGCCGATCAGCACGTCGCCGCCTTCGCCCCAGAAGGCGTGCCAGTCGCCGGGCATCAGCGTCACGCTTTCGCCGGGGGCGAGCAGCAGCACCTCGCCGCCCTTGTAGGGCCGTTCGATCCCGTCGCAGCGCACCATGCCGCCCGCCGTCTCGCTGAAGGACCCGTCGGGGTTCGACCCGTTCAGCTTGACCGCCAGCGTCGCGCCGCCACGGTTGATGATATCCTCGGCCTTGACCACATGGGTATGGCAGGGGGCCAGCTGGTCCTTGCGGCTGATCAGCAGTTTCTCGGCATAGCACATGCCGCCGCCGCGCTGCAGGTCGGCCAGTTGCCCGTTCCGCAGGGTGAAGAGGAACAGGCCCAGCCGGTCGAAGTCGCCCTGCCCGTAATCGGTGATGTCCCAGCCCATGCGGCTGTCGATGATCCGCCGCGCGGTGCCGGCGTTCGCCTTGAACTCCTCGGGCGACCAGTAGGCGAAGGGGGGCAGCACGAAGCCGAAGCTGCGGATCATCTCGTCCGCCGCCGCCATGATGTCGTTGATGCGCGAGCGTTTCATCCGGTCCTGTCCCCCCAAAGCGGCGCTTTCGGGGGCAACACTAGACCGGCGGCTGTCCGGCCAACAAGGCCGTTCTGCGCCAGAAGCGCAGGGTCAGCGCCAGCCCCGCCCCCGCCAGCGCAAGGATGAAGCCCGCCCAGATGCCCGCAGGCCCCATCCCCGCCGGATGCGCCAGAACCCAGCCCAGCGGCAGCGCGACGGGCCAATAGGCGATGGCCGACACCGCGGCGGGCCATGCGGTGTCCGACAGCCCCCGGAGCGCGCCCAGCATCGCCGATTGCACCGCATCCGAAAGCTGCATCGGCGCGAAGACAAGGAAGATCGCCGCCGCCACGGCCACCACCTCGGCCTCGTCGGTCACCAGCCGCGCGATGGCCTCGCCGCGGAAGGTCAGGGCCAGCGCCGCCGCGGCCAGCCAGACGAGCGACACCGCCACCGCGGCCAGCGCGATGGGCCGCAGCGCCGCGCCGTTGCCCGCGCCCCGTTCCTGCGCGACGCGGATCGCCACCGCGCCCGCCACGCCAAGGGGCAGCATGTAAAGCACGCCCCCCACCGATTGCGCGACCTGATTGCCCGCCAGCGCCACCGTCCCGAAGGCCCCGATCATCAGCGTGGCCACGCTGACGGATGCGGTTTCGATGATGTACATCACGCCCAGCGGCGCGCCTTCGCGCAGGGTTGCGCCCATCTCCTGCCGTGCCACCCTGCGCCGCAGGCGCAGCCGCCGCATCGACGGCGCGAAGCGCCACCACAGGAAGGCCGCGCCCAGCGCCAGCCCCTCGGCCACGAGCGAGGCGATCCCCGCCCCCGTCAGCCCCAGCGCGGGCAGCGGGCCGATGCCCCAGATCAGCGCATAGTTCAGCGGCACGTTGACCACGACGCCCAGAAAGGCAAAGCCGGTGGCCAGCCACGGGCGGTCCACCGCCTCGAACGCGGACTTGAAGGCGGTCAACACCGAAAAGGGGATCAGGAACAGGCAGATGCAAGCCCAGTAGGCGGGCATGGCGGCGATCACCTCGGCCGGCTGGCCCAGCAGCGGCAGAAGCGGCCAGATCGCCCCCATCAGCGCAGCCGCCCCGATCCCCACGACCACCCCCAAGGCCAGACCCGAACGCAGGATCGCGGGGATCCTCCGCCCCGCGCCCGCGCCCCATGCCGCGCCGATCCGCACCGACAGCGCCGACAGCAGCCCGTAGATCGCGGCATAGAACAGCACCGCCACCGCATTGGTCAGCCCGACCGCCGCCAGCGGCACGGGGCCGAGCGGGGCCAGCATGACCGAATCCGTCACGCCGATCAGCGTCGAGGCAGCCAGCCCGATCACGATGGGCAGCGCCAGCGCGACAAGGGCGGGCACCTGCCGCCACACCGCCACGATGCCCGAAGGCCTGTCACCGAAGGGTTCCACTTGCCCTGCCCACCCGTTTCACATACCGTCCGTATGCGAAATCCCCTAGCTCACATACGGGCCGTATGTCAACATCCCGCACCCCCACCCGCGCCGAAGCCGCCGGTCAGACCGCCGCGCGGCTGGTCGCCACCGCGCGGCGTGCCTTTGCCGAACAGGGCTTTGCGGCGGTCTCGCTCGATGCGCTTGCGGCCGAGGCGGGGGTGACGCGCGGCGCGCTGCACCACCATTTCACGAACAAGGCGGGGCTCTTCGAAGCCGTCCTGCGCGCCGTCGATGCCGAGATCGGGGCCGAACTGGACGCGATCTATGCCGCCGAGCCGGATCGCTGGCTGGCCTTCCGCACCTGTTTCCACGCCTATCTCGACCGCGCGCTGCAACCCGACCGGCGGCGCATCCTGTTCCACGATGCCCCTGCCGTCCTCGGGGCGCGGGCGATGGAGATCCTGATGGATTCGGGATTTGCCACCATCGTGGCGGACCTTGCCCTGCTGTCGGACGAGGGGCGCATCCGCCCGCTGAACCCCGATGCCGTGGCCCATATGCTGAACGGCGCGGTCATGGCGCAGGTCATGTGGCTGGCGGGCGAAGGCGATGGCGACGGCCCCCGTGCGGCGGCCCATGCCGCACTCGACGCGGTTTTCGACGGGCTGTCGCTTCGGGGATAGGCCCTCAGGCGCTGCGGGCGACGGGCCCTGCCCCGCGTGCCGCCGCGAACTCTGCCACCGCCCTGCCGAAGGCCGCGAAAAGCGGGCGCGACACGGGGTCCGATGTCGCGTTCCATTCCGGATGCCATTGCACCGACAGGGTGAAGCCCGGCGCGTCCTTGACATAGATCGCCTCGGGCGTGCCGTCGGGGGCCCAGCCGTCGATCACCACGCGCGGCGCGGGGCGCGCGATGCCTTGGCCGTGCAGCGTGTTCGTCATCACCTCGGCCGCGCCCATCAGGCGGTGAAAGACCCCGCCTTCGGCAAAGCGGACGGGATGGCGCAGGGCGAACTTCTCCTCGATCGTGCCGTCGGGGGGCATGCGGTGGTTCATCCGGCCCGGAAGCTCGCGGATTTCGGGGTAGAGCGTGCCGCCAAGGGCCACGTTCACCTCCTGAAAGCCGCGGCAGACGCCGAGGAAGGGCTGCCCGCGCTCCACGCAGGCGCGGATCAGGGGCAGCGTCACCGCATCGCGCATCCGGTCGAAGGAACCGTGGGCGGGCGTCTCCTCCTCGCCGTATTCGCTGGGATGGACGTTGGGGCGCCCGCCCGTCAGCAGAAAGCCGTCGCAGACCTGCAACAACTCCTCGACCGATACGAAGCGCGGGTCCGAGGGGATGATCAGCGGCAGGCAGCCCGCCACCTGCGCCACCGCCTCGGAATTCATCGTCCCGCCCGCATGCACGGGATATTCCTGATTGAGCAGGTTCATGTTGCCGATGATCCCCACGACAGGGCGGCGGGTGGGGCGGCTTTCGTTCGGACGGGCCATTCTGATGTCGCGCATTTCCGGAGGACGGGCCGATGATAGGCGCGGCATCGGGCGCGGGAAAGGGCCGACGCGCAGGGGCGGCGTGCATGGCCGCGCCACATGCCCACGGATGCGGCAGGTTTTCCGCCGATCGGGCATCCCTTCACCCGGGCGTGACTTGCCTTCCCCTGCCGAAAGGGTCGCTCATGGTGGAACACACGACGACCCGGGAGACAGAGATGAAGCGTGCCCTTTCCCTTTCCGCCCTGTCGGCCATCGCCGCCGCAGGGTTCGGGCTTGTCGCCCTCGCGCAAGAGGCGGACCATTCCGGCCATGCGATTCATGGCGAGGAAAGTCCCGCGACGATGGCCTTCATGGAGGCCAACATGAAGATGCATGCAGGCATGGACATCGCGTTTACCGGCGATGCCGACGTGGATTTCATGCGCGGGATGATCGCCCACCATCAGGGCGCGATCGACATGGCCCGCGTCGTGCTGGACCATGGCGACGACCCCGAGGTGCGGAAACTGGCCGAAGAGATCATCGCCGCGCAGGAAGCCGAAATCGCCTTCATGCGCGCTTGGTTGGAAAAGAACGCGCCATAGGCGGGCGCAGGCGTCAGCGCGCCCCCGCCGCCACCACCCGCGCGGCGGCGGCCAGCGCGCCCGCCCCGTGCGGGATGCTAAGCGCGACCATCCCCGCCTCCATCACCGCGAGCGCGCCCAGCGTCATGTGCGCGTTCACATGGCCCATATGCGCGACCCGCAGGAAGCCGTGATAGGCGGGATCGTTCGCCGCCGCCATGCCCAGCCCGATGCCCAGCGTGACGCCCGCCTTGTGTTCCGTCCACTCGCGCAGGCGCGTGGCATGGGGCGCGCCCAGACGGGCCGCCGTGACGGAATGGCCGCGGCAGGCGGGGTCCGCCACGTTCAGCGCGATGGCGGGATTGCCCGCGCCCCAGGCATCGAAGGCGGCCCAGACCGCACGGGCCAGCACCGCGTGGCGGTGCCAGACACGGGCGAGGCCCTCTTCGTGCAGGATCATCGTCAGGCTTTCGCGCAGGCCGAACAGGTGGTGCGTGGGGGCGGTGCCGTCGAAGAACTGCCAGAACTCCGTCCCGTCGGCGCGCGGGGTCCAGTCCCAGTAGGGGGTGTTCAGGTCGTTGCCGCGGCAGCGCGCGCGGGCCTTTTCCGAAAACCAGACGAAGCCCACGCCGGGGGGGACCATCAGCCCCTTCTGGCTGGCCGCCACCGTCACATCCACGCCCCAGTCATCCATCCGGTATTCGTCACAGCCGAGCGAGGCGATGCAATCCACCGCCAGAAGCGCGGGATGGCCCGTGGCGTCCATCACCTGCCGCAGGCGGGCGATGTCGGTCTTGACCGAACTTGCCGTATCGACATGGGTCGTCAGCACCGCCTTGTAGGCATGGGCGCGGTCGGCGCGCAGGGCCTGTTCCACGCGGTCGAAATCCACCGGATCGGATTTGCCGAAATCCAGCACCTCCACCGTCACGCCAAGGGCGCGGACCGACTCGGCCCATGACAGGCCGAAGCGGCCCGTGGCCAGCACCAGCGCATGGTCCCCGCGCGAGAACATGTTCATATTCGCCGCTTCCCAGACCCCGTGGCCGTTGGCGATGTACATGGCGACATTCGCGGCCGTCCCCGCCACCGCCCGCAGATCGGGCCAGAGGCTTTCGGTCATCGTCACCAGCGGGCCTTCGTAGATGTTCGGCGCGCCTTGATGCATCGCCCGCAGCACCCTGTCCGGCATGGTCGAGGGGCCGGGAATGGCAAGGTAGGGGCGACCGTTGGCAAGGCTCATCGCGGGCTCCGGCTGGTTGGGGGACAAGTGGTAGGTCCGCGCATGGGCAAGGTCAACGCCCCTTCCCCTTTGCGCTGCCCCGCGCCATATCTGGCAGGGATGGAGGCGCGCATGACGGGCGAGACGGCGGCGGATCGGGTGGTGTTCGACCTGACGGGGCAGGATGTGCTGCCCTTCCTGCAGGGGCTTGTGTCGAACGACGTCCAGCCTTTGGCCAAAGGGCCGGGGCTGGTCTGGGCCGCGCTTCTGACGCCGCAGGGCAAGTATCTGGCGGATTTCCTCGTGGGCCGCCTGCCGGACGGGCGGCTGATCCTCGACATCAAGGAAACCATCGCGGCGGCGACGCTGCGGCGGCTGATGATGTACCGCCTGCGGGCGGATGTGCAGATCGCGCCCTCGGCCCTGTCCGTGGCGCGCGGGACGGGGGACGCGCCCGAAGGCGCGCTGCCCGATCCACGCCACCCCGCGCTGGGCTGGCGCGCCTATGGCGCGGCGGGCGGGCCGGCACGCATCGACTGGGACGCCATCCGCGTGGACCATGTCATCCCCGAGACGGGGATCGAGCTGACGGACGAGACCTATATCCTCGAGGCCGGCTTCGAACGGCTGCACGGCGTCGATTTCCGCAAGGGCTGCTATGTCGGGCAAGAGGTCACCGCCCGCATGAAGCACAAGACCGAGCTGCGAAAGGGGCTGGTCCGCGTCGCCGTGACGGGCATGGCCGAAGCGGGCAGCCCGATCACCACCGAAGACGGGCGCGAGGCGGGGACGCTGTTCACCCGTGCGGGCGATCAGGCCATCGCGCATCTGCGGCTGGACCGCGCCGAAGGCCCGCTGTTCGCCGGAACGGCCCGCGTCCGCCGCGCCTGAGCCCTGCCCCGCGGGGGGATCACGGCGGGAATCGGCGGCATTTTCACAAATGACCGCGCACGCGCCTCAAAAAGGTTGATGGAATCGCCACGGTCTCTATATACGCAAGGACCGCGACCGAAGGGCGACAAGATACGGTAGGGCGACTGCGGCAGCCATGCGCCAACAGCATGGCAGCCATGCCAAAGTCGAAATGCCGAATCGTTAACAAATCGTCATATTCGGCGGACGCCAGAAAAGACAAGACCAAGAACCAAGGAAACGACGAGATGGCAGATTTCGTTGACAGCACCGCTTTCAACTACGAACAGGGGCAGCGCGCCCGCAAGCTGTTCGCCGCCGTCGTGCTGGCCGCACTCGACGACGCGATCGCTGACGACAAGAAATACGGCAACGGCCCCGAACAGATCGCCCGCTGGGCACGGTCGCGCGACGGGCGCGAAGTGCTGTCCTGCGCCGGCATCGACCCGAACGAGCGGGTGGTGAAGGGCCTGATGGATTTCGTGGCGAAGGGTGTCCGCACCTCGGTCGCGCTGTCGCGCGAGGAATCGGAACGCCGCCACGCGCTGGAAGCCGATCAGGCCGAAGCCGCCTGATCCGGCGCCCGTCCTTCGGGCACGGCGACATACGAAAAGCGCGCCTTACGGGGCGCGCTTTGCATTTTCGGGCCTGTGGCCTGCCCTATTCGAAATC
>JBEEOG010000153.1:0-3269 GCA_041191745.1 Pseudomonadota bacterium | reverse complement strand
ATCCGCGCCAACCCCAAGGGGAACTGGGTGCCGCGCGTCAAGATCTTTGGCGGCAAGTCCGCGCCGGGCTATGCGGTGGCCAAGGAAATCATCCATCTGATCAATGATGTGGCGGCGGTCGTGAACAACGATCCCGTGACGGGCGACCTGCTGAAGATCGTCTATCCGGCCAACTACAACGTCAGCATGGCCGAACGCCTGATCCCCGCCGCCGACCTGTCGGAGCAGATCTCGACCGCGGGGAAAGAGGCGTCGGGCACCGGCAACATGAAGTTCATGATGAACGGCGCGCCCACCATCGGCACGCTGGACGGGGCCAATGTGGAAATCCTGCAGGAGGTGGGGGCCGAGAACTTCTTCCTCTTCGGGCTGACGGCCGAAGAGGTCATCCGCCGCCGCGAGGACCCCGAACATGCGCGCAAGGCGATCGAGGCGAGCCAGCCCCTGCAGGACGTGCTGCAGATGATCGCCGAAGGGCGCTTCTCGCCGGACCAGCCCGACCGCTACCACGGCCTCGTCCATCGCGTCTGGCACCATGACTACTTCCTCGTGGCGTCCGATTTCGACGCCTTCCACGCCGCGCAGGGGGCGGTGGATGCGGCCTATGCCGATCCGGCCCGCTGGGTGGCCATGGCGGCGATGAACACGGCGCGGTCGGGCTTCTTCTCGTCCGACCGGACGATCCGCAGCTACATGGACGACATCTGGGGGGTGACCTCGGCGCTCTGAGGGCACACCCGCGCAGCCTTTGGGAGGAGGTGGCGATGACCGAACCGCTGATCGATCCCGGCGCCGCCCGCGCCATCGTCGAGGGAAGCCACGGCGACCCGTTCTCGGTCCTCGGGCTGCACCGGCGCGCGGGCAAATGGGTCGTCACCGCCTTCGTCCCCGGCGCGGACCGGCTGGAGGTGCTGGCGGGCAAGGCGGCCACGCCGGTCGCGGCCGATCCAGTGGCGGAGTGCGCGGGCCTTTTCACCGCCGTCCTGCCGCGCAAGGCCGCCTACCGCCTGCGCGCCGAAGGTCATGGCAGCACATGGGAGTTCGACGATCCCTTCCGCTTCGGCCCCGTTCTGGGCGAGATGGACGAATACCTGCTGGGCGAGGGCACGCATCGCCGCCTGTGGCAGGTGCTGGGCGCGCATGTGATGGTGCATGAAGGGGTGGAGGGCGTGCATTTCGCCGTCTGGGCCCCCAATGCCGAACGCGTCAGCGTGGTGGGCGATTTCAACATCTGGGACGGGCGGCGCCACCCGATGCGGCGGCGCGGACCCACGGGCGTGTGGGAAATCTTCGTCCCCGGTCTGGGCGAAGGGGCGAGCTACAAATACGAAATCCGCGGGCAGGGCGGACATCTGGGGCCGCTGAAGGCCGATCCGGTCGGATTCGGGTCGGAACATCCGCCGGCCAATGCCTCGGTCGTGCGCCGGATCGGCGGCGACTTCCATGACGCGGACTGGATGGCCACGCGCCAGGCGCGCCACCGGATCGACGCGCCGATTTCGATCTATGAAGTGCATCTGGGATCATGGCGGCGCGCGCCGGGGGACCGGATGCTGTCTTACACCGAACTTGCGGATCAGCTTGTAAGCTACGTGAAAGACATGGGTTTCACCCATATCGAGCTGTTGCCCGTGTCGGAATATCCGTTCGACGGAAGCTGGGGCTACCAGCCCGTGGGCCTGTTTGCCCCCACGATCCGCCACGGCACGCCGCCCGAATTCCGCGCCTTCGTCGATGCCGCACACCGCCACGGGGTGGGCGTGCTGCTCGACTGGGTGCCGGGGCATTTCCCGACCGATCCGCATGGCCTCGGCCGTTTCGACGGCACGGCGCTTTACGAACATCAGGACCCGCGCGAGGGCTTCCATCAGGACTGGAACACCCTGATCTACAACTATGGCCGGGTGGAGGTCGCCAACTACCTGATCTCGAACGCGCTTTACTGGCTGGAGGAATATCACCTCGACGGGCTTCGGGTGGATGCCGTGGCCTCCATGCTCTATCGCGACTATTCGCGGTCCGAGGGGCAGTGGGTCCCCAACAAGGACGGCGGGCGCGAGAATTACGAAGCCATCGCCCTTCTGCGCGAGATGAACCGCCTGACCTATGGCGAGGTGGCGGGCATCATGACCGTGGCCGAGGAATCGACCGCCTTTCCCGGCGTGTCGCGGCCGGTGGATCACGGGGGCCTCGGCTTCGGGTTCAAGTGGAACATGGGCTGGATGAACGACACCCTGTCCTACATGGAAAAGGATCCGGTCTACCGCCAGTACCACCACCACCAGATGACCTTTGGCCTGCATTACGCGTGGTCGGAAAACTACATCCTGCCGATCAGCCATGACGAGGTCGTGCATGGCAAGGGGTCGATGCTGGGCAAGATGCCGGGCGGGGACTGGGAGAAGTTTGCCAACCTGCGCGCCTATTACGCCTTCATGTGGGCGCATCCGGGCAAGAAGCTTCTGTTCATGGGGCAGGAATTCGCGCAAGGCCGCGAATGGAACCACAACCAGAGCCTTGATTGGCATCTGCTCGACATTCCCGAACATCGCGGCGTGCAGGCGCTGGTGCGCGATCTGAACCGCCTCTACCGCGACACCCCCGCGCTGCATGTGAACGACACCCGCCCCGAAGGCTTCGGCTGGCTTGAGGCGAATGACGCGCCGAATTCCGTCTATGCTTGGGTCCGGCGGGGCCATGCGGGCGATCCGATGGTCGCCTGCATCGTGAACATGACGCCGGTCGAGCGGCACTACCGGCTGGGCCTGCCCGCCGCGGGCCGCTGGGCCGAGGTGCTGAACACCGATGCCGAAATCTATGGCGGCGGCGGGCGCGGCAACATGGGCGGAATAGGGACCGAGCCGGTGGAATGGCACGGGCAGGCGCAGTCCGCGCTTGTCACGCTGCCGCCCCTGTCGGCAGTCTGGTTCCGGCAGGAGACGTAAGGCGGGGCGATCCCGTGGGAAAGGGAGGGGAGTGATGAAACCGAGACCGAACGCGCGCCTGTCGTCGCAGGCGATGGCCTTCGTCCTTGCGGGCGGGCGCGGCAGCCGCCTGAAGGAACTGACCGACCGCCGCGCCAAACCGGCCGTCTATTTCGGCGGCAAGACGCGGATCATCGACTTCGCCCTGTCGAACGCGCTGAATTCGGGCATCCGCAAGATGGCCATCGCCACGCAGTACAAGGCGCATTCCCTGATCCGCCATTGCCAGCGCGGCTGGAACTTCTTCCGCGCGGAACGGAACGAATACCTCGACATCCTGCCCGC
>JBEEOG010000152.1:0-16380 GCA_041191745.1 Pseudomonadota bacterium | reverse complement strand
CATCAGGACGGTGTCCTTCAGCGTCGTCTCGGAAATCGCCATCGTGCCAGACAGCGAGTGCAGGACGCCGACCTTGATCGTGTCCTCCTGGGCCGAGGCGGCCCCCGTCATCGCGGCAAGGCCCATGGCCCCGCCCATCAGCATCCCCTTCATTCCGTTCATGCGGAACATTCCTCTGTCGAGGCTGGCGGAAGAGGCCCTTCCCAAAGTGGGAAAGGAGACCTATCTTCGGGCCAGCAACTGCGGTTGCACCCCGTGCGGTGGGGGGCGGACTTCCACATCAGGCCCCCTGCCGCACAACTTTTCCTCACGATGGTCCAAAGACCCCGCAGGCAGAGAAAAGCCGCTGCGCCGCGGTGCAGCAACCGCCGCCGCGGAATGGGGCGGGCGACGATGACGGGACCGGGGTTTTCCGCCGTGCATTTGTGCAGACGCAGGGCCTGCGCCGGAAAATTAAGCGCCGCGCAAGGGAATCGGGGCCGAGACGGGGCGAAAGGCGGCGCATCCGGCGGCAGATGAGTCGCAAACAGGCACAGCGCCTGCCGGAAACGCGACGGGCCGGACGCTGCCGTCCGGCCCTGCCCCATGCGTGTCGCAGGGATCAGTCGCGCAAGGCGAGCCCGCCCTCGCGCTGCAGGAATTCGACCACCTCCGCCACCCCCTGCCCGTGGCGCAGCCGCGCCATGACATAGGGCCGCGTGCCCCGCGCGCGCCTCGTGTCCTCTTCCAGAAGTACGGGATCGACGCCGACATGGGGCGCAAGGTCGGTCTTGTTGACGACCAGCAGGTCCGACCGCGTGACGCCGGGGCCGCGTTTCCTCGGGATGTCCTGCCCTGCCGCCGTGTCGATCACATAGATCGTCAGGTCGGCCAGTTCGGGGCTGTAGGTGGCGGCCAGATTGTCGCCCCCGCTTTCGATCAGGATCAGGTCGAGGTCGGGAAAGGCCCCGCGCAGATCGGCCACGGCGGCAAGGTTGATCGAGGCATCCTCGCGGATCGCGGTATGGGGGCAGCCGCCGGTTTCCACCCCGCGGATGCGTTCGACGGGCAGGACCTGCGCGCGCATCAGGTATTCGGCATCCTCGCGCGTGTAGATGTCGTTGGTGATCACCGCCATCGAACAGCGCGCGGCCAGCGCGCGGCAGAGCTGCTCGGTCAGCGTCGTCTTGCCCACGCCGACGGGGCCGCCGATGCCGACGCGGAGGGGGCCGTTCATGCTCATGTCTTGAAGATCCTTACATCCATCGTCTCGTGCCGCATCGCCGCGATATCCGCCCCCACCGTGGCCGAGGCGATGTCCTCCAGCCCCAGCGTCGCGGCCTGTTCCGCAAGGGCCGCGATCAGCGGGTGAAGCCCCGCCAGCACGGCCTGCCCTTCGTTCTGGCCAAGCGGAACAAAGCGCACGGCGGCCGAGGTCAGGTTCGAGGCGAAGCCGTGCAGGTAAAGCGCCACCACATCGGCCACGGGCAGGCCAAGGGGGTAAGCCGCCTGCCCCAGTGCCACGGGCAGGGCGCGGGGCGGCAGGGGGCGGCCCGTCACCGCAGACACCGCACGCGCCAGCGCGGCCCCCTGTTCCAGCGTTTCCGAAAGCCGTTCGGCCGACGGGGCCAGCGCGCGGGCATAGGCGTCGAGCGCGCCATGATCCGCCCCGTCGCGTAGCGCCGCGGCCAGCAGGATCGCATCCTGCCGCCCCGCCCCGTGGCGCAGGATGTCGCCCAGCCAGCGCGCAAGGCCCGCGCCATCCTTCACGATGCCGTCGGTCACCACCTGCTCCAGCCCGTGCGAATAGGCAAAGCCCCCCGTCGGAAAGGCGGGCGAGAGCCATTGCACAAGGGTCAGGAGCGCCGCGTTCATTCCGCCGCGTCCGGCAGGGTGGCGTCATCGTCCGCGCCGCGGTGCGATGCGTGGACATGGAGATGTCCGTGATGCGCGGGGCCGTGGTCATGGCCCATCGTGCGCCCGTGGCCATAGGCCCCGCCTTCGGGACGGAACGGCGCGCGCGCGGGCGTGACGGTCGCACCCAGCTGGCGCAGCATCGCCTCAAGCACATGGTCCTCGCGGATCACCAGATGGTCGGGGGCGATCTGGCAGGGCGTGTGGCGGTTGCCGATATGCCAGGCCAGTCGCGGCAGGTCGCCCGTGACGACAAGGACGGGTTCGGCGTCCGACACCACCTCGACCAGACGGCCGTCGGAAAGCTGGAAGCAGTCCCCGTCCTCGAGGCTGACCGTTTCGGGCAGATCGACGAGGAAGCCCTCGCCCGCCGTGGTCACCAGACGGCGGCGGCGCAGGAAACGCGCCTCGTATCCCAGACGCACGGCGGCATCGGGCAGTCGCGGGCCGCGCGCGGCGGCGCGCAGGAGGGCGGTGGCGGGGGCGAGATCGGCCATGCTGTTCATTCCGGCTTAACAATGCTGTTGCAGTCTTGGTCAGGCCGGCGCGCAAGCGGGACGCGCCGCCCCTGCGGGAACCGCAGGGTCCCGTCCGCGTTCCTTGGCACGGGGCTTGCCCCCGATCCCACCGCACGATGTGAGAGGATCCCCCCATGCGCCGCCTGAGCCCTGCCGACGAACTCGCCGAAATCCGGGCCGAGATCGCCCGCCTCCAGCGGCGCGAGGCGACGCTCGAAGCCACGATCCTGCGCGACCCCGCCGGCTGCGCCCGCGGCACCTTCAATCTGGCCGAGGTGACGGAAAGCCGCCGCGCGACCTTTGACCCCGCCCTCCTGCCGCCCGAGGTGCAGGGCGACCCGCGCTTCTGGCGCGAAGAGGTGACGCGCCAGATCGCGGTGATCCCCATGCGCCCGCAGCCCCTGCCGCTGCGCCCCGGCTGGCCGATCCGCCGCGCCCCGCAATCCGTGCTGCCCTTCCATTAGGCCCGCCCCCTAGAACAGGAAATAACGCTGCGCCAGCGGCAATTCCCGCGCGGGTTCGCAGGTCAGCAGCACGCCATCGGCCCGCACCTCGTAGGTTTCGGGATGCACTTCGATCTGCGGGGTGGCATCGTTCAGGCGCATGTCGCGCTTGCCGATGGCGCGGCAGTTCTCGACCGCCACCGTCTCCTTGGCGATGCCGTAGCGGTGGCGGACATCGTCCTGTTGCGCGGCCTGACTGACAAAGACCACCGCATTGCGTTCGACAGACCGGCCATAGGCGCCGAACATCGGCCGCGTATGCACCGGCTGCGGCGTGGGGATCGAGGCGTTGGGATCGCCCATCTGCGCCACGACGATCGCGCCCCCGATCAGCACCATCTCGGGCTTGGCACCGAAGAAGGCGGGCGACCAGAGGACCAGATCGGCGCGCTTGCCTTCCTCGATGCTGCCGATATGGCGCGACAGGCCGTGCACGATGGCGGGGTTGATCGTGTATTTCGCCACATAGCGGCGGACGCGCAGGTTGTCGTTCGCGCCCTGCTCTCCCTCCAGCCGGCCGCGCTGGACCTTCATCTTGTGCGCGGTCTGCCATGTGCGGGTGATGACCTCGCCCACGCGACCCATGGCCTGACTGTCGGAACTGATCACCGACATCGCGCCGATGTCGTGCAGGATATCCTCGGCCGCGATCGTCTCGCGCCGGATGCGGCTTTCGGCAAAGGCCACATCCTCGGGCACCTTGCGGTCGAGGTGGTGGCACACCATCAGCATGTCGAGGTGTTCCTCGATCGTGTTCACCGTATAGGGCATCGTCGGATTGGTGGACGAGGGCAGCACGTTCTGCGAGGACACGACCTTCAGGATATCCGGCGCATGCCCGCCGCCCGCCCCTTCGGTGTGGAAGGCATGGATCGTGCGGCCACGGATGGCGGCCAGCGTGTTCTCGACGAAACCGCTCTCGTTCAGCGTGTCGGTATGGATCATCACCTGCACGTCCATCGCATCCGCGACCGTCAGGCAGCAGTCGATGGCGGCGGGGGTGGTGCCCCAGTCCTCGTGCAGTTTCATGCAGGACGCGCCCGCCCTGATCTGCTCTTCCAGCGCGGCGGGAAGGGCCGCGTTCCCCTTGCCCGCGAAGGCAAGGTTCATCGGGAAGGCATCGGCCGCCTGCATCATCCGCATGATGTGCCACGGCCCCGGCGTGCAGGTGGTGGCCAGCGTGCCATGCGCCGGACCCGTGCCGCCGCCCAGCATGGTGGTGATGCCGGAATGGAGCGCATCGTCGATCTGCTGGGGCGCGATGAAATGGATATGGGCATCCATCCCGCCTGCGGTCAGGATGCGCCCCTCGCCCGCGATGATCTCGGTCCCCGGGCCGATGATGACGTCGACGCCGGGCTGGGTGTCGGGGTTGCCCGCCTTGCCGATCTTGGCGATGCGCCCGTCGCGCAGGCCGACATCGGCCTTGTAGATGCCCGTCCAGTCCACGATCAGCGCGTTGGTGATGACCGTATCCATCGCGCCTTCCGCGCGGGTGGCCTGCGACTGGCCCATCCCGTCGCGGATCACCTTGCCGCCGCCGAACTTCACCTCGTCCCCGTAGCGCAGCGCATCGGCCCCGCCCGCCGTGCGTTCGGCGATCAGGTCGCGCTCCACCTCGATGATCAGGTCGGTATCGCCAAGGCGGACACGGTCGCCCGTGGTCGGGCCATACATGTCGGCATAGGCGGCGCGGGACATCACATGGGGCATCGGATCACCTGTGGGGGAAGGGGTGCGCGGGAGGGCGGATCACGCCTTGGCCCGCCGGCGGACCGGCGCGGCGCGGGCAGACCGGACGGGGACGGACTTGGCGGTGGCGGTATGGGCGGGGGCGGTGCGGGCGGCGGCCTGCCGCGCGGGCGCGTCGGGCAGCGGCAGGACGGCGGGGCGCAGCTCGCGCGGCAGCCACCACAGGCCGGAATTCATCAGCGAGAGCCAGAACAGCGTCCCCGCCTCGGCCATGCGGATCGAGGTCTGGATCGAGGTCATCAGCGCTTCGGCAGGCGTCGGCAAACGGGGCATCGCATCCTCCTTCTCAAAGGTCGCCCATCACATGCTGGTTGAAGCCGAAGACGCGGCGCGCGCCCGACAGGGGGACAAGCCGAACCTCGCGCGTCTGGCCGGGTTCGAAGCGCACCGCCGTTCCGGCGGGAATGTCCAGCCGCTGCCCGCGCGCGGCGGCGCGGTCGAAGGCAAGCGCCCCGTTGGTTTCGGCGAAATGGTAGTGGCTGCCCACCTGCACGGGCCTGTCGCCCGTATTGGCGACCAGAAGCACCGTCACGGGCGCGCCCTCGTTCAGCACGATCTCGCCCGCGGCGGGGATGACCTCGCCCGGGATCATTTCCGCCCCCTGAACCAGACCAGCGCACCGCCCGCCACGACGGCCAGAAGTGCTGCGACCAGCCAGCCGAATTCGATCCCGTGGGGATGGAAATGCAGCCCGTCATGCGCCAGTGCGGGGGTGGCCGACAGGATCAGCGCGGGGGTCAGGGTGCGGTTCGTGATGCGGTTCGCCAGAGGGGTCATGGAAAGAGCGGCCTTTCAGCGGATGGGGTGGTGGACGGTGACAAGTTTCGTGCCGTCGGGGAACGTCGCCTCGACCTGCACGGAATGGATCATCTCGGCGATGCCGGACATGCATTGCGCGGCGGTGACGACATGGGCACCAGCCTCCATCAGGTCGGCGACCGTGCGCCCGTCGCGCGCGCCTTCGACGACGAAATCGGTGATCAGCGCCACCGCCTCGGGGTGGTTCAGCTTGACGCCCCGCGCCAGCCGGTTGCGCGCGACCATCGCGGCAAGGCTGACCAGAAGCTTGTCCTTCTCCCTCGGGGTCAGGTTCATCGCATCCCTTCCTTCCTACATCTGCCAGACCCGCGGCAGCGGGCCCCTGCGCAAGACGCCCAGCGCCCGCGCGATCTGGCGGCGCAGGGGCCAGCCGTCGGCGGCCCGCATCCGGCAGGTCAGTTTCCCGTCAAAGGCCGAAGCCGCCGCCCCAACCCCCGGCTCGTCCAGCACGGCGCGCAGGGGGCCCAGCGCATCCGCCGCCCCCCCCGTCACCATGACGATCGAGGCATAGGCCCGCGCGCCGCCCAGAACCGCATCGCCCGCGCCCAGCGCCGCCCCGTCCAGCGCCACGGGTTCGATGACCACGGGCGCATCGCCGCGCCAGATCTCGCGCCGGTCGCGGAACGACAGATGCCCGACCGTCTCGCCCATCGCGGCGCGGCCCAGAACCACCGCCTCCAGCGCAAGGCAACCCGCATCGGGGCCGAGGTCGATCCGCGTGCGCCGGTCGAGTGCGGAGGCGTCGAACAGGATCGTCTCTTGCGGCAGCCAGTCCAGATGCCCGCCCGCGCCCACCCGCAGCGCCACATCGACCCGCGCCACCCCGCTTGACGCGCGATAGGCGCGCTCCGCCGTCTGGGTCGTGGCCACCGCGCGGCAGCCCGCGCCCAGCGTCACCGACAGCGACAGCCGGTCGCCCCCCGTCAACCCGCCCGAGGTGTTGAGGAACACCACCTCGGGCTGCGGGCCCGTATGGGGCAGGATGGCCTTGGCCGATCCCTGCTGGCGCAACCCGTCCAGACGCACCCGCCCGTCCCGCAGCGACAGCGACACCGCCGCCTCGCCGCGGCTGCGCTGCATCACCGGAAGGGCGCTGTGGGCGGTCATCCTGCTCTCCTTTGTCCGAGCCTTCCCCGAGCGGGCCGCCCTGCCACAACCCCGCCCGCGATGCCGCCGTGGGCGGGCCGCCATCTTCGGGTGCAGCCGCCCTTGCCTTGGGCGGCTTGCCCAAAAAACGGGCGGCAGGCAAAGTGGCCATCCCGCTTTCCCAATCGGGCCGGCGCGGCTATCCTGCAGCCGAACAGGGGGCCGCACGGAACGGGCCCCGCAGGGGGCACCGCGTGGCGCATTTCCTTGGCGACGGACACTTGCCCAAGCCGCCATCCTTTTCGGATGACGCGTGGCTTGATGTCCTGTCCGCCGTGGACCGCACCTATGCCGACCTGATCGACTATCAGGAACGGCTGGAGCGGCAGAATGCCGAACTCCAGCAGATGCGGCATTTCCTGACCTCGATCCTCGCCTCGGTCTCGGACGTGCTGATCATGGTGACCCGCACCGGCGAGGTGGAACAGGTCAGCCAGTCCCTTGCCGATCTGACCGGACAACCGGCCGAGGTTCTGGTGGGCCAGCCGCTGGCCACGCTTCTGGACGGGTTCGACCGCGCGCGGCTCGAGGCGGCGATGGCGGAATCGCGCCTGACCCGCCGCCCCGCCACGGTCGAGGTGCGGCTGGTCACGGGCGCGGGGGTCGAACCGATCGACCTGTCAGTTGCCCCGCGGCTGGACGACCGCGGCCGCGCGGCGGGTTTCGTGCTGACCGGCCGCCCGCTGGGCGCGCTTCGCAAGGCCTATGCCGAATTGCAGGACAGCCATGACGCGCTGAAATCGGCGCAGGCGCAACTGGTGCGGAACGAGAAGCTCGCCTCGCTGGGCCGCCTTCTGGCGGGCGTCGCGCATGAGCTGAACAACCCCATCAGCTTCGTCTATGCCAATACCCACGCGCTGGAACGCTATGCCGCCAAGTTCGAGCAGTATTTCACCCGCGTGCAGGAAGGCGCCACGCGGGACGAGCTTGTGGCGCTGCGCGCGACGCTCCGGCTGGACCGCGAGGTGGCGAACCTGCGCGCCGCGATCGACGGCGCGCGCGACGGCGCCGAACGGGTGCGCGACATCGTCGAGGACCTGCGCCGCCTCTCCTCCGAAGGATCGGGCGAACGGGTGGCCTTCGATCTTGCCGAAACCAGCCGCGTCGCGGCCAACTGGGTGCTGCGCGGGATGAAGACCCCCGTCACCCTGCGTTTCGCGGGCGCGGAGCGGCTGATGGCGCTGGGACGGCCCGGCCATGTGCAGCAGATTGTCATGAACCTCGTGCAGAACGCGCTCGATGCGCTGGACGGGCGCGAGGGGGGCGAGGTCGTGCTGACCCATGCCGCCCGCGACGGCATGGCCTGCCTGACCGTGCAGGACAACGGTCCGGGCGTCCCGCCCGAACTGGCCGCGGCGATCTTCGATCCCTTCTTCACGACCAAGCCCGTCGGGCGCGGCACGGGGCTGGGCCTGTCGATCAGCCACAAGATCGCCGAGGAACATGGCGGGCGGCTGGTCCTGTGCGACGACCGGCCGGGCGGCTGCTTCCGGCTGGAACTGCCGGGGGGAGAGATGGCATGACCCGCGTCCTCTGGCTGCAGGCATCGGGGTGCGGGGGGTGTACCATGTCGCTCCTCTGTGCCGAAAACCCCGGCGCGATCGACCTGCTGGCGGATGCGGGGATCACGCTACTGTGGCATCCGGCCCTGTCCTTGCAGACAGGGGCCGAGGTGCTGGCGCTGCTGGAGGCCATCGCCGACGGGACCGAACCGCTCGACATCCTCTGCGTCGAAGGGGCCATCGCGCGGGGGCCGAACGGCACGGGGCGGTTCCAGATGCTGTCGGGCACGGGGCGGCCCCTGATGGACTGGGTCCGCGACATCGCGCCCCGCGCGGCGCATGTCGTGGCGGTGGGGTCCTGCGCGGCCTTCGGCGGGGTCACGGCGGCGGGCGGCAATCCCTCGGACGCGACGGGCCTGCAATACGAAGGCACCCATCTGGGCGGGCTGCTGCCGCCCGACTGGCGGTCGCGCTCCGGCCTGCCGGTGGTCAACGTGGCGGGCTGCCCGACCCATCCGGGATGGGTGACCGAGACGCTTCTGCTTCTGCATGCGGGGGCGCTGGCGGCGGGCGATCTGGACGGCTACCGCCGCCCGCGCTTCTATGCCGACCATCTGGTGCATCACGGCTGCCCCAAGAACGAATTCTACGAATACAAGGCCAGCGCGCGGCAATTGTCCGACCTCGGCTGCATGATGGAAAACCTCGGCTGTGTCGGCACGCAGGCGGTGGGCGATTGCAACATCCGGCCGTGGAACGGCGAAGGCTCCTGCACGCGCGGGGGATACCCTTGCATCAACTGCACCGCGCCGGAATTCGAGGAACCCCGCCACCCCTTCACCGAGACGCCCAAGATCGCGGGCATCCCCGTGGGCCTGCCCACGGACATGCCCAAGGCGTGGTTCATGACGCTCGCCTCGCTGTCCAAGGCCGCGACGCCCGAACGGATCGGCATCAACGCCCAGTCCGACCGCGTGCGCGTGCCCCCCACCCTGCGGAAGCCCAAGTGAGCAGGCTCGTCGTCGGACCCTTCAACCGCGTCGAAGGCGATCTGGAGGTGACGCTCTCGGTCGAGGACGGGCGCGTGGCGCAGGCGCGGGTGAACGCGCCGCTCTATCGCGGCTTCGAGCGGATGCTGGAAGGGCGCGATCCGCGCGACGCGCTGACGATCACGCCACGCATCTGCGGCATCTGCTCGATCAGCCAGTCCGCCGCCGCCGCCCGCGCGCTGGCCGATGCGATGGGGCTTGCGCCCACGCCGCAGGGCGCGCGCATCGCCGCGCTGGTCCATGCGGTCGAAAACGTGGCCGACCACCTGACGCATTTCAACCTGTTCTTCATGCCCGATTTCACGCGCGCCCCCTATGCCGCGCGGCCCTGGCATGCCCGCGCGCTGGAGCGTTTCACCGCGGTCGAGGGCAGCGCACTGCGCGCCGCCGTCGCCGCGCGGGCCGAGCTTTTGCACATCGTGGGCCTTCTGGCGGGCAAATGGCCCCATACGCTGGCGATCCAGCCCGGCGGCGTGACCCGCGCGCCGGGCCCGCGCGAGAAGGCCCGCCTTGCCGTGACCCTGCGCGCCTTCCGCCGCTATCTGGAAGAGACCGTCTTCGGCGGGCGGCTCGAGGATTTCGCGGCCCTGTCGACGCCGGAGGCGCTGATGGCCTGGGACAGGGGCGATGCGGGGCTTTTCCTCCAGATCGCCGCCGATCTGGACCTTGACCGTCTGGGGCGGGGATCGGGGCGGTATCTGAGCTTCGGGGCCTATCCGCTGGCCGAAGGGCCCGTCTTCGCAAGGGGGGTGTGGGATGGCGGGCTGCAACCGCTCGACACCGCCGCGATCCGCGAGGACCTCTCGCATGCGTGGATGACCGGACCCGACAGCCACCCCGCGGCGGGCCGGACAGAGCCGGACGCGGCGATGGCCGAGCCTGCCTATACATGGTGCAAGGCCCCGCGCCTGAACGGCCGGACGGTCGAGACGGGGGCGCTGGCGCGGCAGGTGGTGGATGGCCATCCCCTTGCCCGCGCGCTGGCGGGGGGCGGGGTGCTGGCGCGGGTGGCGGGGCGGCTTCTCGAACTCGCCCGCACGCAGGGCGCGATGGAGGCGCTGGTGGACGGGATCGACACGCGGGCGCTCTTCATGCAGGCGGGACCCTCCCTGCGCGAGGGCACGGGCGAGGGGCTGGTCGAAGCCGCGCGCGGCGCGCTCGGCCACTGGATCAGGGTCGAAGGGGGCCGCATCGCGGGCTACCAGATCATCGCGCCCACGACATGGAATTTCAGCCCGCGCGACAGGGCAGGCATCCCCGGCCCGCTGGAAGCCGCGCTCGAGGGCGCGCCGGTGGACGAGGGCGAGACGACGCCCCTTACGGTGCAGCACATCGTGCGCAGCTTCGATCCCTGCATGGTCTGCACGGTGCATTGATGCGGCCGAATTTTCTGCGAAAATTCGGGAAAAGGGGTTTTCTGCGAAAACCCCCGATCCTTCGCAGAAGGATCGCCGGACAAGAATTTTCGCAGGAAATTCTTGGGGCGCGGCGGTGAAGGGCTATGCCATCCGCGTGCGCGGGCAGGTGCAGGGCGTGGGCTTCCGCCCCTTCGTCTGGCAACTGGCGCAAGCGCATGGCGTGGCGGGCGCGGTGCGGAACGATCCCGAAGGCGTGCTGATCCATGCGGCGGTGGGCGATCTTGCGGCCTTCCTGCACGATCTGCGCGCCAAGGCCCCGCCCCTCGCCCGTGTCGATGCGGTCGAAACCGCCCCGCATGACTTTCCCGCCGCACCTGCGGGCTTCGTCATCGCCCCCTCGCAAGGGACGGGGGCCGAGACGCGCGTGACGCCCGATGCCGCGACCTGCCCTGCCTGCGCGGCCGAGATCCGCGCGGCAGGACGCAGGCAGGGCTATGCCTTCACCAACTGCACCCATTGCGGGCCGCGCTTCACCATCCTGCGCGGGCTGCCCTATGACCGCGCCCGCACGACGATGGCGGCGTTCCCCCTCTGCCCCGACTGCCGGGCGGAGTATGAAGACCCCGCCGACCGCCGCTTCCATGCCCAGCCCGTCGCCTGCCCCGCCTGCGGCCCGCGGCTGTGGCTCGAGGTGTCGGGCCAGCCCCTTCCCGCCGATCCGCTGGACGAGGCCGCGCGCCGCCTGCGCGCGGGGCAGATCCTTGCCGTCAAGGGTCTGGGCGGCTTCCATCTGGCCTGCGATGCGGCCAATCCGGCGGCCCTTGCCACCTTGCGCGCGCGCAAGCACCGCCCATCCAAGCCCTTTGCCCTGATGGCGACGCCCGCGATGGCCGAGGCGCTGTGCCTCCTGACCGAGGCCGACCGCGCGCTGCTGGCGGACCCCGCGGCGCCCGTGGTGCTGGCCCCGTCGCGCGGGGTGCTGCCCGCGGCGCTGGCCCCCGGCATCGGCACGCTGGGGGTGATGCTGCCCTACACGCCGCTGCATCACCTGCTGCTCGACGCCTTCGGCGGCCCGCTGGTCATGACATCAGGCAATCTGTCGGGCGAGCCGCAGGTGGTGGGCAATGACGAGGCGCGCGCCAAGCTGTCCGCCTTTGCCGATGCCTTCCTGATGCATGACCGCGACATTGCCCGCAGGCTGGATGACAGCGTGGAGCGTGCCACCCCGCCGATGGTCCTGCGCCGCGCGCGGGGGCGGGTGCCGGGCACGCTGCCCCTGCCCGCAGGCTTTCCCGACGCGCAGGTGCTGGCCACGGGCGGGCAGATGAAGGGGGCCATCGCGCTGGCCAAGGGCGGGCAGGTGCTGCTCGGCCATCATCTGGGCGATCTGGACGACGCGCTTTGCGCGGCGGAATTCGACAGGGCGGTCGCGGATTACCGCGCGCTCTTCGATACGCGCCCCGTGGCGGTTGCGCATGACCTGCACCCCGCCTATCGCGCCACGCAGGCGGCGCAGGCGATGGCGCGGGCCGAAGGGATGCGCCTCTTTCCCGTGCAGCACCACCATGCCCATCTGGCGGCCTGCCTTGCCGAAAACCTCTGGCCGCTGGACGCCGCGCCGGTGGCGGGGATCATCCTCGACGGGACGGGGCTGGGCGCGGATGGCACGGTCTGGGGCGGCGAGGTGCTGCTGGGCACCTACGCGTCCTTCACCCGCATCGCGCATCTGCGCCCTGCCCCCCTTGCCGGAGGCGACCGCGCCGCGCGCGAGCCGTGGCGCAACGCGCTCGCGCGGCTGGATCAGGCGGGGCTCGCCGATCTTGCCGACCGCCTGTTCCCCGATGCCCCGCTGCGGGCGCTGCGGGCGGCCATCGCGGCGGGGGTGAACGCGCCCCCGTCCTCGTCGGCGGGCAGGCTTTACGATGCGGTGGCGGCCTGTCTGGGCCTCTGCCCCCTGTCGCAAGGCTACGAGGGCGAGGCCGCGATGCGGCTGGAAGCGCGCGCCGCGGCGGGCGAGGCGCCCTACCCCTTCGGCCCCGAACTCGACCCCGCGCCGATGCTGCGCGCGCTGGCCGCCGATCTGGCGGCGGGGACGGACCCCGCCCGCATCGCGGGGCGCTTTCAGGAAGGACTGGCCGAGGCCTTCGCCGCCCCCGCCCGCGCGCTGGTGGCCGAAGGGCGGGCGGCGGCGGTGGCACTGTCGGGGGGGTGTTTCCAGAACGCCACGCTGCAGGCGGCGGTGATCCACAGGCTGGGGGATGTGCCCGTCCTGACCCATCGCACCACACCCGCCAATGACGGCGGGCTGGCGCTGGGCCAGCTTGCAGTGGCGCTGGCGCGGCTTGCGGACGGCGCGCAGGCGGGGCGGGGCTGAGGGATTCCCGATGCGGTGCTTCGGCCCCTGCAGCGCAAGCGGGGCGGAAAGCGGCTGACCACCACGGCGGCTCGGCTGATCACGCCCTTGCCGTCGGCATGCCGCACAATTCCGCGCAAACCCTTGTTGCATCGCAATTTTTACCCAATCCGTCCGGGCGTGAAAAAGCTGCAGCCTCTGGCGCGGCCCTGTCGCATACCGAAGCATACCAAGGCAGGGGTCCGCGCCCCGCCGCGCCCAGGGAGGATGCCCGTGTCACAGATCGAAACCTTCTACGATGTGATGCGGCGGCAGGGGATCACCCGCCGCAGCTTCATGAAATACTGCTCGCTCACCGCGGCGGCACTCGGCCTCGGCCCCAGTTTCGTGCCGAAGATCGCCCATGCGATGGAGACGAAGCCCCGCACGCCGGTGATCTGGGTCCATGGCCTCGAATGCACCTGCTGTTCGGAAAGCTTCATCCGCGCGGCGCATCCGCTGGCCAAGGATGTCGTGCTGTCGATGATCAGCCTCGATTACGACGACACGCTGATGGCGGCGGCGGGCCATGCGGCGGAAGCCGCGCTGATGGACACGATCGAGAAGTACAAGGGCAACTACATCCTCGCCGTCGAAGGCAACCCGCCGCTGAACGAGGACGGGATGTTCTGCATCACCGGCGGCAAGCCCTTCGTCGAAAAGCTGCGGATGGCGGCCAAGGATGCCAAGGCGATCATCAGCTGGGGCGCCTGCGCGTCCTATGGCTGCGTGCAGGCCGCGGCCCCGAACCCGACGCAGGCCACGCCCGTGCACAAGGTCATCACCGACAAGCCGATCATCAAGGTGCCGGGCTGCCCGCCCATCGCCGAAGTGATGACCGGCGTGATCACCTACATGCTGACCTTCGACCGCATCCCCGAGCTGGACCGCCAGGGCCGGCCGAAGATGTTCTACAGCCAGCGCATCCACGACAAGTGCTATCGCCGGCCGCACTTCGACGCCGGCCAGTTCGTCGAGAGCTTCGACGACGAGTACGCGCGCAAGGGCTACTGCCTCTACAAGGTCGGCTGCAAGGGACCGACCACCTACAACGCCTGCTCCACCGTGCAGTGGAACGAGGGCACCAGCTTCCCGATCAAGGCCGGCCACGGCTGCATCGGCTGCTCGGAGGACGGCTTCTGGGACAAGGGCTCGTTCTACGACCGCCTGACCACCATCCACCAGTTCGGCATCGAGGGCACCGCCGACCAGATCGGTGGCGGCACGGCGGTGGTGGTCGGCGCGGCGGTGGCCGCGCATGCGGCCGTCTCGGCGATCAAGCGCGCCAGCTCGCGCGACAGCGCCACCACCGACCACTGAGCGCGGCACGTGCCGCATCCGCCCCTCCCCGGACACCGCAGGACAGAGAGAACACATCATGGGCGTCATCGAGACCCAGGGCTTCCAGCTCGACAACACCGGCCGGCGCATCGTCGTCGACCCCGTCACCCGCATCGAGGGCCACATGCGCTGCGAGGTGAATGTGGACCAGGACAACATCATCCGCAACGCCGTGTCGACCGGCACGATGTGGCGCGGCCTGGAGGTCATCCTCAAGGGCCGCGACCCGCGCGACGCCTGGGCCTTCGTCGAACGCATCTGCGGCGTGTGCACCGGCTGCCACGCACTGACCTCGGTGCGGGCGGTGGAGGACGCGCTCGGCATCCGCATCCCGAAGAACGCCCACCTCATCCGCGAGATGATGGCCAAGACGCTGCAGGTGCATGACCATGCGGTGCACTTCTATCACCTGCACGCGCTGGACTGGGTGGACGTGGTCAGCGCGCTGAAGGCCGACCCGAAGAAGACCTCCGAGCTGCAGCAGCTGGTCTCGCCCTCGCATCCGCTGTCCTCGCCGGGCTATTTCCGCGACATCCAGACCCGGCTGAAGAAGTTCGTCGAGAGCGGCCAGCTCGGCCCCTTCATGAACGGCTACTGGGGCTCGAAGGCCTATGTGCTGCCGCCCGAGGCCAACCTGATGGCCGTCACCCACTATCTGGAGGCGCTGGACCTGCAGAAGGAATGGGTCAAGGTCCACACCATCTTCGGCGGCAAGAACCCGCATCCGAACTACCTGGTGGGCGGCGTGCCCTGCGCGATCAAGCTCGACGGCGACGGCGCCTCCGGCGCGCCGATCACGATGGAGCGGCTCAACTTCGTCGAGGCGCGCATCAAGGAGATGATCGAGTTCAACCAGAACGTCTACATCCCGGACGTGCTGGCGATCGGCACGATCTACAAGCAGGCCGGCTGGCTGCATGGCGGCGGCCTGAGCGCGAAGAACATCGCCGACTACGGCACCTACGAGAAGGTGCCCTACGACTTCAGCACCCACCAGCTGCCCGGCGGCGTGATCCTCGACGGCAACTGGGACAAGATCCATCCGATCGACCCGCGTGACCCGGAGCAGGTGCAGGAGTTCGTGACCCACAGCTGGTACAAGTACGGCGACGAGACCCAGGGCCTGCACCCCTGGGACGGCGTGACCGAGCCCAACTACCAGCCCGAGGGCCCGAACTTCAAGGGCACGCGCACCCGGATCGAGCAGCTCGACGAATCGGCCAAGTACTCGTGGATCAAGTCGCCGCGCTGGCGCGGCCATGCGGTCGAGGTCGGCCCGCTGTCGCGCTACATCCTCGGCTATGTGCATGCGACCCAGGGCAACAAGCATTGCCAGCGGGTCAAGGAACAGGTGGATGTCTCGGCGCGCATGATCAACAGCGACCTGCCCAAGGCGCTGGGCCTGCCCGAGACCCGCCTGAGCCTGAAGCAGCTGCTGCCCAGCACGATCGGCCGCACGCTGGCGCGCGCGCTCGAGAGCCAGTACTGCGGCGAGATGATGATGGACGACTTCCGTCAGCTCGTCGCCAACATCAAGGCCGGCGACACCGCCACCGCCAACGTCGAGAAGTGGGACCCGAGCACCTGGCCGAAGGAGGCCAAGGGCGTGGGCACCGTGGCCGCGCCGCGCGGCATGCTCGGCCACTGGATCCGCATCAAGGACGGCCGGATCGAGAACTACCAGTGCGTGGTGCCGACCACCTGGAACGGCAGCCCGCGCGACCACAAGGGCCAGATCGGCGCCTTCGAGGCCTCGCTGCTGAACACGCCGATGGTCAATCCGGAGCAGCCGGTCGAGATCCTGCGCACGCTGCATTCCTTCGACCCCTGCCTGGCCTGCTCGACCCATGTCATGAGCCCGGACGGCCAGGAAATGGCCACCGTCAAGGTGCGCTGAAGCCCAGCGGCAACCCGTCCCCCGAGGAGATCGAGATGACCATGACGACGAAGACGAAGAAAACGACGACGACCCTGCGCACCCTGGGCGCGATCGCGGCGCTGGCCGCCACCGGCGCCGCGCAGGCCCACACCGGCCACGGCACCGACAGCCTGTTCGCCGGCCTGGCGCATCCGCTCGGCCTCGACCACCTGCTGGCGATGGTGGCGG
>JBEEOG010000151.1:0-6169 GCA_041191745.1 Pseudomonadota bacterium | reverse complement strand
CGTGCAGGACGCCCCCCCCTTTTCGTTTCGGAAACGGCGGCTTACGCGCCTTCGGGCAGCACCCGCACTGCGCCCTTGTCGGCCGAGGCCGCAAACAGCGCATAGGCCTTGAGCGCGGTCGAGACCTTGCGCGGGCGCGGCTTGGCGGGTTTCCAGCCCTTGGCGTCCTGTTCGGCGCGGCGGGTGGCGAGGTCGGCATCCGAAATCCGCAGGTTGATCGTGCGGCTGGGGATGTCGATGTCGATCATGTCGCCGTCACGCACGAGGCCGATCGCCCCGCCCGCCGCCGCCTCGGGCGAGGCATGGCCGATGGAGAGCCCCGAGGTGCCGCCTGAGAAGCGGCCATCGGTCAAAAGCGCGCAGACCTTCCCGAGCCCCTTCGATTTCAGGTAGCTGGTGGGATAGAGCATCTCCTGCATCCCCGGCCCGCCCTTGGGGCCTTCGTAGCGGATGACCACCACGTCGCCGGCCTTCACCTCGTTGTTCAGGATGCCCGCGACCGCGTCGTTCTGCGACTCGTAGACCTTGGCGGGGCCGGAAAAGACGAAGATCGACTCGTCCACGCCCGCCGTCTTCACGATGCAGCCGTCGAGCGCGATGTTGCCCTTCAGCACGGCAAGGCCGCCTTCCTTGGTGAAGGCATGTTCGGCCGAGCGGATCACGCCCTTCTCGCGGTCGAGGTCGAGTTCCGCGTAGCGCTTCGACTGGCTGAAGGCCGTGGCCGAACGCACGTTGCCCGGGGCGGCGCGGAAGAAGGTGCGGACGTTTTCATGGTTCGTGCGGCTGATGTCCCAGTGATCCAGCGCCGCGCCCATGGTGGGGGAATGCACCGTCGGGCAGTCGCGGTTGAGAAGCCCCGCATTGTCGAGCTGACCGAGGATCGCCATGATCCCGCCCGCGCGGTGGACATCCTCCATATGCACGTCGGACTTGGCCGGCGCGACCTTGCAGAGGCAGGGCACCTTGCGCGACAGGCGGTCGATGTCGTCCTGATCGAAGTCGATCCCCCCTTCATAGGCGGCGGCGAGGATATGCAGGATCGTGTTGGTGGACCCGCCCATGGCGATGTCCAGCGCCATCGCGTTCTCGAAGGCCTTCTTGCTGGCCACGTTGCGCGGCAGGACCGACTCGTCGTTCTGTTCGTAGTAGCGCTTGGTGATGTCGACGATCAGGTGGCCCGCCTCCACGAACAGCCGCTTGCGGTCGGCATGGGTGGCCAGCGTCGATCCGTTGCCGGGCAGCGACAGGCCCAGCGCCTCGGTCAGGCAGTTCATGGAATTGGCGGTGAACATCCCCGAGCAGGAGCCGCAGGTGGGGCAGGCTTCCTTCTCGATCGCCTCCACCTCGGCATCGGTGTAGCTGTCATCGGCGGCCACGACCATGGCATCGACCAGATCCAGCGCGATCTCGCGGCCCTTGACGATGGCCTTGCCCGCCTCCATCGGCCCGCCGGACACGAACACCGCCGGAATGTTCAGCCGCATCGCCGCCATCAGCATGCCGGGCGTGATCTTGTCGCAGTTCGAGATGCAGACCATCGCGTCGGCGCAATGGGCGTTGACCATGTATTCCACCGCATCCGCGATCACCTCGCGCGAGGGCAGCGAATAGAGCATCCCGTCATGGCCCATGGCGATGCCGTCATCCACCGCGATGGTGTTGAATTCCTTGGCCACGCCGCCCGCGGCTTCCACCTCGCGCGCGACGAGCTGGCCGAGGTCCTTCAGATGCACATGGCCCGGCACGAACTGGGTGAAGCTGTTGACGATGGCGATGATCGGCTTGCCGAAATCGCCGTCCTTCATGCCTGTCGCGCGCCAGAGGCCGCGGGCGCCGGCCATGTTGCGGCCATGGGTGGTCGTGCGGGAACGGTAGACGGGCATCCTTGATCCTCCGGCGGGCATCCTGTCGCTTCGGCCAGCGGCATGGCACCCGCGCGGGGCATGGTCAAGGGCGGGAAGGGCGCCCCGACGGTCGCCGTGGCCTTTGCCCGCAGGCCGGCGCAGCGAAGGGGGCTGTTCGCGGCCACCGGTCGCGGGCATCCTGATCCGGATCATGGGGGCGATGTTCCGCGGGCGACGCCGCCCGCGGGACCCCGGCCCGGACACAACGACAGGGTCAGGAGAGGACCGCATGAAACGAAAAGTCGCCCTCATCACCGGCGCGGGGCGCGGGATCGGCGCCGCCGTCGCGCGCGAGATGCATGCCCGCGGCTATGCGCTGGCGCTGATGTCGCCGTCGGAAAACTGCGAGAGGCTGGCCGCCGAACTGGGCGGCGTGGCCTTTCGCGGGGTGGCGCAGAACGCGGGCGACCTGAAGGGCATCGTCGATGCCGCGATGGCGGCCTATGGCCGGATCGATGCCGTGCTGAACCATACCGGCCACCCGCCCAAGGGCGACCTGCTGGAGATCACGGACGAGAACTGGGATCTCGCCAACGACATGATCGTGAAATCGGTGATCCGCATGGCCCGCCTCGTGACCCCGATCATGGAGGCGCAGGGCGGGGGCGCCATCGTCAATGTCACGACCTATGCGGCCTTTGAACCCTCGGCCCTGTTTCCCGCCTCCTGCGTCTATCGCGCGGGGGTGTCGTCCTTTGCCAAGCTTTATGCCGACCGCTACGGGCCAAAGAACATCCGCATGAACTGCCTGATGCCGGGCTTTACCGACAGCCTCGACGTGGGCAAGTTCGCGGACCTGCCCGCGCTGAAGCGCATCGCGCGGGTCGAGGAACAGGCCAAGGCGGCGGCCTTCCTGCTGACCGACGATTCCTCCTATATCACGGGGCAAAGCCTGCGGGTCGATGGCGGGATCACCCGCCACGTCTGACCCTGCGGCCCCCCCCAGTCAGGGCCGGGCCACATTGACCGACAGCCCCCAGTCGCGGCACTTGCGGTCGAGATCGTCCGGCAGGGGGCGGTCGGTGAACATCGCGGTCAGTTCCGACAGCGAGGCCAGCCGCACGGGGGCAGACCGGTCGAGCTTGGAATGGTCGCAGACGAGGAAGGTCTTGCGCGCGCGCCGGATGATCGCCTTGGACACCCGCACCTCGGCCAGATCGAAATCCAGAAGGTCGCCATCGCGGTCCAGCGCCGAGGCCCCGATGACGGCGTAATCCACCTTGAACTGTTCGAAAAACTGGGTCGTCAGCTCGCCCACCAGACCGCCATCGGACCGGCGCAGCGCGCCGCCCGCCACCATGATCTCGCATCCCGGATTGCCCGCAAGGATGTTGGCGACGTTCATGTTGTTCGTCACCACCGTGATGTTGCGATGGCCCAGAAGCTCGTGCGCGACCGCCTCGGTCGTGGTCCCGAGGTTGAGGATGAGCGAACAGTTGTCGGGAATTTCCGCCGCGCAGGCCCGCGCGATGGCGGCCTTTGCATCCTCGTTCATGTGGCGGCGCTGTTCATAGGCGAGGTTGACCACCCCCGTCCTGAGCACCGCCCCGCCATGCACGCGGTCCAGATGCCCCAGATCGGCAAGCTCGGTCAGGTCGCGGCGGATCGTCTGCAGCGTGACGTCGAAACGCTGGGCCAGATCCTCGACCACCACACGTCCTTCGGCGCGGGCGATGTCGAGGATCTCGTTCTGACGGAAACTGAGCGCCATCCTGTTCGTTTTCCTTCGGTCCGGTGCCGGAATGTCGGCCAAACGGGCCATCCGCGCAAGACGGAATAGGATCGCGCGCGGGTCCCGCCCCCGATGCCGCCGTCATGCCGCGTTGCAGCGCGAATTTGCGCGATGCGACCGATTTCAAGGGCTTGGCGGGCGTTCTTGCGGAAATCGCACCTGCATAATGTTCGATTTGTTTCTTTTTGAGGCAAAACGAACAAAACCGTTGACCGCGACCGCGCGAGTCGCCTAGCAATACTTTCGGGGAGGACTGGACGATGTCGGCGCAGCCGGAAGCCTATGACCTGTTCATCATCGGGGGCGGCATCAACGGTTGCGGGATCGCCCGCGACGCGACCGGACGCGGCCTGCGCGTGGCGCTGGCCGAACAGGGCGATCTGGCGCAGGCGACCTCGTCGGCCTCGACCAAGCTCTTCCACGGGGGCTTGCGCTATCTGGAGTATTTCGAGTTCCGCCTTGTGCGCGAGGCGCTGGAGGAACGCGAAACCCTGCTCGTCGCCATGCCGCATATCAGCTGGCCCATGCGCTTCGTGCTGCCGTGGCATGCCGAGATGCGCTTCGAAAGCGATACCCCGACCAGCCGCCTGCTGTCGCGCCTGATGCCGTGGATGAAGGGGCGGCGGCCCAGCTGGCTGATCCGGCTGGGGCTGTTTCTCTACGACACGTTGGGCGGGCGCAGGATCCTGCCTGCGACGCGCACGCTGGACCTGACGCGCGATCCGGCGGGCGCGCCGCTGCAGCCGCGGTTCCGCCACGCCTACGAATATTCCGACTGCTGGGTCGAGGATGCGAAACTCGTCAGCCTGAACGCCCGCGATGCGGCCCAGCGCGGCGCGCGGGTGATGACGCGCACCCGCGTGGCCAGCGCCGAACGGGTGGACGGGCTGTGGCAGGTCACCACCGAAGGTGCCGAGGGGCGGCAGGTCTTTTCCGCCCGCGCACTGGTCAATGCGGGCGGGCCCTGGGTCGAGGATGTGATCCGCAACGTCGCGCGGATCAATTCCTCCGAAGGGGTCCGGCTGGTGCGTGGCAGCCATATCGTGACGAAGAAGCTTTACGACCACGACCGCTGCTATTTCTTTCAGGGGACCGACGGGCGGATCATCTTTGCCATCCCCTACGAGCAGGACTTCACCCTGATCGGCACCACCGACAAGGACCATCAGGGCGCGCCCAAGGATGCCGTCTGCACCGACGAGGAACGCGATTACCTGCTGGCCTTCGCCAGCCAGTATTTCGCCAAGCCCGTGACCAAGTCCGATGTGGTCTGGACCTATTCGGGGGTGCGGCCGCTTTACAATGACGGGGCGAAATCGGCCACGGCGGCGACGCGGGACTATGTGCTCAGCCTCGATACCGCGGGGGGGGCGCCGCTTCTGAACGTGTTCGGCGGCAAGATCACGACCTACCGCCGTCTGGCCGAAAGCGCGCTTGAGAAACTCCAGCCCTTCTTTCCGGCGGCCACGGCCCCGTGGACGGCCCGCGCCCCCCTGCCCGGCGGCGATTTCGCGCATGACGGGGTGGAGCGTCTGGTGGCCGATCTGGCCGCGCGCCACCCCTTCCTGACGGAGCCTTGGGCGCGCCGCCTGATCCGCGCCTACGGGGCCGAGGCGTCGGCGCTGCTGGGCGGGGCGCGGAGTGCGGCCGATCTGGGCCGCGATTTCGGCGCGACCCTGACCGAGGCCGAGGTGCGCTGGCTGATGCGCCACGAATTCGCGCGCCGCGCCGAGGATGTGGTCTGGCGGCGCACGAAGCTGGGCCTGCGGCTTGGGGCGGAACAGATCGCGGCGCTCGACGCCTACATGACGGGCGCGGCGCAAACGGCGGGGCAGGTCAGCCCCGCAGCGGAGTGAGGGTTAGACATGGCGCTTGAGCTTCAGGGGGTCAGCCGCGTCGTCAAGGGGCAGGTCCATATCCATCCCACGACGCTGCGTCTGGAGAAGGGCACGATGAACGTGCTGCTCGGCCCCACGCTGGCGGGCAAGACGTCGCTGATGCGGCTGATGGCGGGGCTCGACGTGCCCAGCGCGGGGCGGCTGTTCTGGGACGGCGCGGATGTGACGGGCATGCGCGTGCAGGACCGCAAGGTGGCGATGGTCTACCAGCAGTTCATCAACTACCCCGCCATGACGGTCTATGACAACATCGCCTCGCCCCTGCGCCTGATGGGGCGCTCGCAGGCCGAGATCGACCGCCGCGTGCGCCAGACGGCCGAGATGCTGAAGCTGACCCCGATGCTTGACCGCAAGCCGCTGGAGCTTTCGGGCGGCCAGCAGCAGCGCTGCGCGCTGGCCCGCGCGCTGGTCAAGGAGGCGGGGTTGGTGCTTCTGGACGAACCGCTCGCCAACCTCGACTACAAGCTGCGCGAGGAATTGCGCGCCGAACTGCCGCGCATCTTTGCCGAGTCGGGCGCCATTTTCGTCTACGCCACCACCGAACCCTCCGAAGCGCTTTTGCTGGGCGGCAACACCGCCGCCCTGCACCAGGGCACGGTGGCGCAGTTCGGCCCCACGCTTCAGGTGTTCCGCGC
>JBEEOG010000150.1:0-6486 GCA_041191745.1 Pseudomonadota bacterium | reverse complement strand
AGGCGCATCGCCCCGCCCCCTTCATCTGTTCGGAAATATCCTCGGGGGGTGAATGGCGCGGCACGCGCCAGAGGGGGGCAGACAGCCCCCCTGCGCCGCCGGCCAAGGGCGCGCCCTCAGTCGCCATCCTTGAAATCGAGGCCCATTTCCGAATAGCGCTCGGCCTCCTCCAGCCAGTTCGGGCGCACCTTCACCTGCAGGAACAGATGCACCGTCCGGTCGAGGAAGTTCGAAATCTCCGCCCGCGCCTGCTGGCCGATGGCCTTGATCGTCTCGCCCTTGGCGCCCAGCACGATCCCCTTGTGCCCGTCGCGGGCGACATAGACGATCTGGTCGATGCGGGTCGTCCCGTCGGGGCGGTCCTCCCATTTCTCCGTCTCGACCGTCAGCTGGTAGGGCAGTTCCTCGTGCAGGCGCAGCGTCAGTTTCTCGCGCGTGATCTCGGCCGCGATCATCCGCATCGGCAGGTCGGCGATCTGGTCCTCGGGGTAGTACCACGGCCCTTCGGGGAGTTCTGCCGCCAGCCATTCGCGCAGGTCATCCACCCCGTAGCCGCGTTCCGCGCTGATCATGAAGGTCCGGGCGAAACCGAAGGCCCCGTTCAGCTTCTCGGCCAGAGCGAGCAGTGTTTCGGCCTTCACCTTGTCGATCTTGTTGATGGCCAGCGCGACAGGCGTGCCCTGCGGGATCCTGTCCTTCAGCGTGTCGATGATCGCGGCGACGCCCTCGGTCAGGCCGCGATGCGCCTCGACCAGCAGCACGATCACATCGGCATCGGCCGCCCCGCCCCATGCGGCGGCGACCATCGCGCGGTCCAGCCTGCGGCGCGGACGGAAAAGGCCGGGCGTATCGACGAAGACGATCTGCGCCTGCCCTTCCATGCAGACGCCACGGATGCGCGCGCGCGTCGTCTGCACCTTGTGGGTGACGATCGACACCTTGGCACCGACCATGCGGTTCAGCAGCGTGGACTTGCCGGCATTCGGCTCGCCGATCAGCGCGACAAAGCCCGCGCGGGTGGTCTGTTCAGTCTCGGTCATGTCTCTTCGCCCTCCATACGGGCCAGAAGCGCGCGGGCGGCGGCCTGTTCCGCCTGCCGCTTGCCCGAGGCCTTGGCGCTGGCGGAGTCGCCCGTGGACAGGCGCGCTTCGATGGTGAAAACGGGTTCGTGATCGGGGCCCGAACGGGCGGTTTCGACATAGGCGGGCGGCGGCAGGCCGCGGGCCTGCGCCCATTCCTGCAGCGCGGATTTCGCATCGCGCCCCTGCCCGCGCGCCGCCGCGATCCGCCGCCCCCACAGGCGCAGCACCATGTCGCGCGCGGCGTCAAAGCCCGCATCCAGATAGACGGCGGCGATCACCGCCTCCATCGCGTCGCCCAGAAGGGCCTCTTTCCGCCGCCCGCCCGACAGCATCTCGGACCGGCCCAGCTTCAGCACATCGCCAAGGCCGATCTCGCGCGCGATCTCGGCGCAGGTTTCCTGCCGCACCAGCGCGTTCAGGCGGGGCGCCAGCTGGCCCTCTTGCGCCTTGCCGTCCTGTTCGAACAGCGCCGCCGCGATCGACAGCCCCAGCACGCGGTCGCCGAGGAATTCCAGCCGCTCGTTCGAGGGCCGCGTGGGCGACGAGATCGAGGCATGCGTCACCGCCCGCGCCAGAAGCTCGGGCTGGCGGAAATCGTGCCCGATCCGCGCGGCAAAGGCCGCGAGGTCTGCCGCGATGCGGGGCGTGGCCGTCCTCACTCGACCGCCTTGAAGAAGCGGTCGGAGCGCCACGTCCAGAAATACAGAAGCGAGCGGCCCGCCGACGAGAACATGATCCGGTCGGCCCGCCCGATCAGGTTTTCGGCCGGAACGAAGCCCACGCCGCCCACGGCCTGTCCGAAGCGCGAATCCTGGCTGTCGTCGCGGTTGTCGCCGACAAAGAAGTAGTGCCCCGGCGGGACGGTGTAGACATCGGTGTTGTCGGCAAAGCCGTTCGCGTCGATGTTCAGCACGGCATGCTGGCGGCCTTCGGGCAGCGTCTCGATCGCGCGGGATTTGGTGCAGATGTCGCCCAGACCCACGGGCGCGTTCTCGCAGCGCGGTTCCTTGCCCATCGGACCCTGCTTTTCATAGACCTCTTCGAACACGCCGTCGGGCGTCTGCGGCACTTCCCGACCGTTCAGGAACAGCACGCCCCCGCGCATCTGCACCGTATCGCCCGGCAGGCCGACCAGCCGCTTGATGAAATCCGATCCGTTCACCGGATGGCGGAAGACGACGACATCGCCCCGTTCCGGTTCCGACGCGAAGATGCGCCCCGTGATCGGGCAAAGCCCGAAGGGGCAGGAATACTGCGAATAGCCGTAGGCCATCTTGTTGACGAAGAGGAAATCGCCGATCAGCAGCGTATCCTTCATCGACCCCGAAGGGATCCAGAAGGGCTGGAACAGAAGCGTGCGGAACGCCCCCGCGATCAACAGCGCGTAGACCACCGTCTTGATCGTCTCGACGATGCCGCTGTCCTGCTTCGCCTTGCTCTTTGCCATCGCCTGTTCCCTTGCCAGCCCCTGCGGCCGATCCGTGGGGCTTTTGCGCCCGGTATGCGGACGAGTCAAGTTGGCCCGCCCAAGTTGGTCTGCCCCAGTCTGCCCCAGTCGGCCCCGCGTCAGGGCGCGATGCGGCGTGCCTCGATCACCACGAAGGCTTGCGCCCACGGATGGTCGTCGGTCAAGGTCACATGGATCACGGCCTCGTGGCCCTCGGGGGTCATCTGGCGCAGCCGTTCGGCGGCCCAGCCCGTCACATGCATCACGGGCTGGCCCGAGCGCAGGTTCGTCACCGCCATGTCGCGCCACGAGATGCCCATCCGCAGCCCCGTGCCCAGCGCCTTGGAGCACGCCTCCTTCGCGGCCCAGCGCTTGGCATAGGTGCCCGCCACATCGGCGCGGCCTTCGGCCTTGCGCCGTTCGGTTTCGGTGAAGACGCGGGTCTTGAAGCGGTCGCCGAAGCGGGCGATCGTCGCCTCGATCCGTTCGATATTGGCAAGGTCCGACCCGATGCCGAGGATCATGCCCGCCGCCCCCGCAGCCAGATGCGCGCCAGAAGCCACAGCGCCACCGCACCGTTCAGCACCATCGCAAAGCCAAGGCCCGGAATGGCCAGCGCGATCATCATCCCGATCCCTGCCGCCTCGCCCTGCTGTTCGGCGACATGGCCCGCGTAGCGGAACATCCCCCACAGCGCGACGGCGGTCAGCAGGATCTGGGCAAGGCTGGTCAGCAGCAGCCCCGCGACCGACCGCGACAGCGCCCGCTGGACCAGAAGCACCGGCAGGAAGGAAAAGACAAAGGCCAGCAGGGCCAGACCGACGACCACCCCTCAGCCCCCCGCGCGGCCAAGGTCCATGCGGCGGCGCATCTCCTCGAGCGCGGGGCCCAGTCCGCGGAAGATCGCCTCGCCGATCAGGAAATGGCCGATGTTCAGCTCCATCACCTCGGGCATGGCGGCGACGGGTTCCACGTTGTCATAGGTCAGCCCGTGGCCGGCATGCACCTCGAGCCCCAGCGCATGGGCCGCCCGCGCGCCGCGGCGCAGGCCGGCCAGTTCTTCCGCGGCCTCGTCATAGCGGCCTTCGGCGTGAAGTTCGGAATAGCGCCCCGTATGCAGTTCCACCACCGCCGCGCCGATCCGCGCGCTGGCCTCGATCTGGCGCAGGTCGTGGCCGATGAACATCGACACGCGGCAGCCCGCATCGCGCAGGGGCTTGAGGTATTCCGTCAGCCGCGCCGCATCGCCCGCCACGTCGAGCCCGCCTTCGGTCGTGCGCTCCTCGCGCCGTTCGGGGACAAGGCAGACGGCATGGGGCCGTGTGGCCAGCGCGATGCGCTGCATCTCGTCGGTCGCGGCGCATTCGAAATTCAGCGGGATGGAGATGCCCGCCTTCAGCGCGGCGATGTCGGCATCGCGGATGTGGCGGCGATCCTCGCGCAGATGGGCGGTGATGCCGTCCGCGCCTGCCGCTTCCGCCAGAAGCGCCGCGCGCAGCGGTTCGGGCCAGACCGACCCGCGCGCGTTCCTGACGGTCGCCACATGGTCGATGTTCACGCCAAGCCGCAGCCGACCGAGGGGTTTCATGCCGTCATCCTTCTGCATCATCCGTTCTGCCGGAACCTTAGGGCGCGCCCGGCGTGTCGTCATCCCCTGCGGCATCATGCCGGTCGGTCTTGTGCTTCAGCCGCGCCGCGGCCTCGGCCAGAGCGGCGCGCAGCTTGTGGCGGCGTTCGTTGCGCTCGCGCGCGGTCGCGTCGCGGGCCTTCTGATAGGCATGCACCAGCGGGATCGTCGCATAGTAGAAGGCAAGGCTCAGCAACAGGCCCGGCCCCAGCGCGCCGATGAAATAGGGCACATAGATTTCGTGCCAGAACTGGACCAGACCTTCCCAGCGCGCCTGTTCGGGGCCGAACATCGCCGTCACGTTGAACCACAGGTCACCGCCGGCATGGGCGAAGGCGTCGCCGATGTATTCCGGCGTCAGCGGCTTCTCGATCCCGAGGATCCAGTGCCCCAGACCCATCGCCAGCATGGCGAAGAAGGGGGTCGTCAGCGGGTTGGTGTTGAAGGTGGCCAGAAGGGCTGCCAGCAGGTTCCCGTTCACCGCCCGCGCGGCAAGCCATGCGGCCACGAATTGCAGACCCGGCAGCGGCAGGAAACCCACGATGGACCCCGCAAAGACCCCCCGCGCGATGCGGTGCGGACGGTCGGGCAGGCGGCGCATGCGGTGCAGCACATATTGCGTGGCCCGCTTGAAGCCGCCGGTGGGATAGACCATCTCGCGGGCCCATCCTGCCAGTGTCCGGCGGTTGCGACGCTTGAAGACCACCCCTGCCCCCTACACCGTCATGGCCGGCGCGACAGATCGCGGTGGCGCGCGATCTGCGCCACATCCGTCTCGGCCTCGAGCGCGGTCATCACCATGTGCAGATGTTCCACATCCCGCAGGTCCACATCCACGATCAGTCTGAAATAGTCCGGTTTCCGGTCCGTGAAACGCAGGTCGGAGATATTGGCCTTCTGCTCGCCGATCAGGGTGCAGATGCGCCCGAGGACCCCCGCATCGTTCGAGATGGTCATCTCGAGGCTGACGGTATGCACCGCCGCATGCCGCCCCGAATGCCAGTGCAGGTCCACCCAGCGGCCCGGCTGTTCCTCGAACTCTTCCAGCGCGGGGCAGTCGATGGCATGCACCACGACGCCCTGCCCGCGATAGGTGATGCCCACGATCCGCTCGCCCGGGACGGGCTGGCAGCAGGACGCGCGGCGGAAGGACTGGTCGTCGGACAGTCCGACGAAGGGGCGCTGGCCGTCCACCTCGTCCGACACCTGACGGACGAGTTCGGGATAGAGCGTCTCGACCACCCGCCGCGCGGTGATCTCGGCGCTGCCCAGACGGGCGAGAAGGTCCGTCTCGTCCGACAGGCCCAGCATCTTGGCCGCCGTCCGCAGCGCCTTGTCGCTGGCCTTCTTGCCCACATGGTCGAAGGCCGCGCGCGCCAGTTCCTGCCCCAGCTTGACGAAGCGGCCCCGGTCCTCTTCGCGCAGGGATTTGCGGATCGCGGCCTTGGCGCGGCCCGTCGTCACGATGTCGATCCAGCTGGCCTGCGGGCGCTGGCCTTCGGCGGTGATGATCTCGACCGACTGGCCGTTCTTCAGCCGCGTCCAGAGGGGGACGCGAATCCCGTCGACCTTGGCCGAGACGCAGGAATTCCCGATCCGCGTATGGATGGCATAGGCATAGTCCAACGGCGTCGCACCCCGCGGCAATTGCACCACGTCCCCCTTGGGCGTGAAGCAGAACACCTGATCGGAATACATCTCGAGTTTGACATGTTCGAGAAACTCGTCGTGGTCGCCCTCGTCGAAGCGTTCGGTCAGCGTGGCGATCCAGTTCGCGGGATCGACGGCGAAGGGGTTCTGCGCGCGCACGCCCTCGCGGTAGGACCAGTGCGCCGCGACGCCCGCCTCGGCCACCTCGTGCATCTCGCGGGTGCGGATCTGCACCTCGACCCGCTTGCCGTCGCGGCCCGACACGGTGGTGTGGATCGACCGGTAGCCGTTGGTCTTGGGCTGGCTGATATAGTCCTTGAACCGCCCCGGAACCGCCCGCCAGCGCTGGTGGATCACCCCGAGGATGCGGTAGCAGTCCGCCACCGACCCGCAGATGACGCGGAAGCCGTAGATGTCGGACAGGCGCGAGAAGGCAAGGTCCTTCTCCTGCATCTTGCGCCAGATGGAATAGGGCTTCTTCGCGCGGCCGTAGACATCGGCCTCGATCTGCACCTTCTCCAGCTCGTTCCTGATATCGGCGGTGATCTTGTGGACCACGTCGCCCGCCTCGCGCTGCAGCGTGATGAAGCGGCGGATGATCGAATTGCGCGCATCGGGATTGAGGACGCGGAAGGCCAGATCCTCGAGCTCCTCGCGCATCCACTGCATGCCCATCCGGC
>JBEEOG010000149.1:0-9348 GCA_041191745.1 Pseudomonadota bacterium | reverse complement strand
GGCCACGGCATGGACACGCTGAGCGAGACCTACCTTGGCCATGTGCCGATCCCGATCAAGTCGCTTCTGGGGTCGGGGAAATCCCAGATCACCTTCGACCGCGTGCCGCTGGCCGATGCGGTGAAATACGCGGCCGAGGATGCGGACATCACCTTTCGCCTCTGGGCACGGTTCAAGCCGATGCTGCACCGCCTGCGCGTGACGACGGTCTACGAGACGCTGGAACGCCCCCTCGTCCCCGTTCTTGCGGCGATGGAGATGGCGGGCGTGCAGGTCGATCGCGATACGCTGTCGCGCATGTCGAACGCCTTTGCCCAGACGATGGCGGGGCTCGAGGCCGAAATTCAGGACATCGCGGGCGAACCCTTCAACGTGGGCTCGCCCAAGCAGCTGGGCGAGGTGCTCTTCGACCGGCTGGGCGTGCCGGGGGGCGAGAAGGGCAAGACGGGGGCCTATGCCACGGGGGCCGATATCCTCGAGGATATCACGACGCTGGAGGACAGCCACCCGCAGGGCGCGCGTCTGGCGGCGCGGGTGCTGGACTGGCGGCAGATTTCCAAGCTGAAATCGACCTATACCGACGCGCTGCAGGATCACATCAACCCTGAAACGGGACGGGTCCATACCTCCTATTCCATCGCGGGGGCGAATACGGGGCGGCTCGCCTCGACCGATCCGAACCTGCAGAACATCCCCGTCCGCAGCGAAGAGGGCCGCCGCATCCGCGAAGCCTTCGTCGCGCCCAAGGGCAAGGTTCTGGTCTCCCTCGACTACAGCCAGATCGAATTGCGGATATTGGCGCATATCGCCGACATCCCCGAATTGCAGCAGGCGTTCCGCGACGGGCTCGACATCCACGCGCTGACCGCGTCCGAGATGTTCAACGTGCCGCTCGACCAGATGACATCCGACATCCGGCGCAAGGCCAAGGCCATCAATTTCGGCGTGATTTACGGCATCTCGGGCTTCGGCCTTGCCCGCAATCTGCGGATTCCGCGGGCCGAGGCGCAGGGTTTCATCGACCGCTACTTCGAACGCTTCCCCGGCATCCGCGGCTACATGGACGCGACGGTGAAGGAAGCGCAGGCCAAGGGCTATGTCACCACGCTCTTCGGTCGCCGCATCAACACGCCCGAAATCAACGCCAAGGGGCCAACGGCGGGCTTCGCCAAGCGCGCGGCGATCAACGCCCCCATTCAGGGCACCGCCGCCGACGTGATCCGCCGCGCGATGATCCGCATGCCCGCCGCCATCGCGGACCTGCCCGCCACCATGCTGCTGCAGGTCCATGACGAACTGCTGTTCGAGGTGGACGAGGACGCCGCCGACACGCTGGCCGCCCGCGCCAAGGCGGTGATGGAAGAAGCCGCCCATCCCGCCGTGCATTTCAAGGTGCCGCTGACGGTCGAGGCCGGCCACGGCCGCACTTGGGCCGAGGCGCATTGATGCCCCCCCGCCCGATCCGCGCCATCGCCTTCGGCCGCCCCGACGACTGGGCCGAATGGCTGGAATCCCGCCACGCCAAGGACAGCGAGGTCTGGCTGCGGCTGGCCAAGAAGAAGACCGGCGTCACCTCGATCGACGCCGAACAGGCACTGGAAGAGGCGCTGGTCTGGGGCTGGATCGACAGCACCCGAAAGCCGGACGAGGATGACGGGTTCTGGCTGCAGCGCTTCACGCCGCGCGGCCCCAAAAGCCTCTGGTCGCAAAAGCACCGCGCGGTGGCCGAACGCCTGATCGCGGGCGGCTGGATGCAGGAGGCCGGTCTGGCCGAGGTCGCCGCCGCGCAGGCCGACGGGCGCTGGGACGCCGCCGCCCCCGATACGGAACAGACTGCCTTTCCCGACGATTTCATCCTTGCGCTGAACGCCGCGCCGCAATCGGCGCGCAACACGCTGGCGGGCTTTGATGCAAAGAACCGCAACGCGATCACCTATCGCCTTGCCGCAGCCAAGCAGCCCGAAACCCGCGCGCGGCGGATCGAAGAATTCATCGCCCTGCTGACACGGGGCGGGACGTTCCACTGAACCGCGGAAGGCGGGCCGTGATGATCACCGACGTCGCCGACTATTTCGCCAAGGGCTGCGGGCGCTGCGCGCGGTTCGACACGCCCGACTGTTCCACCCGCCGCTGGATGCCGGGCCTGATCGCGCTGCGTGACCTCTGCCTGTCGGCGGGGCTGAAAGAGACGGCGAAATGGGGCCATCCCTGCTACATGCACAACGGGCGCAACGTGGCGATGATCGCGGCCTTCCGCGACACTTACCGCCTGACCTTTTTTGACGCGGCCATCCCGCCCGATCCGGAAGGCCTTCTTGAAAAACGCGGGCCGAACACGCGGACGGCGGACCAGATCAGCTTTGTCGATCCCTTGGCCATTGCGGCGATGGCCCCCGTCCTTTCCGTCTATCTGGCCGCCGCGCGGAGCGTCGCCGAACAGGTCCGCCCCGCACGGCCCGCCGCCGAACTGGCCCTGCCCGAGGAACTGGTCGCAGCCCTTAATGACGATCCGGATCTGGCCGAAGCCTTCCATGCCCTGACGCCGGGGCGGCAGCGGTCATGGGTGCTGCACCTGACCGGCACTGCCAATCCCGCGACACGCCATGCCCGCATCGCAAAGGGGCGGGACAAGATCATATCCGGCAAGGGCCAGACAGAACGCTAGCCACGCTCGATCCTGACCTGAAAGCAGGTGTTCCGCGCCGACCGCACATGCAGATAGGCGACGCGCGGATCGGCAAGGCGCAGCGCCGCCTCGTCCAGCAGCCGCCCTGTCGGAACCACCGCACCCGTGCCATAGACGATGCGATCCCGCCCGCAATAGCCGCGCAGGATGTAGTCGGGCGAGGCGAGGATCTCGGGCAGGCTCTGCCCCCCGCCCGCCGCGCAATCATCGCCGCACAGGAAGATCGGCCCCGTCTCGGCATAGGGCTGGGGCGCGGGAAACGGGCGGTGGGCGAGGACCAGCATGGGCGCGCCTGCGGGGATCATCCGCAGGCAATGGCGGCAGGGATTGCCGCCGCCATCGCTGATGCCGCGTTCGGGACGCAGGCCATAGGCATCGTCCCCGCCTGCGCGGTAATGGCGGGCCAGTTCGGTCGGGATCGGGACAAAGCGCATGAAGGCCACCTCGTGTTGCGGGGCCACCGTCATGGCATGCACGGGGGCTGGCGCGCGACCCGAAACCTGCGCCTTGCGGTCAGCCGTCCAGCATCCGCCCCAGCGGGCGGCCCGCCACGATGTGCAGGTGGTAATGCGGCACTTCCTGACCGCCATCCTCGCCCGCGTTCGTGATGGCGCGGTAGCCCGACCCGCCCGCACCCAGCGACACGCCCAGATCGGCGCAGATCTTGGCCGCGACGCGGTGGAAATCCACGATCTCCTCGGCGCTCGCCTCGGCGGCGAAATGGTCGAAGGTGGCATAGGGCTTCTTCGGGATCACCAGCACATGATGCGGCGCCTGCGGGCGGATGTCGTGGAAGGCCAGCGTATGGGCCGTCTCCGCGACCGTCCTGTTCGGGATCTCGCCGCGCAGGATGCGGGCGAAGATGTTGGTCGGATCATAGCTGTGGGGCATCGGGTCAGTCCGTGAAAAGATATTCCGTGGCAGCGATCTCGCGCGCCTTCTCGACGGGAATATCAAGGAATTCGGCCAAGGGCACGGTGTTTTCGTCCACCCCTGCCGTCTGGCGGATGCGGTGGAAATCCTTGAACCCCAGATCGCGCAGCCGGTCGCTTTCGAACTTCACGTCATAGCGGATCGTGGGCAAAAGCTTGGCCAGCGTCTCGGGCGGGGTGCGGTCGCCCGCAAGGCCCACGCGGCGGGCATGGCCGATCAGGTAATCGTCGGTGAAATCGCACTCGATCTCCAGCAGTTTGACCGTGGCCTTGTCGTTGTAGAAATCCTGCATCAACTCCACATTCGCGGGGTCGATGCAGAAGATCAGCCGCTCGGACTGCCAGTAGTCGAACAGCATCCGGACCAGCGCGCGGCGGTGGCGGGTGCGCTTTTCCAGCGTGGACTGGATGCCCCCCAGATCGGGGATCGAGGCCGACTGTTCGTTGAAGATGTAATCCATCGCGGGCGTGTTCGTCACCGTGCGGACACGGTCCACCAGACGCTTGGCGACATGCCACTTCTTGCAGGTCACCATCATCAGCGTGCGCCCGCGCCCCACGGTCGATTCCGTCTCCCAGAAGCGGGGGGCGAAGCGCCGCCCGATCCGCCCCCGCCCCGTCAGGAAGCGGAAGAGCGACCGCCCCTCGTTCGAGATGTCGAAACGCACGCCCCTCGCCGCGTAAAGCTGGCCCAGCCGCTCCTTCAGCTCCTTCGCCTCGGGGCTGATCTTGCGGGCAAAGAGGAAATCCTGGCTGACCAGCAGGTCATACTGGTCGTTGTAGAAGGTCACCGGCATCCCGTAATCGGTGAACATCAGGAAGGTCAGCGTGCGCGACCGGATCTCGGCTTCCGGCACCAGATGGCGCACGATGGTCTGGAAGAACGTCTCGTCCGGGATCCATGTGGTGCGGAAAAAGCGCATCACGTCGCGGCGGCGGTCGCAGAAATCCAGCACCCATTCCACCGTGCGCCGGCGCAGGCACCACCACTGGCTGCCGATCTGCATCTGCAGGTCGGCGGGCACCTCGCGCGTCAGGTTGAACTTCCGCTGCAGGTTCATCGAGGCATAGAACAGCTTCTTCTGCGTGCGTTCGTTGAACCAGTGGCGATAGATCAGCCGCTCTTCCTTGATGCCGGTCTTGATCCAGTCGCTGGCGAAGAAATCGACGCTCTCGATGTAGTCGCATTCCTCGCGGTCAAGGAAGGCATGGGCGAATTCGGCCGATTTGATCGGCATGCAGTCGCCCGACAGCATGTAGAAATGCGTGGCCCGCGGAAAGGCCGCCACCGCCGCGCGGGTGGCGATCAGCGTCGCTTCCACAAGGCTCCACGCCCCCCAGCCGCATTTGATCCGGCGCGGCGCGAAGACCACCGAGGGGTTGTCCTTCAGCGCCGTGCGGATCTTCTGGAAATCCTGGCTGCGCGCGCGACCGTCGAAATGGATCGCCACGCAATCGCCTACGGCGGTCAACCGCCGCGCCTGCGCGACGATTCCGTCGGGATCCTTGTGGCACAAAAGGATGTAGGCGATCTTGGCCATACCGACGCGGCCTGCCCCTGTTACGAGTCACTGCCCACAAATAACGTCATCGGTCATTGAAAAGACAGCATTTCTTTGCTTTTTTGCTGCAAATGCGGTGAATGGCCTGTCCGTCGGACTGTTTTGGCCCACCGGTGATGCGGAGACGATTGACATGGGTTTTCCTGGCACCTGGATGACGGAAAGCGAAAGCGTGGTGTATCGGGTCGTTCCGAAATGCGCCTGCTCCTCCATCGGCCAGATCATGTTCTATTCCGATCACGGGGAATTCTTCGACGGCGACATCCACGATGCGACGCGGGGCCTGCACAAATGGGCGCAGGAACAAAGCCAGCCGCTGATCGAGGCGAATGTCAAAGGCCACAAGTCCTATGCCTTCACCTGCGTTCGCAATCCCTATACGCGGGTGCTGTCCTCCTTCTTCGACAAGATCTGCGGCATCCAGCGCAACGGCAAGCGCTACCGCGGCAACCTCGTGCCCACGCTCGTGCAGAAATACGGGGTCGAGGTCGGGGGCGACGACGGCAAGCAGGAGTTCGACCAGATCAAGTCCTTCCGCCGCTTCCTGCTGTTCGTGCGCGACACCATCCGCTTCCGCAAACCGATGGAACCCGACATCCACTGGTCCGCGATGGCGGGCCATATCTCGACCTTCATCGTCAATGGCGGGCGCTACGACCACATCTTCTTCACCGAGAAGTTCGACGACGGCATGCAGGTCGTGCTGGACAATATCAAGGTGAAGCACCCGATCGACCTCAAGACCATCCCGCGCTTCAACGAAAGCGAAGGGCATGGCCCCAAGCGGCTCCATCCGGTCGAGGATTACTTCGACGACCTTTCGATGCATCTGATGTGGGAAATCTACAAACGCGATTTCCAGCTGTTCAAATACGATTTCGACAATCCCGCCAACAAGATGCCGACCGGCGCCGTCGATCTGGACGAGGTGCACGCCAAGCTCGGCGACTGACGCGCCCGCCGCTGCGGTCGGCCGTGGGGGATTTTGCATCCCGTCAGCCATCGCCCTCGAACCGGTGGCGTTCGATGGCTGACGCCATGCAGGATACTTGGACAGAGAAAACCAAGGCGCGATTAAGCTTCCGGCAAGGTTCGCCTGCGATCCAATGGCTGCGGTACAGGCTGGGAAGCCGATGACCGCCAGAGGAAACGGCACCCCGCGGCTGGCTCACGGCCCCCGTCGGGGTGCCGCGCCTATCTTGCGCCTGTTTTCTCTGCCCAAATATCCCGCGGGGGTCCGGGGGTGCGAAACCCCCGGGGTCTGCCAAATCCGGGACGCGTGATGCATCCTCCGCGGCAGCGGCGGCGCGCGAAGGCCGGTGGAACCGGCCCGAGCAAGCCGCCCCCGCCCGTCGGGTCAGACCAGCCCTTCCTTGCGGAACAGCGTCTTCACATCCGCCTCGGGGCGCGCGCCGAAATGGCTGATCACCTCGGCCGCCGCGACGCAGCCCATGCGGCCCGCCGTGGCCAGCGTCTGTCCCGTCGCAAGGCCGTAAAGGAAGCCCGCCGCGAACTGGTCGCCCGCGCCGGTGGCATCGACGGGCACGACGCGGTTGACCGGCACCACGGCGCGCTCGTCGCCGCGCAGCACGATCACCTCGTCGCCCGAACGCGTGCACACGACCGTGCCCGCATCCTGCCGCGCCTGCGCCAGCGCGCTGTCCAGATCGGTCTGGTAGAGCGAGGACCACTCGTGCTCGTTGCCGATGACGTAATCGAGTTCCCGCACCAGACGGCGGAAGTCATGGCGGTGGCGGTCCACGCAGAAGGGGTCGGACAGCGCGATCCCCGCCTTGCCGCCCGCCTGCCGGCACAGCCGCGCCGCGCGTTCGAAGGCCTGTTTGCCCTTGGGCTTGTCATAGAGATAGCCTTCGAGGAACAGGAACGCGCAATCCCCCGCGACATCGTCCGACACGTCCTCGGGGCCCAGCTCGGACGAGATGCCGAGATAGGTGTTCATCGACCGCTCGCCATCGGGCGCCACGAAGATCATCGAACGCGAGGTCGGCAATTCCCCCCCCGCGACGGGACGGTTCGGGAACGCGGTGCCGTTCTCGACCAGCGTCTTCTCGTAGAACCGCCCCAGCGCGTCGTCATGCACCCGCCCGATGAAGGCCGTCTTCAGGCCAAGGCTGCCCAGCCCCGCGATGGTGTTGCCCACCGATCCGCCCGGGGCCTGCACGCGGTCCTTCATCGCGGCATAGAGCAACTCTCCCCGCTCGCGCTCCACCAGCTGCATGATCCCCTTCTCGATCCCCATGAGTTCGAGAAAGCTGTCATCCGCCTGCGCGAAGACATCCACGATCGCATTGCCGATCCCGACCACGTCATACTTCTTCATTCGGTCTTTTCCTCGTAAAGGCACAGGTCACGGATCGGACAGATGCCGCATTTGGGTTTTCGCGCCACGCAGATATACCGTCCGTGCAGGATCAGCCAGTGATGCGCGTGCAACTGGTATTCGGCGGGGACGTGATCCTCGATTGCGCGTTCCACCGCCGTCTCGTCCCGCCCCGGGGCGATGCCCGTGCGGTTGCCCACGCGGAAGATATGCGTATCGACCGCCTGCGCGGGCTGGCGGAACCACATGTTCAGCACGACATTCGCCGTCTTGCGCCCCACGCCGGGCAGCGATTGCAGCGCCGCGCGCGAGGACGGCACCTCGCCCCCGAACTGCTCCAGCAGAAGGCGCGACAGCTTGATGACGTTTTTGGCCTTGTTGCGGTAAAGCCCGATCGTCTTGATGTAGCCCGTCAGCCCCTCTTCCCCCAGCGCCAGCATCTTGGCCGGCGTGTCGGCCACCGCGAAGAGGGGGCCCGTCGCGCGGTTCACCCCCGCATCGGTCGCCTGCGCCGACAGGGCCACCGCAACCAGCAGCGTGAAGGCGTTGGTGTGGTGCAATTCGCCCTTGGGTTCGGGTTCCGCTGCATGGAAGCGGCGGAAGACCTCGGTCATCTCGGGATAGGACAGCTGGCGCGGCATGGGGTTTGGGTAAGGGGCTTTGTCCCGTCGGGCAAGACGGAAGCCGCAGATTTCGGGTCGCCCGTGGCGGGACTGCCGCGTAAGCTCCACCCGATCCGCACGAGGCCCCGATGTCCGACCTGTCCCAATCCTACCACTACCGCCTGATCGCCCGCGCGATTGCCGAAATCGACGCCGGCGGCCCCGCGCTCACGCTCGACGCGCTGGCCGCGCGGATGGACATGAGCGTGGCGCATTTCCAGCGCCTGTTCTCGGCATGGGTGGGCGTGTCGCCCAAGCGCTACCAGCAGTACCTGACGCTCGATCACGCGCGGCGGATGCTGGCGGAACGGCATAGCTTGCTCGATACCGCGCTGGCCTCGGGCCTGTCGGGGACGGGGCGGCTGCATGACCTCTTCCTGCGCTGGGAGGCGATGACGCCGGGCGATGTCGCCCGTGCGGGCGAGGGGCTGGTGATCCGCTGGGGCCGCTTCGACAGCCCCTTCGGTCCCGCCATCGCCATGGGCACGGAGCGCGGCCTGTGCGGTCTGGGCTTTTCGGCGGATATGGGCGAGGACGCCTGCCTTGCCGACCTGACCCGCCGCTGGCCCGCCGCCACCTTCCGTCCGGATGCCGAGGCCCTCCAGCCCTGGGTCATGGCGGCCTTCGGCGCGCGGGCCAATGCCGAGACGCCGCTTGTCCTGATCGGCGCGCCCTTCCAGATCAAGGTGTGGGAGGCGCTTCTGCACATCCCCTCGGGCCATGTGACCACCTATTCCGACCTTGCCGCCGCCGTGGGCCATCCCCGCGCCGTGCGCGCCGTGGGCACCGCCGTGGGGCGCAATCCGATCAGCCTGCTGATCCCCTGCCACCGCGCGCTGCGGAAATCCGGCGCGCTTGGCGGCTACCACTGGGGCCTGCCCGTCAAGCGCGCGATGCTGGCATGGGAGGCCGCGCGCACCCAAATGTGATGGGCGGAAAGCTGCCACCCCGCGGCCCGCCCTGTCACGGCGGACCGGGCGTTGATATAGATTGCCGCCGATGGGCCCGTCCGTTGGGCCCGCGAAGGAGAGGCTTTCAAATGACCTTCAAGACCTCCATTGTCCTCGGCACGGCCAGCCTTCTGGCGCTGACGGCCTGCGTCGATCCCAATGCATATCCCGACAATCCCAACGCCCGCGCGCAAAGCGGGGCGATCATCGGCGGT
>JBEEOG010000148.1:0-4885 GCA_041191745.1 Pseudomonadota bacterium | reverse complement strand
ACCATCGTCATCGCCTTCGACGCCACGGGGTCGATGGAGGAATTCGCCCGTGCCGTCGCCGTCGCGCTGGCCGATGCCATCGACACGCTGCCCGCGGACACCATCGCCGCGCTGCGGATCGGCTTCGTCTTCTACCGCGACGAAGGGGACGAGGTGCCGCTGTCCGCCGTCGCCGCCGTGCCGCTTGCCGAAGCCTCGGCCGAGCTGGAGAAGGCGGCCGTCACCATGTCGGGGGGCGGGGACGATGCCGAACCCGTGCTGGATGCCGTCCATTATGTGGCGCAGGTCTATGACTGGCCCGCCAATGCCGGAAAGAAGATCATCGTCGCCGTGCTGAACGACGATGCCAAGCCCGCGACGACAGGCACGCTCGACGCCAGCGTGCCCGCTGGCATCGACGCCATCGGCGTCGCGCGCGGCCTGTTCGAGGAAGGCGTTCCCGTCATCTCGGTCCAGGCGGGCCCGAAGGCGGGGCAGCAGCTGGCGCAGGTTCTGGGCACGCTTGCGCGCGAGACATCGGGCACCTTCGTTCCGTGGGACGAAGGGCTGGACAGCGCGGCGATGGCCAAGGCCTTTGCCGAGGTGCTGCAGGCCCGCACCGTGGCCGAGATCGACGCCGGTCGTGCCGTGGTCGGATCGGTCTATGATTTCGAAGGCGCGGCGGCGATCCCGCTTGAAGTGATCGACGGCGAGAAGCTCGAACGCCTGCGCGAGGCGGGGGTGGCCTTCAACATCGCGCGGGGCGATGACGGCATCCTTGTCCAGCAGGGCTACATGATCGAAACGCCCGACCTGCTGGAGCCGCATTTCCAGATCGGCAAGGATACGCTTCTGGAATTGGTCAACCTGATGTCCGTGCTGTCGGTCACGGGGGTCGATTCCGAAACGCTGCGCCGCACGGTCGCGCAATCGCTCGCCGCCATTGCGGGCGAGACGCTGGACCCCGGCGAGACGATCGCCCAGACGCTGCAGCGCCAGCTGGGCGTCAAGTTCAGATCGGGTCTGCTGGAATTCGACCTCGACTATCTCGACGCGCTGACGCCTGCGGAACGGACGGCCTTTGCCAAGCGGCTGCAGGATGCGGCGGCGTCGCTCGATGCCTTCCTGAATGCCAACATGGCCGCCTTCGACGCCGGAGAGGCCGTCTGGATGCCGGTTTCGACCCTGCCCTGACGCGATGGAAGACACAGCCCTGATCCGCCTGCGCGGCCTCTGCCGTGCCTTCGACGGTCCCGCAGGGCGGGTCACGGTGCTGGATGGCATCGACCTCGACATTCCGCGGGGCAGCTTCACGGTGATCCGCGGGGCCAGCGGGGCGGGCAAGACCACGCTCCTGCGCGTGCTGGGGCTGCTCGATTCCGGCTTTTCCGGCAGCTTCACCGTCGCGGGGGCCGATGTCGCCACGCTGTCCGATCCGGCGCGCGACGAATGGCGCGGCGCGCATGTGGGCTTTGTCTTTCAGGAAGGCCGCCTGCTGCCGCACCTGACGCTGGCCGAGAACATCGCCCTGCCGCTTGTCCTCGACAACCGCCCCGCGGCCGAGGTCGCCCGCCGTGGCGACGATGCCGCCGCCTTTGCCTTCCGCCCCGAGGAACGGGCGGCGGGGACGCTCGGCCTGATGCCCGATGCGGCGTCGGGCGGGCAGCGCCAGCGCGCCGCGCTGGCCCGCGCGATGGTGCGCCGCCCGCTGCTGATCCTTGCCGACGAACCGACGGCCAGCCTCGACCCCGTGTCGAAGGCACAGGTGATCGAACGGCTGCGCGCGGCCCACGCGCAGGGGGCGACGGTGGTGGTCGTCAGCCATGACGACGCGCTTTTCGGCTTCGGGCGGCAGCTGTGCCTGCAGGGCGGGCGGCTGGAACCGGCGGGTCCCGATCCGGCGGACCGGGCGGCAGAGGGGGCGGCCCCCGTGGCCCCGGTGCAGGCCAGCCTTCCCCGCGCGCCGCTGGGCGGGTGGTGGCCGCGGCTTGGCCCGTTGCGGCTGGCGGGATGGGCGCTGCGCGACCTGTTGCGCCGCCCGCTTTTCGCCACGCTGATGCTGATCGCGGTGATCGCGGGCACGGCGCAGAGCACGGTCTTCGCCTCGCTCGTCGTGGGGCTGGACCGGTTCGTGGAACAGACGGTGGCCGACGGGTCGCGCCTGACGCGCCTGACGCTGAAGCCGCGCAAGGCCGATGCGGGCAGCGAGGACCGCTTCCCCGACAGCGCCGCGCTGGCAGCCGATCCGCAGGTCGCCCATGTGATCGCGCGCCGCGCCACGACCGTTTCGGTGCAGCTGGCGGATGGCGGAAGCCGGCCCTTCCCCTCGCTCGGCCTGTTTCCCGACGATCCGGAGCTTTCGATGTTCCGCTTTGTCGCGGGGGCGGGGTTCGACGCGTCCTCGGCGCAGTTGCAGGCCATCGTGACGACGGATTTCCTTGTCGATCTGCTGGGGCAGGAAGGGCTGGTCTGGGACGACCATATCGGCCGCCGCTTCTCGGTCGAGGTGCCGCGCTTCGGGCGCAACGGCAAGCAGACGGGGGCCGAGACGCTGGTTCTGACCGTCGCGGGCATCATCCTGAAGGGCGAGGGCGACCGCCAGTTCTATCTGGCCAACGACCTGCTGGTGGCCATCGACGCGATCAAGCGCGACCGTGGCGGCAAGCTGGCCCTGCCCTTGACCGCGGACCGCTCTGCCATCGCAGACCCCGCCCTGCTGGCTGCGCTGACCGACTGGCCGTGGCAGGACATGCTGCATCTTTACCTGCGCGACATCGATGCCGTCATCCCGCGCATCGCCGAGCTTTCGGCCAAGGGCTACCGGCCCGAGGCCGAGATCTGGAAATACGCCTGGGTGCTGGACATGAAGCGCGCGGCCTATGGCATCGGCATCCCGCTTCTGGCGCTCATCAGCGGCGTGGTGGGCATGGTCATCTTCGGCAATATCGTCATCTCGGCCCGCATGCGGGCGGGGGAGCTGGCGCTGGTCAGGGTGCTGGGGATGCGCCGCGGCGACATCTTCGCGACCGAGGTGCTGGGCGCGCTGACCGTCGCCGCCGCGGGGCTTGCGGGCGGGCTGGGGCTTGCGCGGTGGCTGACCGTCACGCTGGCGCAGGAGATGCAGGAAAACGCCCGCCTTGCCGCGAAACTGTCGGGCGACGCGGCCGCCGCCCGCGCCGCGCTGGTGTTCGAACCGGTCGGTGCCATCGCCCTTCCCGTATCGTCGGCGGTCGTGGCGCTGGTCCTTGTGGCGATTCTCTGGCCCACCTTCAGGGCGGCATCGACCGATCCGGCCCGCGTCTTTGCTCGCCGTTAAGCATGACGTTGCGTCATCCCGCCATTGCAACGGCGTGGCGCGGCCTGTCGTAAGATTTTTTGGGAAATATCGGACGTATGGGTATGTGAATCGTTCGATAAAATGACCGACAAAAGTATGCTAAAATGTGTGAGCGGTATATTAACTCTTACACCCAGAACCATTTTAACAGGTCGACGTGAGCATCCTGTGATTGTAAAGATCAAATCACTTGACAGGCTTCGTAAGCCATTGGCATTTCGAGATGCGGCGTAATGAATCCTCCGAGTTCGTGTCGCCCCTTTTGCAATGGAGACCAAAAAATGAAATTGTCGCATACGACCAGCGCTCTCGCCATCGCGGCACTGCTGGCGACCGCCGGCGTCGCTGCCGCCGACAGCATCACCTCTGCCTTCGAAGGTTCGGTGTCGGTCCTCTCGCCCGACCAGACCGGCTTCATCATCGGCGGTCAGGTTTCGGTGAACGGCCTCGGCTCGGGCGCCCTGACCATGACCCGCAGCCTTGCTGACATGACCCTGACCGGTTCGGCCTCGTCCGATCCGGACACCTTCGAAGGCAGCATCAACGGCGCCGACGCCGATGCAAGCGTCCTGTCCGTCCTGAACTTCTCGCGCGACATCACCACCAGCGGTTCGCTCGTCGGTCAGGGCAACGTGGTTTCGCGCGGCGAAGCTATCGCGGCTCTGGGTTCGGCCGGCGCGGCTTCGGCCAGCACCTCGATCGCCGGCGTGGATGACACCGGTCTCGACACCGGCGAAGGCAGCGCGACTGCGGAAGCCACCTCGCAGGGTTCGCTGAACGGCTCGCTCTCGACCTCGAACACCCTGCAGCTGCTCGGCACCTCGGGCCTGTTCGCCGCGTCGAACGGCCTGAGCGTTGGCGAAACCAACCTCGCCGTCGCCTATGGTTCGGCCGACGTGACCGCCAACAGCGAACTGACCGGCGTGCAGCTGACCGACGCCGAGTGGGCCGACCTGGATCCCGATCAAGACGTCCTGATGGGCGCGCGCGGCGACGGTGCTCTGTTCATCGTGACCTCGGACCTGAACGGCGACGACGAAGAAATCGCGATGTCGGTTTCGAACGCTGGCAACGGCACGGTCAGCATCACGACCTCGACCGGGGGCTTCTTCACCGGCGGCGGTGCGGCCGGCGGTTCGTCGTCCTTCGTCAACAACGGGTCGTTCTTCTCGGCTCCCTGATCCTCGGATCACCTTGCGAACATCGGTCAGGCCTTCGGGCCTGACCGACCCAAATTCCCTGACTGAAGCGAAACGGCTTCCTGCATGATGAACAAGATCAATAAGACCGCTGCTGTCCTTATCGCTTCGCTGCTTAGCCTTGCGCCCGCTGTCGCTGCGGCGCAGGATCAGGGGGCCAACGGCTCTGCCTCGCAGGCGCAGGTTTCGGGCATCACGGCGCAGAACACCGTCGGAAACGACGCACAGGCCATGTCGGGCGGCAACGTCTTCGACTTTTCGAATAACAACAAGCCGATGGGCAACGCGCCCTCGCTTCCCAGCTTTGCCGGCGGCCCCTGCATGGGCGTGTCGGGCGGGGTGTCGGCGTCGCTTCCCGGCTTCGGCATCG
>JBEEOG010000147.1:0-12679 GCA_041191745.1 Pseudomonadota bacterium | reverse complement strand
CGCTGATGCGCGAAAAGATCGGCCCCGTGGCCGATTTCAAGCGCGCCATCGTGGTGGACCGCCTGCCCAAGACCCGCTCGGGCAAGATCCTGCGCGGCACGATGGTCAAGATCGCCGATGGCGAGGCCTACAAGATGCCCGCTACGATCGACGATCCGGCGATCCTCGACGAAATCCGCGCCGCGCTGCAGGGCATCGGGCTGGCAAAGTAGGCGTCAGCACACTGGACGGAGGGGGGCGCGGGGCCTAACCTTGCGGGCATGAGCCTCCAGCCGCCCCAGACCAGACCTGACGGCACGGAAGCGGTCGCGCCACCGGCGGGGCCGCTTGCGGACGGGCATGCCGTCCTGACCGACCGCGCGGCGCTGGAGCATCTTCTTTCGCTCGCGGGAGAGGAAGCGGCGCGCCTGTTGCGCCAGCTTGCCGCCGATCTGGACAGGGTCGATGCCGATCTGCGCCAGTCCCTTTCGGGCGGGGACATGGCGGCGCTGCGCGCGGCAAGCCATGTGCTGATCTCACTCTCCGGCACGGTGGGCGCGGCGGGCCTGTGCGATGCCGCACGCGCGCTGAACAGGGCCGCCCATCATGGCGACTGGCCGGACATCCGGCAGGTCCTGCCCCCTGTGCTGGCGGACCTGTCCTGTCTGCGCGACACCGTCACGGCACGGGCGGCGATGCAAGGATGACCGCGCGCCCCCGCACCCAGCCCGCGCGGAGCGAGGACAGCCGCCGCCCTGTCCTGCTGATCGAGGATACGCCCTCGTTGCAGATGGTCTACCGCTCTGTCCTGACAGGCGCGGGCCATGCCGTCCGCACCGCCGGCAACGCGGTCGAGGGGCTGGCCGCCTTCAACGAATTGCAGCCGCGCGTCGTGCTGCTCGATCTGGTGCTGCCGGACCGCGACGGGCTGGAGGTGATGCAGGACATGCTGTCCCTGCGCCCCGAGACGAATGTCATCGTGATCACCGCCAACGGCTCCATCAACAAGGCGGTGGAGGCGATGCGCGCGGGCGCGCATGAATTCCTCGTCAAGCCCTTCGACGAGGCGCGCTTTCTGGGCGCGGTCGAGAATGCGCTGACGGGGCGGCCCGCGCAGCGGCGCAGCGCGCCCTCGCTTCCGCGCCAGCCCGATCAGGGCGCGCAGCCCTTCGGCGGCTTCATCGGATCGTCCGCGGCCATGGCGCGGGTCCATGCCAAGATCCGCTCGGTCGCGCAGTCGATGGCCACCGTCTTCATCACCGGCGAAAGCGGGACGGGCAAGGAACTTGCCGCGCTGGCGGTGCATGACAGCTCTGCCCGTGCGGCGGGGCCCTTCATCGCGCTGAACTGCGGCGCGATCCCGCAGGACCTGCTGGAATCCGAGGTGTTCGGCCATGTGAAGGGCAGCTTCACCGGCGCGATCTCGGACAAGCCCGGCGCGGCGACGGCGGCGGATGGCGGCACGCTCTTTCTGGACGAGGTCTGCGAGATGGCCCCCGCGCTGCAGACAAAGCTCCTGCGCTTCCTGCAGACATCGACGGTGCAGCCCGTCGGCGCGACCCGCCCGCGCAAGGTGAATGTCCGCATCGTCTGCGCCACCAACCGCGACCCGATGGAGGCCGTCCGCCGCGGCCAGTTCCGCGAGGACCTGTTCTACCGTCTTTATGTCGTGCCCCTGCACCTGCCCCCCCTGCGCCAGCGCGGCGAGGATGTGATCGAGATCGCCGAAGCCGCGCTGGAACGCTTCGCCACCGAGGAGGGGCGTCAGTTCGACGGCTTCGACGACGAGGTGACAGAGCTGTTCCGCCAGATCGACTGGCCGGGAAACGTGCGCCAGCTTCTGAACGTGATCCGCCACATCGTCGTGCTGAACGAAGGCGGGCGCGTCACGCTGGACATGCTGCCCGATGCGCTGCTGGCGCTGAACCGTCCGTCGGATGCGGCCCCCCTGCCCCCGGCCATCCTGCCCCGCGGGGTCGAGGCGCTGCGTCTGGGCGATCTCGTCGGCCGCCCGCTGGCCGAGGTGGAGCGTCTGGTGATCGAGGCGACGGTGGAACATTTCGGCGGATCGGTCCCCAAGGCCGCGCGGGTGCTCGATGTCGCGCCCTCGACCCTCTACCGCAAGATCGACGGCTGGAAGCAGTCGGGCCGGTGATGCGGGCGGCGGCGCGCGCTGCGCCGCCGCCCCGTCCTGCGGGTCAGGACAGCACGCGTTTCAGCGCGGGCATCCGGCGCAGCAGGATCAGGTCCAGAAGGACGATGGCAAGGATCGCGGCCCCGCCCAGCGGGAAGGCAGCGCCCAGAACCACGACCAGCGCCGCCGCCCCCCACCAGAAGGCCTGCCCCTGCGCGGCGGGTGGCGCGGCAAGGCGCGCGGCGCGGGCGGGGCGGCGCTTCCACCACATCACCAGCCCCGACACGGGCAGGAAGATCATGGCAAGGCAGAAGACGGTGTTCAGCGCAAGGTTCCAGTCGCCCATGTCGCCTTCGTGAAAGGCGATGCCATAGGTCATCAGCTTCGCCCATGCGCTGTAATCGGCATAGGCGATGTCGGCCAGCACATGCCCCGTATACTGGTCGATATGGATCGTGCGATCCGCCGAAGGGTCGGGCCCGTCATTCGACATGCTGTCATGGCTGACGGTCCAGACGCCCGTGTCGTCCTGCGGGATCGACAGCTGGAAGCGCCCGTCGAAGCCCAGCCCGCGCGCATAGGCCGCCACCGTGTCGATCGTGACGGGCCGGCCCGCCAGACCACCCGCGCCGGCATCCGATCCGCTTTCGGGCAGCGGCGTCTGTTCCAGCCCCCACGGCACCTCTTTCGCGGCGCCATGGTTCATGTCGGCATGGGTCTTGTCCGACAGCGGCGCGACCCATTTCTCGGCCGGAAAGGTGGACCAGGCCTGCACCAGCTTGCCGCCCCAGATGCCCGCCCATGACAGGCCCGACAGCAGGAAGACGACAAGCAGCGCCGATGTCCACATCCCGACCGCGCCATGCAGCGCCTTCCAGCCGCCGCGCGACGACAGGGTCGGGCGCGGGGCCAGCGCCGTCTTCCACGTCGCCCCGCGGCGCGGCCAGTGCAGCCAGATGCCGGTCACGGTGAGGATGATGCCAAGGCTCGCGGCGATCTCGATCAGCCAGTCGCCCAGATCGCCGATCAGCAGCGTGCCGTGGATTTCGGTGGCGAAGTCATACCAGCCCGCGCGCCAGACAAAGCTGTCCAGCACCGCGCCCGTATAGGGATCGATGACGACGGTCATCGGCCCCTCGGCCCCGTCGATGCGGAAGACGGCGGCGCGGTCCTCGGCCATGGGTTCGATGTATTGCGCCGCGCGGCCATCGGTCACCGCCGCCTCGGCCGCGGTCTGCAGGGCCGAGGGGGCCAGCATCTGCGGCCCCACGGGAACCGCCGTCCGTTCGCCGCTGAGCCCCGTCATGGACGAGACCCACAGCATGATCAGCCCCGTCACGGACAGCATGACAAGGAAGGGGATGACATAGAGAGAGGCATAGAAATGCCAGCGCCAGACGGTGAAATAGCGCCGGTCGGCCGGCGACGGGCCGGCGGTTTCGGTATCCGAAGTCATGGGGAAGTCCTTTTCCCAAAGGGTTGCGCCGCGCGCCTTGCGCGGCATCGTGCAGGTTCAGGAAAAAGACGGGACGGGCGGGCCGGTGGGTGGCGGGCGCAGGCCCGGATCGGCGGCGACGCGCAGCGCGATGCGGGCGGCGGGGGCAAGCCCCACGGGCCGCGCGGCAAGGCGCAGCGCAAGGGACGGCCCCGCCGGGGGCAGAAGCGCGGCAGGCAGGATGCAGGCGGGGCATTCGCCCCTGTGCGCGGCCTCGTGGCCGCCCCCCGCATCGTGGCACAGGTCCGACAGCGACCCGCCCGCTGCAAGGAACAGTGCCAGCGCCTCGGCCTCGGCCGCTGTGGCGGGACGTTCGGTGGCGGGGCGCAAGCCGCCCGCCGCCGCCAGTGTGGCGGCAAGCACGAAGGCAAGGCAAAGCCGCCAGAGATTATGGCGCGGTGCGGGACGCATGCCGCCCCGATAGCGCAAGCGGACCGCAGCGATCAAGTGGCGCATCGGCACAGGGCTGGATCAGGTGAACTGTTCGTTGATCAGCCGCTCTTCCAGCCCGTGGCCGGGATCGAAGAGGATGCGGTGGCGCACGGCAGGTTCGGAGCGCACCTCGACGCTGGCCACCGCGCGGACCGACTGGCGGCTGTCGGCATCGGCCATGACGGGGCGCTTCTCGGCCTCGAGCACGTCGAAGCGCACCACCGCCGCCTTGGGCAGCAGCGCACCGCGCCAGCGGCGGGGCCGGAACGCCGCCATCGCCGTCAGCGCCAGCACATCCGCCCCGATGGGCAGGATCGGCCCGTGGGCGGAATAGTTGTAGGCGGTCGATCCGGCGGGCGTGGCCACAAGACAGCCGTCGCAGACCAGTTCCTCCATCCGCAGCTTGCCGTCGACGCTGATGCGAAGCTTGGCCGCCTGCGGTCCGGCGCGCAGCAGCGCGACCTCGTTGATGGCCAAGGCCTCGGTCACGGTGCCGTCGAGACCCGTGGCGCGCATCGCAAGGGGGTTGATCACCGCCTCCTCTGCCGCCGCCAGCCGCGCGGGCAGGTCATCGAGCGAATAGGCATTCATCAGAAAGCCGATGGTGCCGCAATTCATGCCATAGACGGGCAGGCCCAGCCGTTCCGTTTCATGCAGCATCTGCAGCATGAACCCGTCACCGCCAAGGGCCACGACGATATCGGCACGCTCCACCGGCACCTGCCCGTGACGCGCGGTCAGGTGCGACAGCGCCTCCACCGCTGCAGGCGATCCGCTGGACGTGAAGGCGATCCTGTCGAAACCCACGGTTTCCCCCCTGTTCGCGGCCACCTTGCGGGGCGGCCGGGGCAAACTCAACCCTTTCCTGCCGCGCGGGGGGCGCGGCAAAATGTTTCCGATCGGAAACTTATTTCGCGGCGACACGGGATCATGTCGTTTTCTTCCCTTTCTTGATGGCCCCCGTTGCGCTAGATGGTCCGGCATTCCCGCCAGCCGGCCCAACTGGACATTCCGAGGAGACACCCATGAACGCCCCGCACCGCGACAACGGCTTCTTCACCGAAACGCTCTCGTCCCGCGACCCCGAGCTTTTCGGCGCGGTGACCAAGGAACTGGGCCGCCAGCGCCACGAGATCGAGCTGATCGCGTCGGAAAACATCGTCAGCCGCGCCGTGATGGAAGCCCAGGGCTCCGTCATGACGAACAAATATGCCGAAGGCTATGCGGGCAAGCGCTACTACGGCGGCTGCCAGTTCGTGGACATCGCCGAAAACCTTGCCATCGAACGCGCCTGCAAGCTGTTCGGCTGCTCCTTCGCCAACGTCCAGCCCAATTCGGGTTCGCAGGCCAATCAGGGCGTGTTCCAGGCGCTGCTGAAACCCGGTGACACCATCCTCGGGATGTCGCTGGATGCGGGTGGCCACCTGACCCATGGCGCGGCGCCCAACCAGTCGGGCAAGTGGTTCAAGGCCGTCCAATACGGCGTCCGCAAGCAGGACCTCGAACTGAACTACGATCAGGTCGCGGAACTGGCCGCCGAACACAAGCCCAAGCTGATCATCGCGGGCGGTTCGGCCATCCCGCGCATCATCGACTTCAAGCGCATGCGCGAGATCGCGGATTCGGTCGGGGCCTTCCTGCTGGTGGACATGGCGCATTTCGCGGGCCTCGTGGCGGCGGGGCTTTACCCCTCGCCCTTCCCGCACGCGCATGTGGCGACCACCACCACGCACAAGACGCTCCGCGGTCCGCGCGGCGGCATGATCCTGACGAATGACGAAGAGATCGCGAAAAAGGTCAATTCGGCCATCTTCCCGGGCATTCAGGGCGGCCCGCTGATGCATGTGATCGCGGCCAAGGCCGTCGCCTTCGGCGAGGCGCTGCAGCCAGGCTTCAAGACCTATCAGGAACAGGTCATCCGGAACGCCAAGGCGCTGGCGGACGAGCTGATGAAGGGCGGTCTCGACATCGTCACGGGCGGGACCGACACGCATCTGATGCTGGTGGACCTGCGCCCCAAGGGCGTGAAGGGCAACGCGACCGAAAAGGCGCTGGGCCGCGCGCACATCACCTGCAACAAGAACGGCATCCCCTTCGACACCGAAAAGCCCACCATCACCTCGGGCGTGCGCCTTGGCACCCCCGCAGGCACGACGCGCGGCTTCGGCGAGGAGGAGTTCCGCCAGATCGGCCGCTGGATCACCGAGGTGGTCGACGGCCTTGCCGCCCATGGCGAAGAGGGCAATGCCGAGGTCGAGGCCAAGGTGCGGGCCGAGGTGGAGGCGCTCTGCGTCCGTTTCCCGATCTATCCCGACCTCTGATCGCCATTCTCGTGCGACAGGAAAGGGCCGCCCCACGGGGCGGCCCTTTTTCCGTTCCGGCCCTGCCGGTCCCGTCAGAGGATCGGGACATCCGCCATCCAGACCATGATCCCGATCGCCAGCAGGATGAAGGCAAGGGCCGAGGTCAGGACCGATTGCAGCATGGCGCGGAACAGGTCGATGCGATGCGCGCCTGGCGGCATCATCTCGAGCTTGCGGATCAGCAGGCGATAATCCTGATCCATCTGGTATTCGTCCACCGCGACCACCTGCTGCGACCGGCGCGCCAGTTCGTCAAGCTTTCCCAGACGCAGCGCCGCCGCCCGCAGGTCGCGGTCCATCACCCGCGCGCCCCGCTGGGCCTGACGCATCAGTGTCCGCCCCCGAAGGCCGAGGCGGTCCTGCATCAGCGCGGACACGCGCTGTGCCTTGCGTTCCACGATGGATGTGCTCGTGACCATGTCGACCTCCGCAATAGTGGCAGAAAAATGGCATCTTTCGGGCAGGGAACATAGCCACTGGTCCGTCAACGGTGCGGTTGCTAAATCGAAACAATGCTGAACCTGATCCACCACCCCGCCGCAACGCCCTCGGGCAAGGTCCCGCTCGTCATCGGGCATGGCCTGTTCGGCTCGGGGCGCAACTGGGGCGTCATCGCGCGGCGGCTGTCGGACACGCGCGATGTCCATGCGCTGGACCAGCGCAACCACGGCGAAAGCCCGCGGCATGCGGTGCATGACTACCCGTCGATGGCCGCCGATCTGGCCGAGGTGATCCGGCATCTGGGCGGGCGGGCCGATGTGCTGGGCCATTCGATGGGCGGCAAGGCCGCGATGCAACTGGCGCTGACGCAGGGCGCGCTGATCCGCCGTCTGGTCGTGGCCGACATCGCGCCGGTGGCCTATGCACATGACCAGACCCGCCATATCGACGCGATGCGCGCGCTGGACCTTTCGGGGCTGACCTCGCGGGGCGAGGCCGACCGCCGCCTGTCGGCCCATGTGGCCGACCCCGCGCTGCGGGCGTTCTTCCTGCAATCGCTGGACCTGAAGGCCGAAGGCGGGCCGGGCTGGCGGCTGAACCTCGACGTGCTGGAAGCCGAGATGGACAAGATCGTGGGCTGGCCCGCGACCGAGGGGCGCTTCGACGGGCCGACGCTCTTTCTGACGGGCGCGGAAAGCCCCTATGTGAAGCCCGAATACCGCGACACGATCCGCAGCCTCTTTCCTGCCGCGCGCTTTGCCAAGCTGCCCGGCGCGGGCCACTGGCTGCATGCCGACAAGCCCCGCGAATTCGAGGAAACGGTCCGCGTCTTTCTGGACACGCCCGCGCGCGGGGATTAGCGCGCCGCGCGCCGCCCTGCGACCGGCCAGGCCACGGGCAGTCGCGGCGCGGAAAGGTGCGGGATCAGCCTGTCCCGGCCCGCCGTCAGCACGGAAATGACCCCACGCCCGCCAGCGACGGGGCGGCACGCGACAGCCTCAGATGAACCGCCGGAACGGGGCATCCCCCTTCGGATGACGGAACAGGCGGGCAGGATGCGCGGGGCGCGTCCGGTCATCCGCAGGGCGCACCGGCAAGCCGGGGATGCCCGCATGGAAGGCCGCGATCTTCGGCATGGCCCGGGGTCAGGCCGCCGCATCGGCGCGGCAGGCGGAACCCCCGCACGCGGCCCGCGTTGCCCGAGTCAGCAGGCACGGCGGCAGGAGGCGACCATGGGTTTCATCTGGACGATCCTCATCGGCTTTGTCGCGGGACTTCTGGCGCGGCTGGTGATGCCGGGGCGCGACGAACCCTCGGGCTTCGTACTGACCACGCTTCTGGGCATCGTCGGGGCCTTTGCCGCCACATGGCTGGGGCAGGCACTGGGGCTTTACCGCGCGGGCGAGGGGGCGGGGCTGATCGGGGCCACGGTGGGCGCGATCCTTGTCCTCGTCGTCTGGGGCGCGCTGTCGCGCCGCGACCGGCCCTGAAAGGCGCGCTCCATGGCACGAACCACCCCTTCCCTTCTGGCCCTTCTGGGCATCGCCGCCGTCGCGGGCTACCAGAACCGCGACCGGCTGGGCGACCTTCTGGGCCGACCGCGCGACAGCCGCGACCCGCAGGACGACGGGCGGCGCGCCGCCGATCCGGCAGGCCACGATCCGGCGCCGCAGGGCGGGCTTGCGGCGGGGTTGCGCGATCTGCTCGACGGCTTTGCCGCAGGCGGGCGGCGCGAGGTGGCGGAAAGCTGGATCGCGCGCGGCCCCAACCGCCGCGTGACGAACGGGGATCTCGAGGCCAGCCTTGGCCCCGAGGTGATCGGGGACCTCGCCGCGCAGACAGGGCTTGACCGTGCCGAACTGTTGCGCCGCCTGACGCAGGCCCTGCCCGAAACGGTCGACAACCTGACGCCCGACGGCCGGTTGCCGGACTGAAACGTAGCCCGAAGGGCAGGTTTCCAACATCATTTCAGGAGGACTGGTGGAGCAGAGGGGGATCGAACCCCTGACCTCGTCATTGCGAACGACGCGCTCTCCCAACTGAGCTACTGCCCCCACGGGGTGGGGTTCTGGCGGATCGGGCGGGCATTGTCAAGCGATGGCGGGCGGGAATTCTGCACCCTCCGGCATCCGCCGCGCGAGCTGCGTTTTCAGGCCCGCGCGCGCAGATGGCCTTCGGCGAAGGCCACGATATCGGCGGCCGGACGGGCACCGGCCAGTCGCGCCACCTCGCGCCCGCGATGGTAGAGGACGAGGGCGGGAATCCCCCTGATCCCCGCGCGCTGGGCGATGGCGGGATGGTCTTCGGTATTCAGCTTGGCCAGCCGGACGCGCGGGTTCAGCGCCTTGGCGGCCTTGGCGAATTCGGGGGCCATCATGCGGCAGGGACCGCACCACGGTGCCCAGTAATCGACGAGGATCGGCACATCGTCGCCGCGCACCGCCTTGTCATGCGACAGCGCGTCCAGTTCGTGCACCCGCCCGTCGGCGAGGGGTTCGCCGCAGCTCCCGCATTTCGGGCCGAGGGCCAGACGGTCCTGCGGCAAACGGTTGGCCTGACCGCAGGTCGCGCAGGTCAGCCGGACGGGCGTTGTCATGACGCATCCCCTTCATATTCCATCACGCGAATATATGGGGCGGCTGGCCCCCCGCCGCAAGGGCGGTGCTCAGAGGAAGTCTTCCTCGGCCCGCGCGACGTCTATGCCCATCGCCTCGAGCCCCGCTTCCAGATTCTCGGCCAGATGCGGCATGCCCAGCAGGTAGCGCGCGGTCGGCACGGTCGCCTCTTCGATCGCGGTCTGGACCGCCTCGTCGAAGGCATCCGCCTCGAACGCGCCGCGCCCGACCCAGGCCAGCGCGGTCAGATGGGCCTTCTCGTCGTCGTTCAGCGCGTCGATGAAGGCGGCGAGTTCCGCCTCTGCCGCCTGACCTTCGCGGAACTGGTAGATGATATGGACGACCTTGTCGGGGCTGATGTCCAGCATCCTGCGCCTCCCTTCATCCGGATGGGCAATGGTCGCGCGGCGACCCGCCTTTCGCAAGCGGAATGGGAATTGTTGCGGTGTCTTGTGAACTCAGCCCGCCAGCGCGACGGCCAGCCCGTAGACCACCGCGCCGCCGAGGGTGGAGATCACCACCGACCGCCGCCAGACCCACAGCGCCAGCACCGCCGCCGTTCCCGCCGCAAGGGGCAGCAGGCGCGCGGCATCCCCCGCCATCGGCAGGATGGAGGCGACGACCAGCGTGGCGATGGCGGCAGGGCCGGTCGCGGCCAGAAACCGCGCGAGCGGTCCCGTTTCCGCACGCGCGCCAAGGTCCAGCCGCATGGGGCCATAGCGGAAGATCCAGTTGGCCGCGCCCACGATCAGGGCAAGCGTCAGGATGTCGGGGTTCATGTGGCCTCCCTCCGCCCGAGGCCGAGCGTCCCCGCCACGGCCCCTGCCAGCATCCCCGCAAGGATGCCCGATGTGGGCGAAAGCGCCAGCGTTCCGGCCACGGTGGCCAGCCCCGCCACGGCGATTACCGGCACCTGCGGGCGCGACAGGATCGACAGCAGCAGCGACAGGAACAGCGCGGGCAACATGAAGGACAGCCCCGCCGCCAGCGCCGGATAGCCGTCGAGCGCCCCCGCCCCCGCGACCGCGCCAAGCGCGGTTCCCGACACCCAAGCGCCATAGGCGCCAAGGCCGAGCCCGAACATGAACGGCTCCGAGAAGCGCCGCCCGCGCGCGATCTCGCCCAGTGCGGCGCCAAAGACCTCGTCCGTCAGGCCCCAGCCCCAGGCCCATGCCCGATCCGTCGCCGCATCGCGCCCCGCCGCCTTCAGCAGTGCGGGGCCATAGAGGACATGGCGCAGGTTCATGGCGACAAGGGTGAAGGCCGATACGAGAAGCGGCGCGCCCGAGGTGATCAGCGCCAGCGCGAGGAATTGCGACGCCCCTGCATAGATGATCAGCGACAGCGCCACCGCCTCTGCCGCGCGCAGCCCCGCGCCGGATGCCGCGACGCCGAAGGCGAAGGCGATGGGGAAATAGCCCATCGCGATGGGCAGCGACGTGACAAGGCCGCTTCGGAAGGTGCTGTGCAAGGGGCGGGACATGGGCCGCAGGCGTAAAGGCTGGCGGCGGGGCGGTCAATGGCGCGCAAGGGCGGGGTCAGAGGACCGACGCGAAACGCTCCGGTGGAGCGTTTCGACGGTCCGATTGCCGACGCGGCAACGCGGCGGCAAGGGGCCCTCGGCAGGCCCGGACGTCTCTGGCACGCGGCGCGCCCGACCGGGTGGGCGCGGAAACGCGCCTGCCAAGGGGCGGGCGGGCGCGGCGCGTGCACAGGGCGCACGCGCGGGCATGGCCGAGGCGTGGTGAAGGGCGCGCGGCGATGGCCGCGCGCCGTCCCGTCACTCCGCCGCCTGCGCGTAGGCTTCCACCGGCGGGCAGATGCAGATCAGGTTGCGGTCGCCGTGGACATTGTCCACGCGGCCCACGGGCGGCCAGTACTTGTCCACGCGGAAGGCCCCGGGCGGGAAGCAGCCCTGCTCGCGCGGATACTTGCGCGTCCAGTCCGCCACGAGGTCCTCGACCGTATGGGGCGCGTGGCGCATCGGGCTGTCTTCGGCCGAAATCTCGCCCTTTTCGACCGCGCGGATTTCCTCGCGGATCGCCAGAAGGGCGGTGATGAAGCGGTCGATCTCGGCCTTCGTCTCCGATTCCGTCGGCTCCACCATCAGCGTGCCCGCCACCGGCCAGCTCATCGTCGGCGCGTGGAAGCCGTTGTCGATCAGCCGCTTGGCGATGTCATCGACCGTCACCCCCACCTCGGCGAAGGGCCGGGTGTCGAGGATGCATTCATGCGCCACCCGCCCCTTGTTGCCCATGAACAGGATCGGGTAGGACCCCGCCAGCCGCGCCGCGATGTAATTGGCGTTCAGGATCGCCACGCGCGTCGCCTGCGTCAGCCCCTCGCCCCCCATCATCAGGCAATAGGCCCAGCTGATCAGAAGGATCGAGGCGCTGCCATAAGGTGCCGCGCTGACAGGGCCTTCGGACCCGCCCGTTTCCGGATGGCCCGGCAGATAGGGCGCCAGATGCGCCTTGACCCCGATCGGCCCCATGCCCGGACCGCCGCCGCCATGCGGGATGGCAAAGGTCTTGTGCAGGTTCAGGTGGCTGACATCGCTGCCGATCTCGCCCGGCTTCACCAGACCCACCAGCGCGTTCATGTTCGCGCCGTCCAGATAGACCTGCCCGCCATGGTCATGCGTGATCTTGCAGATCTCGCGCACGGTTTCCTCGAACACGCCATGGGTCGAGGGATAGGTGATCATGCAGGCGGCAAGGTTTTCGCCCGCCGCGGCCGCCTTGGCGCGGAAATCGTCAAGGTCCACGTCCCCGTTGGGGGCGGACCCCACGACCACGACCTGCATGCCCGCCATCTGCGCCGAGGCCGGATTGGTGCCATGGGCCGAGACGGGGATCAGGCAGATGTTGCGATGCCCCTGCCCCCGCGCCTTGTGATAGGCTTGGATCGTCAGAAGCCCCGCATATTCCCCCTGCGCGCCGCTGTTGGGCTGCATCGAGAACGCGTCATACCCCGTCACCTCGCACAGCTTCGCCGTCAGATCCTCGATCGCCTCGCGGTAGCCCAGTGCCTGATCGGCGGGGGCAAAGGGATGGAGCGATCCGAATTCCGGCCATGTGATCGGCATCATCTCGGCCGCGGCGTTCAGCTTCATCGTGCAGGACCCCAGCGGGATCATCGCACGGTCCAGCGCGAGGTCGCGGTCCGACAGGCGGCGCATGTAGCGCATCATCTCGGATTCCGCGCGGTTCATGTGGAA
>JBEEOG010000146.1:0-72356 GCA_041191745.1 Pseudomonadota bacterium | reverse complement strand
CCACCTCCACCCAATCCGTGTTCAGCTTGTAGACGGCCTTGCCTTCGAGGACATAGAGCCCGTGTTCCATCACATGCGTCTCCTCGAAGGGGATGACGCCGCCGGGCTGGAAGGTGACGATGTTCACATGCATGTCGTGGCGCAGGTCGGTCGGGTCCACGAAGCGGGTGGTGGCCCAAGCGCCGTTCGTGTCGGGCATGGGGACGGGGTTCAGGGCCTGTTCGTTGGTGACGAAGGCGGTCGGACGGTCCACGCCGGGCGCGGGTTCGTAAAGCTTGCGGACCCAGTGGAAGCGGGCGGGTTCGGCGCCTTCGGCAAGGAAGGTCCAGCGGCTGCCGGCGGGGATGTAGGCGTAGCCCCCTGCCTCCATGTCGTAGCCCTGACCGTCGATGGTCAGCGTGGCTTCGCCATGGGTCAGGAAGATGACGTGCTGCGCGCCCGTTTCCGCATCGGGCGCGTCGGAGCCGCCGCCGGGCAGAACCTCGACCACATATTGCGAGAAGGTTTCGGAAAACCCGCTCATCGGCCGCGCGATCAGCCAGAGGCGGGTCCTGTCCCAGCCGGGCAGGTAGCTGGTGACGATGTCGGAAAAGACGCCGCGCGGGATGAAGGCGTAGGCGTCGGTAAAGACCGCGCGGCCCGTCATCAGTTGCGTCTGCGGGGGCAGCCCCCCGCGCGGGGCGTAATAGTCGGTCACGGCAGGATGTCCTTCAGGCGAAGCTCGGCGATCCGTTCCACCTGACGGCAGGCGGTTGCGAATTCGGTCGCGGTGTCGTTGGCGATGCGGGTCTGGAAGGCGGCAAGGATCGAGGCCTTGGTATTGTCGCGCACGGCGATGATGAAGGGAAAGCCGTGCTTGGCGACGTAGTCGGTGTTCAGCCGCTCGAACGCCGCGCGTTCCTGATCGGTCAGCGCGTCGAGCGCGGCGCTGGCCTGTTCGGCGGTGGATTCGGGCGTCAGCCGCTTGGCGGCGGCAAGCTTGCCCGCAAGATCGGGGTGGGCGCGCAGCACGCCAAGGCGTTCCTCGGCGCTGGCCGCGCGGAACATGCGTGCCAGCGCGTTATGCAGCCCCGCGGCGCTGTCATGCGCGGGGCCAAGCTCCAGCGCCCATGCCCGTTCCGCGATCCACGGGGAATGTTCAAAGATGCCGCCGAAGCGTTCCACGAACCGCGCGCGCGTCATCCGGCTGGGCCGTTCGATGCGGCGGTGCGGATGCGTCTTGGCCCAGTGTTCGGCGATGTCGATGCGGCGGGGGAACCAGACGCCGTCATGCGACAGCGCGTAGTCGAGGAAGCGCTGCAGTCCCGCGACCTTGCCCGGCCGCCCGATCAGGCGGTTGTGCAGGCCGATCGAGAACATCTTGGCGCGGCCCTGCGCCCCTTCGGCATAGAGCGTGTCGAAGCTGTCCTTCAGGTAGGTGAAGAACTGCTCGCCCGTGATGTAGCCCGGTGCCGTGGCGAAGCGCATGTCGTTGGCTTCCAGCGTGTAGGGGATCACCAGCTGGTCACGCTCGCCCGCTTCCATCCAGTAGGGCAGGTCGTCGTCATAGGTGTCGGAAATCCAAGCCAGACGCCCCGTTTCCGCCGTCAGGCGGACGGTGTTCATCGAACAGCGGCCCGTGTACCAGCCGCGCGGGGGCTCTCCCACAACCTCTTCGTGCAGGCGGAAGGATTCGGCGATCTGGCGGGCCTCCTCCTCGGGGGGCATGTCGCGGTGATCGACCCATTTCAGGCCGTGCGAGGCGATCTCCCAGCCAGCGGCCTTCATCGCGGCGACCTGTTCGGGGTTGCGGGCAAGGGCCGAGGTGACGCCGTAGATGGTGACGCCGATGCCCCGTTCGGTCAGCAGGCGGTGAAGCCGCCAGAAGCCCGCCCGCGCGCCGTAGTCATAGATCGATTCCATGTTCCAGTGCCGCATCCCCGGCCAGGGCGCGGCACCTGCGATGTCGGACAGGAACGCTTCGGACTGCGCGTCGCCGTGCAGAAGGCTGTTCTCGCCGCCCTCTTCGTAGTTCAGCACGACCGAGACGGCGATCTTTGCCCCGCCCGGCCATTTCGCATCGGGCGGGTTGGGCCCATGGCCCCTGAAATCGCGCGGATAGCGGTTCACCGACGGCTCCTTCGTGTCTGGCCTTGCCGCGACCTTATGCCTGCCGCGCGGCGGGGTTTATCAAAAAATGCCGGAAAGTGCTGTTCGGCGGGCGGGGGCTGTTGGCGGGGGCGCGGATCGTGCCTAATCAGGGCTGCAAGACGGAGGGTGCGATGGGACGGCTGACGACGCATGTGCTGGATACCGCGCGGGGCAGGCCCGCGGCGGGGGTGAGGATCGCGCTTTACCGCGTGACGGGCAATTCCCATCGCAAGATCGCCGAGACGGTCACGAATTCCGACGGCCGCACCGATGCGCCGATGCTGGCAGGGGATCAGTTCACCGCAGGCAGCTACGAGCTGGTCTTCTACGCGGGCGATTACCTGCGCGAGACAGGGCAGGCATTGGGCGAGGTGCTGTTTCTGGACCAGATCCCGATCCGCTTCGGCGTGCCGGATGCGGGGCAGCATTACCATGTGCCGCTTCTGATCTCTCCCTTCGCCTATTCCACCTATCGCGGCAGCTGACGGCGCCTGCCCCCCGCGCCCGTGGCCAGCCGGATCAGGCGGCGGCGGTCGCCCGCGGCCAGCGCGTCGGTCAGCCCCTGCAGGACGCCGCGCGCCTTGAGATGGGGGCAAAGGGCGGAATGGGTCAGGCCGTCGAACAGGATATGGTCGATGCCCGCGGCCTGCGGGAAGGGCAGGGCCTGTTCCGCATCGTCGGCCATCGCGTGCATCAGGACGGTCCATCCCGCCTGACCCACGGGCGGCGGATCGGGGGGCAGGTGGTCGGTCCATGGCCGCCAGCGCGGGTCGCGCGGGTTCCATTGCGGGCCGAAGGCGAGGGTCGCATCGACGGGGATCAGGCGGGCGGCCCGCAAGGCGCAGTGGCCGCCCATGCTCTGGCCCAAGGTGACGATGCGGGTGACGCTCTGGCTGGCGCGGATCGCCGCCACCGCCGCGCGCAGCGCCGTGGCGAAATCGGGGCTGTGGCCCCAGCTGCGGCCTTCATCCAGCACGAAGAGCGCGGGGCGGTCCTGCGCGGTGGAGGATGCCACGAATTCGGGGCTGGGCGCGCGGGTCGCGTCATGGCCGATGCTGGCAAAGGCGATGACGAGGGTGTCCGCCGCTCCGCCCAGGCCTTGCACGGTGACGGGGCCCGATCGCGCGACGGTTTCGAAGCGGCGGTGCGTCACGGCCCCGCGCCCTGCCAGACCGTGCCGTGGCGCGTCAGGCGCCGGTCGGCATCGGCGCGAAAGCTGCCGTCGGGCTGGGCGCGGACATGGGTCAGGATCACGCCCGCAGGGATCAGGTCGATCAGGGTAAAGGCATTGCCGTCGTTGCGCGTGCGGGTGGACAGGCAGGTTCCGGCCTGCACCGACAGGATGCCGGGCGCGGCGGGGACGGGGGCGGCATGGGTGAAATGCAGATGGCCGGACAGGACCATCTCTACCCCCGCCGCCGCCATCCGCTCTGCCGCGCGCCGCGCATGGGCCAGCGAGGGCGGCTCGCCCGGCGGGCCTTCGAGGGGGTGGTGCATCGCCACGATCCGGCGGCGCCCCCCCGCGCGGGCCATGCGGGCGGCGATGCGGTCCAACTGGGCCCCGGTCACCAGCCCGTCCTTCCAGACGCGGGGATTGGCGCTGTTGATGGCCACGACCAGCGCGGCATCGCTTTCCCACTCTCCCTCGGTCGGGCCGATGGCCGCCGCCCAGTGCCGCCACGGGGCCAGAAGGCGCGTCGCCAGATCGTAAAGCGGCGTGTCGTGATTGCCCGGAACGGCAAGGACGGGTGCGGGGCAGCGGCGGATCAGGTCGGCGGCGGCGGCGTATTGGGCGGGCCGCGCGCGTTGCGTCAGATCCCCCGACAGCACGACCAGATCGGGCCGCGCCTGCGCGAGGAAGTCCAGAAGCGGCCCGATCAGGCGCGCGTCCTCGGTCCCGAAATGCGGGTCGGACAGGTGGGCGATGCGGGTCAAGGGTTCTCTACCCGCTCTGCCGGATCGGGCAGGATGATCGACAGCGCGTCGGGCAGGATGCGGAAATCCAGCGGCGCGCGCATGCGGCGCTTTTCCCCGTCATAGGCCACGCGCGGGCGGCGTCGGTGGGTATAGACGGTCAGGCTGTGGGTGGGGATGAGCCTGATCTCGGTCCCTTCGCGCACGCGCCCCACCGCCAGATGCGCGGCGAGTTTCAGCAGGTGCCAGCGGCTGCCCCCCAGCGCCACGAAGACGGCAAAGGCATCGTCGCTGATCGCCCGCGCCCCCGACAGGCCGAAGCGCTGCAACTGGTAGGCCGAGCGCGCGACAAAGACGAGCGGGGTTTTCAGGTCGATCCGGCCCTGATCGGTTTCCAGCACCATGCGGCGGGGGGCCTGAAAGCGGACCAGCGTGGCGATCACCGTCCAGTAGGCCATCAGGCGCGACCGGCCCCAGCGGGCATAGACATCCTCGCGCGCCTGCAGGATGCGGGGATAGAGGCCGATGCTCGCGTTGTTCAGGAACAGCTGCCCGTTCACCGTCCCGACCGAGATGCGGTGCGGCGATCCGTTCAGGATGGCGCGCGCGGCGGCGTCGGGTTCCTGCGGCAGGCCAAGGCCGCGGGCAAAGAAGTTGAAGGTGCCGAGCGGCAGCACGGCGAAATGCGCGTCCTTGCCCAGAAGGCCATGGGCCACCCCGTTCACCGTGCCGTCGCCCCCCGCCGCGACGATGGTGGTGAAACCGTCAGCCACCGCGCGGGCCACCACGGCGTCCAGTTCCTCGCCCCTCTCCCACCGGCGCAGCGTGGCTTTCGGGCCAAAGACCGCCATCGCGCGGTCCAGCGCCTGCGCGTCGCGGCTGTTGCGCCCCGATTTGGGGTTGGCCAGCACGCAGATCGTGGCGGGGTCGATCATGCGATCCGCGCCGCCTGCAGGCCCTGCATCCGCGCGGCCATGTCGGCGCGGATGCGGGCGGTGATGAAATCGGTGAAGAGCCGCACCTTGGGGTCTTTCAGCCTGCGGTGCTGCGACAGGGCCGAAAGCTGCGTGGGCAGGGGCGGCGTGGCGGTGGCGACGGGCACCAGCGCGCCCGATTTCAGATGCTCGGCCACCTCGAACACGGGCTTGAGCACGATCCCCCGCCCGTCCAGCGCCCAGCCCGTCAGCACGTCGCCGTCATCGGTCTCGAAGGGGCCCGTGATCTCGAACCGGCGGGGGCCTTCGGGGGTCTGCAGCGTCCACTGGAATTCCTTGGCCCCGGGAAAGCGCAGGTTCAGGCAATCGTGACGGTCCGCGACCAGCGCCGCGCCATCGGCGGGATTGCCGCGCCGCGCGACATAGGCGGGTGCCGCGCACAGGATGCGCGGGCAATCCGCGATCAGGCGGACCTTCAGCGTCGAATCCTCGAGTATTCCCAGATGGAAGGCCACGTCCAACCCTTCGGCGGTCACGTCGATCATCCGGTCCGACAGCCGCAGACGCACGTCGATCTGCGGATAGAGGTCCTTGAACTGCGGCACATGGGGCGCGATGAACCGCCGCCCGATGCCCAAGGGGGCCGCGATGAAGAGCGTCCCGCGCGGGTTCTGGGTGACATCCATCACCGCCGCCTCCGCCTCGTCGATCGCATCCAGCACCTTGCGCGCGCCGTCATAGAAGATGCGGCCGTTCTCGGTCGGTTGCAGGCTGCGCGTGGTGCGGTTGAAGAGCCGCACCCCCAGATGCTTTTCCAGCTCCGAGATTCGGGCCGATGCGACGGCGGGCGAACAGCGCTGGTCGCGGGCGGCCGCACTCATGCTGCCCAATTCGTAGACACGCACGAACATTCTGATGTTGTTGACATAGGACATGCCCCGTCCACCCCATTCTTCCGTGCCGATTGAAAGTGATCTGGCATTTGCAGGATTAACAGGAGAATGCCCGCCGGTATAGCGTCTGCCCATCTGCGAGGGGAGACGGGCGATGTATGACTGGGCGGTACTGGGCGAATGGGTCGAACTGGCCGTGCGCTGGACGCATGTGATCACCGCCATCGCGTGGATCGGGTCGTCGTTCTATTTCATCGCGCTCGACCTCGGCCTGCGGAAATCGCCCGACCTGCCCCCCGGCGCGCATGGCGAGGAATGGCAGGTCCATGGCGGTGGCTTCTACCACATCCAGAAATACCTCGTGGCGCCCGCGCGGCTGCCCGAACACCTGATCTGGTTCAAATGGGAAAGCTACGCCACATGGCTGTCGGGCTTTGCCATGCTGGCGCTGGTCTACTACCTCGGCGCGGACATGTATCTGATCGATCCGGCGGTGATGGAACTGGCGCAATGGCAGGCCATCGCCATTTCCGTCGCCTCGCTGGCCTTCGGGTGGATCGCCTACAACACCATCTGCAAGGTCTTTGTGAACGCGAACCAGACGCTGGTGATGGTGGCGCTGTTCGTCGTGCTGGTGGCGATGTCATGGGGCTATACGCAGGTCTTTTCGGGCCGCGCGGCGCTGATCCATCTGGGAGCGTTCACCGCAACGATCATGAGCGCGAACGTCTTCATGGTCATCATCCCGAACCAGAAGATCGTGGTCGCCGACCTGAAGGCAGGCCGCACGCCCGACCCGAAATACGGCAAGATCGCCAAGCAGCGCAGCACGCATAACAACTACCTGACGCTGCCCGTGCTGTTTCTGATGTTGTCGAACCATTACCCGCTGGTCTTTGCCACGGAATACAACTGGATCATCGCCAGCCTTGTCTTCCTGATGGGCGTGACGATCCGGCACTTCTTCAACAGCCAGCACGCGGGCAAGGGCAGCCCGCACTGGACATGGGGTGCGACGGCGATCCTGTTCCTGCTCATCGCATGGCTGTCCACCGCCCCCATGCGGCATGTGGATGCGGGCGAAGGGGACGGGGCCGCCCTGTCGGGTGCCGCGCTGGTCTATGCCAGCGCGGAAGGCTTCGACGAGGTGGTGGGGATCGTGCAGGGCCGCTGTTCCATGTGCCACGCGGCCGAACCCGTGTGGGAGGGCATGTACTGGCCGCCCAAGAACGTGGTGCTGGAAACCCCCGCCCAGATCGCGCACGAGGCGCGGCGCATCGCCATGCAGTCGGGCTATTCCCACGCCATGCCACCCGCGAATCTAAGCTACATGGAACCCGAGGAACGGGCCAAGATCGTCGAATGGTTCCGGTCGGCGGGTCAGGGCGGGGTCGAAGGCTAGGCCCGCCCCCAGCCCCCGCCACCGGGCGTCCGCATCTCGAACGCGGCCCCTGCGGGCAGGTCGCGCTCGTCGTTTCCGTCCAGCACCTCCACCCGCCCGTCGGGCCAGATCACGCGGTTCTCGCCCACCGCGCCCGCCCCGCCGCCATCGCCGCCAAAGGGCGCGATCCGGCGCGAGGAACAGAGCGTCGTCACCTTGACGGGTTCCAGAAAGCGCAGACGCCGCACCGCGCCGTTGCCGCCCCGCCATTGCCCCGCCCCGCCCGATCCGTGGCGGATCGACAACTCCTCCAGCCGCACCGGAAAGCGCATCTCGAGGATTTCGGGATCGGTCATGCGGGTGTTGGTCATGTGGCTTTGCACCGCGTCGCAACCCGCAAACCCCGGCCCTGCCCCCGTGCCACCGCAGATGGTTTCATAGTTCTGGAAGCGGTCATTGCCCCAGACGAAGTTGTTCATCGTCCCTTGTCCCGCCGCCAGCACGCCCAGCGCGCCGTAAAGCGCGTTGCAGGCGGCCTGCGACACCTCGGTATTGCCCGCGATCACGGCGGCGGGGGGGCGCGGGTTCAGCATCGACCCTTCGGGGATCACCAGCGTGATCGGGCGCAGGCAGCCTTCGTTCAGGGGGATGTTCTTGCCCACCAGCGTGCGGAACACATAAAGCACCACCGCCCGCGCGATGGCCTTGGGCGCGTTGTAATTTCCCGCATGCTGGGGCGAGGTGCCGGTGAAATCCACCGTCGCGGAACGGGTAGCAGGGTCGACCGTGACGCGCACAGCTATCTGCGTGCCGATATCCATGGGGTAGGTGAATGCCCCGTCCGACAGGCGGTCGATCACCTGCCGCACGCTTTCTTCGGCATTGCGCTGCACATGGCCCATATAGGCCGAAACGACATCGGCCCCGTAGCTGGCCACCACCTTCAGCAATTCGCGGCGGCCCGTCTCGTTCGCGGCGATCTGGGCCTTCAGGTCGGCCATGTTCTGGTCCGGCGCGCGGCAGGGATAGGGGCCGGAGGCGAGCAGCGCCCGCGTCTCGGCCTCGTTCAGGCGGCCTTCGCTGACCAGCGGAAAGACGTCGATCAGGATGCCTTCCTCGGTGATCGTGCGGCTGTCGGGGGGCGATGATCCGGGCGTGCGCCCGCCGATATCGGCATGATGCCCGCGCGAGCCCAGCCAGAAGGCCGCCGTGCCATCCACGAAAACCGGCGTGATCACCGTCACGTCGGGCAGATGCGTGCCGCCGTTGTAGGGGCTGTTGAGCATATAGGCATCGCCGTCGCGGATCCGCCCCGCCGTATCCCGCATCACGGTCTTTACCGCATCCGACATGCTGCCCAGATGCACGGGCACATGCGGCGCATTGGCCACCAGATCGCCCGCCGCATCGAAGATCGCGCAGGAGAAATCGAGCCGCTCCTTGATGTTCACGCTCCACGCCGTGTTGGCCAGCGTCGCGCCCATCTGGTCGGCCACCGACATGAAGAGGTTGTTGAAGACTTCCAGCAGCACGGGATCGGCATCGGTCCCCGCCGCGGGGGGGCGGGCGGCGGCCGTGGCCCGCGTCAGGATCAGGTTGGCGCGGGCGTCCACCGTCGCCCCCCAGCCCGGCGCGACATAGGTCGTCCCCGTGGGTTCGAGGATGATCGCCGGCCCCGCGACCGTGGCCCCCGCGCCAAGGCTGGCGCGGTCGTAAAAGGCGCAGTCCTGCAGGGTGGCGTCGGTATGGATGGGCAGTCGGTCCATCGGCCTGCCGTCGCCTGTGGGCGGGGCGGCTTCGGGCAGGGCCGCGCCGCCGCCGATCGCCTCGACCGCCAGCATCTCGAACAGGATGGCGCGTTCGGGCGAGGTGAAGCCGAAACGGGCGTGATGGGCGGCCTCGAACGCCGTTTGCATGTCCTTGGCGCTGCCAAAGGGCACCTCCAGCGGCTGGTGGGACCCGTCATAGCGCAGATGGGCGCGGGCTTCGCTGCGGGCATCCGGCACCCCTTGCGCGGCGAGGTCGGCGCGCGCCTCGGCTTCCAGCGCGGCGACGCGGGCGGCGGCTTCGTCCCGCGCGGCAAGGGGCGCGTCGAACTGCGCCTCGCGCCCCGCGCGCAGGTCGGCAAGGCCCATGCCATAGGCCGACAGAACCCCCGCATGGGGATGGATGAAGATGGACCTGATCCCCAGCGCATCGGCCACGCCGCAGGCATGCTGCCCGCCCGCGCCCCCGAAGCATTGCAGCGTGTAGCCCGTCACGTCATGCCCGCGCTGCACGCTGATCTTCTTGATCGCGTTGGCCATGTTGTCGATGGCGATCCGCAGGAAACCTTCGGCCAGCGCCTCGGGCGTGGGCGGCTCGCCCCCCGTTTCCGCCGCGATCCGGCCCGCGAGCGCGCGCAGCCGCACCTTGACGGCGGATACGTCCAGCGGCTCGTCCCCGTTCGGGCCGAAGACGGCCGGAAAATGCGCGGGCGAAAGGCGGCCGAGGATCACGTTGCAATCCGTCACCGTCAGCGGCCCGCCGCGGCGATAGCAGGCGGGGCCGGGATTGGCCCCCGCGCTTTCGGGGCCGACCTGAAGACGGCCGTCGCGGAAGGTGCAGATCGACCCGCCCCCCGCCGCGACGGTGTGGATGTCCATCATCGGCGCGCGCATCCGCACGCCCGCCACCTCGGTCTCGAACGAGCGTTCGTAGGTCCCCGCATAATGGCTGACATCGGTCGAGGTGCCGCCCATGTCGAAGCCGATCAGCCGCCGGAACCCCGCCGCTTCCGCCGTGCGGACCATGCCGACGATCCCGCCCGCGGGGCCCGACAGGATCGCATCCTTGCCCTGAAAGCGCCGCGCCTCGGTCAGGCCGCCATTCGACTGCATGAAGAGCAGTCGCTTGCAGGCGACCTGCCCCGCGGCCTGTCCCGCCTCCAGCGCCGCTTCGACCTGCGCGACGTAGCGGCGCAGGATGGGCGACAGGTAGGCATCGACCACGGTCGTATCCCCGCGTGCCACGATCTTGGCCAGACGGCTGACCTGATGGGAAAGCGAGATCTGCGTGAACCCTTCCTCGGCGGCGATGGCACCCACAAGCGCCTCATGCGCGGGGTTCAGCCAGGCATGCATCAGCGCCACGGCGACGGCACGGATACCCGACCCGCGCGCATCGCGCAGCGCCGCGCGGGCGGCGGCTTCGTCCAGCGGTTCGATTTCGGCCCCCGCCGCATCCAGCCGCCCCGCCACTTCGACCACGCGCGCATGCAGAAGATCGGGGCGGCGGATGTGCAGATCGAACAGCGCGGGGCGGGCCTGCGTGCCGATGCGCGACAGATCGGCAAAGCCGCGGTTCACGATCAGAAGCACCGCCTCGCCCTTGCGCTCCAGCAGGGCGTTGGTGGCGACGGTGGTGCCCATCTTGACCGCGTCGATGGCCCCCGCGGGGATCGCCGCGTCCGCCGCAAGCCCCAGCGCGTCGCGGATGCCCTGAACGGCGGCATCGCCGTAGCGTTCGGGGTTTTCGGACAGAAGCTTGCGCGTCTCGACGTGGCCGTCGGGGCGGCGGGCGACGACATCGGTGAAGGTGCCGCCACGGTCGATCCAGAATTCCCAGCCTGCCATCCGCCGTTCCATCCCTGCCACGGGCCTTGGGTCCGACAAGCCCGAAGCACTGTCAAGCCCGCGCCGCGCGGCCCCCCCGCATCCGCGGCGCGGACGTTTTTCGCACCTGCAGCGACGGTTGGGCGCTTTTTTGGGCAGATCGCAGCGCAGCCTGCGGCAGAATCGTGCCTGCGCCTTCACAGGCGGTTGAACGTGCCTTGCAGGCCGCTTGTTCTCTGACCTATATGCCGCGCTGAGTCGCGCAGGCCCCCTGACGCGTATGAAACCTTTGGGTTACAAGACAAACATGTCGGCAATTCCCTTGTCTCGCGGTTCCGTCTCGCGTCGGACCCTCCTCTCGATTACGGCGGCCCTCGTGCCGATGGCGGCGCTGCGGCCCGATCTGGTCTTTGCACAAGACACGGGCACAGCCGCGCCCGAAGCCGATGCGGCACCGCAGCAATTCAGCTTCGACCTGCTGAGCGAGGAGATGCGCGCGCTGGCCACCCAGCCGCATGCCACCGCCCCCGCGCCCGAAGGCTTTCTGGGCGAGCTGGATTATGACGACTACCGCCTGATCCGCTTCCGCGACGACCGGCAGCGCTGGGCCGAAGAGGGCAGCAACTTCCGCCTCGGCGCGTTCCACATGGGCTGGCTCTTCCCCGAACCCGTGCGGATCTACGAGGTCGCCAACGGCCAGTCGGTCGAGATGCGCTTTTCGACCGACGATTTCGAATACCTCAACGATCTTGCCGCCCGCGTGCCGGAACATGCCAAGCTTCCCGGCGTGGCGGGCTTCCGGCTGAATTACGCGCTGAACCGCCCCGACAAGCTGGACGAGCTGGTGGCCTTTGTCGGCGCAAGCTACTTCCGCGCGCTGGGGCGCAATTCGGCCTATGGCCTGTCGGCGCGCGGCCTTGCGCTGAACACCGCGACCGACAAGGGCGAGGAATTCCCCCGCTTCTCGCGCTTCTACATGGAACGCGGCCCCGCGGGCAGCCAGCAGGTCACCGTCTATGCCACGCTGGAAGGCCCCAGCGTCACGGGCGCCTACCGCTTCGTCATCACCCCGGGCGCCGAAACGGTGATGGAGACGACCTGCCGTCTGTTCTTCCGTCAGGATGTGGCCGAACTGGGCATCGCGCCGCTGACGTCGATGTTCCTCTTTTCCGAGAAGAACCGCGCCGAATTCGACGACTACCGCCCCAACGTGCATGACAGCGACGGGCTTCGCATCGAACGCGCCGATGGCGACATCATCTGGCGGCCGCTGAACAACCCGCCGCAACTGACCGGCAGCTACTTCGCCGAGATCGCGCCCCGCCGCTTCGGCCTGCACCAGCGCGACCGCAAGTTCGAAAGCTATCAGGATACGGGCGCGCATTACCACCGCCGCCCCTCGCTCGATGTCGAACCGATGGGCGACTGGGGCGCGGGCCATGTCCGTCTGGTCGAGATCCCGTCGGATCTGGAAGCCAATGACAACATCGTGGCCTACTGGATTCCCGAAGCCCCCGCCAAGGCGGGCGACGCGCGCGAATTCGCCTACCGCCTGCACTGGGGCGACCTGCCGCATGACGATGGCGAACCGCTCGCCTATGTCTACGAGACGCGGTCGGGCCATGGCGGCTTCGCAGGCGTGGAGGCCAAGGAAGGCACGCGCAAGTTCGTGGTGGATTTCAAGGGCGGCATGCTGGGCACGCTGGAAGCCGAAGCCCCCGTGGAAGCCGTGGTGACGGTGACCAATGCCGAACTGACCGGCACGACGCTGGAACGCATCCCCGACAACGGGATCTGGCGGCTGGTGATGGACGTGGCCGCCGAAGACGGCGCGGTCGTGGAACTTTCCGCCCATGTGGCGGGCTTTGGCCGCCGACTGACGGAAAACTGGCTCAATCAGTGGATCAACGCGAAATGACCGATCTGTCGAACCAGTCGCAGTTCGAAACCGACAGCCGCGTGGCCAAGACGGGCGCGCTGCCCGAAGCACCGCTGGCCATGCCGGTCCAGCCGCTGGAAGCCCCGCAGGCCTCGCCGCTTGCGGCGCTGCTGTCGCTCTTGCGCCCCGCGCGGGCGACCAAGGCCGGACATTGACCGGTGCCGCCCCATCCCCATGAAGGCCGGGTCGTCCTGACCCGGTCGGTCGCGTTGGCAGCCAGCGTCGCTGCCGCATGGGGTGGGTTTCTGCTTTTCCTGCAATTCGGGGCGGCGGACGGGCTGGATGTCATGGACATCCTGCGCTCGGCGCTGATCTTCGCCTCGACCTTCTGGCTGGCCTGGGGGGCGGCGCAGGCGCTGGCGGGGCTGACGACGCGCCCGCCCGTCCAGCCGCGCGTGGCGGGGCCGATCACTGCGCGCACGGCGATCCTCGTGCCCGTCTACAACGAAGACCCCGTCGCCACCTTTGCCCGTATCGCGGCCATGGACGCCTCGCTTCGGGCGACGGGGTTCCGCGAGCTGTTCCACTTCGCCATCCTGTCGGACACCCGCGACGAGGGCGTGGCGCAGAAGGAACGCCACTGGTTCCTGCGCCTTCTGTCGGAAACGGGGGCCGAGGGGCGCATCTTCTATCGCCGCCGCCAGTCCAACAAGGGCCGCAAGGCCGGCAATATCGAGGATTTCATCAAGCGCGCGGGCGCGGCCTATGACTTCGCCATCATCCTCGACGCCGACAGCCTGATGGAAGGCGAGACGATGGTCGAGATGGTGCGCCGCATGCAGGCGGCCCCCGACCTCGGCCTGCTGCAGACCCTGCCCAAGATCATCCATGCCCGCTCGCGCTTCGGCCGCGCGATGCAGTTCGCGGCGTCCTTCTACACCCCCGTCTTCTGCCGCGGCCTTGCCATGATGCAGGGGCGCACGGGGCCGTTCTGGGGCCACAATGCCATCGTCCGCGTGCGCGCCTTCGCCGAAAGCTGCGGCCTGCCGGAACTGTCGGGCAAGCCCCCCTTCGGCGGCCATATCCTGAGCCATGACTATGTCGAAGCGGCCCTTCTGGCCCGCGCGGGCTGGACGGTGCGGGTCGATGACGACATCGAGGGCAGCTTCGAGGAAGGCCCCGAGAACATCGTCGATCACGCCAAGCGCGACCGCCGCTGGTGCCAGGGCAACCTGCAGCATTCCCGCCTGCTGCTGGCCCCGGGCCTGAGGATGTGGAGCCGCTTCGTCTTTCTTCAGGGCATCCTTGCCTATATCTCGCCCGTCTTCTGGCTGGCCTTCCTTCTGGCCTCGATCGCGGCACCGCTGTTCGCGCCCCCCGTGGACTACTTCCCCGTGGATTACTGGCCCTTTCCCGTGCTGCCGGTCAGCCAGACCTCCAAGGCGCTGGGGCTGGCGGTGGGGGTCGTGGGGCTTTTGTTCGTGCCGAAGCTTCTGATCCTGATCGACGCGGGCCTGCGCGGGCGGACGCGCGGCTTCGGGGGGGTCCTTCGCAGCGCGAAATCGGTGTTCGGAGAGCTTGTCTTCTCCTCCATCACCGCGCCGGTGTTCCTGATGTACCAGACGCGGTCGGTGCTGCAGGTGCTGCGCGGGGCGGATGGCGGCTGGCCCGCCCAGACGCGCGGCGACGGCACGCTGTCGCTGGCCGATGCATGGGCGGCCAGCCACTGGATCGTCACCTCGGGCGCGGCGGGGCTCGGGCTCGCGCAGTGGCTGTCGCCCGCGCTGGTGCCGTGGCTTCTGCCCGTCGCGCTGCCGATGGTGGCGGCCCCCGTGCTGATCGCGTGGTCCTCGCGCCCCAGCCGGAGCGCGACCTTCACCACCCCGACCGAACGGCAAACCGCAGCCGTCATGCAATTGCAGCACTTGATCCTTGACCGCTGGCAGGGCATGGAGGCGCCGGTCGAGCCGGACCTGTCCGGCCCTGCGGTGACACATGCATGACATTCAGAGGTCCGCGGCCGACAAGGCGCGCGTGACCGTCCCACCTGCCAAAGCGCCCCGCGATCCGCGTCTGGATGTCTTTCGCGGGCTTTGCCTTGTGATGATCTTCATCAACCACGTCCCCAAGAACGTGTTCGAACAGTTCACCTCGCGCAATTTCGGCTTTTCCGACGCGGCCGAGGGGTTCGTGATGATGTCGGGCATCGCGGCGGGTCTGGCCTATTCGGCCGATTTCCGGCTGCGCGAAAGGTTCGTGACCGGCCTGACCCGCGTGTGGAAACGCGTCTGGACGATCTATCTGGCCCATCTTCTGACCACGGCGGGCGCGCTGGCCCTTGCGGCGGGGGCGGTCCTGTGGCTGGGCGACGCGCAGATCCTGTTCCAGAACAACTTCGAATACCTGTTCCTGCAACCGCTCGAGACGCTGGTCGCGCTGCCGCTTCTGCTGCACCAGTTCGGCTATATCAACATCCTGCCGCTTTACCTCGTGCTGCTGTTCTTCGCGCCCTTCGCCCTGTTCGCCGCATGGCGCTGGCCGATGCGGCTCTGGGCGGGGGCGGTCCTTCTGTGGTTCGTGGCGGGCATCTTCCGCTGGGGCCTTCCGAACTGGCCGATGGAGGGCAACTGGTTCTTCAACCCCGTGACGTGGCAGGTGATCTTCGTCACCGGCCTTCTGGTCGGGGTGGCGATGAAGGACGGGCGGCGGCTGGTCCCCGTGCTGCCGTGGCTGCAATGGCTGACGGGCGGCTTCCTTGCTTTTTCGCTTCTGGCCACGCAGGTGCCCGAAGTGTCGCGCGCCATGGGCCATACGCTGTGGCTGGTCAAGGAATACACCGGCGCGCCGTGGAACCTGACCTCGTTCGACAAGCCCTTCGTCACCGCGCCGCGCTTGCTGCACATCCTTGCCCTGACCTATTTCCTGTCCACCCTGCCCGTGGTGCGCCGCGCCTGCGCGCACAGGCTTGCCGCGCCGCTGGAGCTGCTGGGCCGCCATGCCCTGCCCGTCTTCGTGCTGGGCAGCATGATGTGCATCGGCCTGCAGGCCGTGCGCCACACGCTGCCCCATACGGTGGCGATGGATGCCGCCCTGATCGGCGGCGGGCTGGCCCTGCAATTCGCGCTGGCCGCCGCGCGGCAGTACTGGCCCAAGCCCGCGCGGGGCTGAGGCGTCAGGAAAAGCGCATCGGGTCCGGCCCCGTCCGTTCGCCCGCATCCAGCGCGCCGATCGCGGCCATCTCGTCCTCGGTCAGGGCGAAATCCGTCAGGCGCAGGTTTTCGGCCAGCCCCGCCGCACGGGTGGAGCGCGGGATCACCGCGCAGCCCAGCTGCAGATGCCAGCGCAGCACCACCTGCGCGGGGCTGCGGCCCGTGCGTGCGGCGGCGGCCTGCACGGGGGCGGCCCCGAAGCTGCGCCCCTGCCCCAGAGGCGTCCAGCTTTGCGTGACGATGCCCATGCGGGCATGCACCGCGCGCAGCCCCGCCTGCGCCAGACGGGGATGGAGTTCGATCTGGTTCAGGACCGGCACCACGCCGGTTTCGCCCACGATGCGTTCCAGATGGTCGGGCAGGAAGTTCGACACGCCGATGGAACGCGCCCGCCCCTCGGCGCGCAGGCGGATCAGGGCCTTCCACGTCTCGACATAGAGCCCCCTGTCGGGGCAGGGCCAATGGATCAGGAGGCTGTCGACGAAGGGCAGGTCCAGCCGCCGCAGGCTCTCCTCGGCCGCGCGCAGGGTGGCGTCGAAGCCCTGTTCGCTGTTCCACACCTTGGTCTGCACGAAGACCTGATCGCGCGGCAGATCGGCGCGCTTCAGCCCTTCGCCCAGCCCTTCCTCGTTGCCGTAGATCGCCGCGCCGTCGATCATGCGGTAGCCCGCCGCCAGCCCTTCGGCCACGACGCGCGCGGTCTGGTCGGCCGGCACCTGCCACAGGCCGAAGCCGATCTGCGGCATGGTGCGGCCATCGTTCAGGGTCAGGACGGGATGGGTCATCGCGGGCACTCTCTCCATCTGCGGCGGGGCCAGAGAACAGGAAGTGCGCGCCCGATGCCAGAGCCAAGGCAAGGGCCCGCGCGGTCACGATTGCAGGTCGCGCCACAAGAGCGATTGCAGCCGCCTCTGCTGTTCGGCCACCGTGCCCCAGACGATCTGGCCATCGACCAGCGTCAGCGGCGCGATCCGCATCCCCGTGCGCGCCACCGCCTCGCGCGAGGTGGCGGGATCGCTCAGGTCGCGGGCGGCATAGGCCACGCCCTGTCCGTCCAGCCAGCCGGTCAGGCGGGCGCTGTCGGGGTCGAGCGGCAGGAAGAAAACCTCGACCCTCGGTCGGGGGGCGGGATGGGGCATGGCGCGGCTCCTTGCGGATGGGGCGGGGCATCTTCGGGCCAATGCGCCGGGGGGCCCGTGCGTTCCCGCCGCGCGCGCCGCTATCCCGCGGGCGTGGGCGGCAGGGCGGCGCAGATCGGCGCGTCCCGCATCCCCTTGGCGCAAAGCCCTGCCAGCACCTCCTTCGCCTGCGCCTCGGCCCGCAGCCGCGCCTCGGGGGCAAGGCTGCGGCCCGTCGCATCGCGCGCGGCGGCGGCCCCCGCCACCCCCAGCGCGGCGGCAAGGGCCTGCCAGACAAAGGCCTGCGCGGGATCGGGGTCGGGCGCGACCTCGATCCACACGCCCGCCAGTTCCAGCATGGCCCGCCCCTCGCCCCTGTCGATGCGCGGCTGCAGATCCGCCATCAGGCGGGCCGCCAGCGCCGCGCGCAGGTCGGGGGTGGCGTGGGGGGCAAGGCGGGCGATCAGCGCGGGCGCCTCGGCCACGCCCGACAGCCGCGCGCGCCACCCCCAGTAGAGCGCCTCGGCATGGCTTTGCGGCACGCCCAGACCGTCGAGGTAAAGGAGCCCGAGGTTGAACTGCGCCCGCCCGTCGCCCGCCTCGGCAAGGTCGCGGTAGATCAGCACGCCCTCGGCCAGCCGCCCCGCGCGCAGCGCGTCCAGCGCATCGGCCAAAGGCTCGCCCGCCGCGACGGGCAGGGCAAGGCACAGCGCCAGCGTTGCGGCAAGCGCCCTCATCGCCCCGCCATCATCACCAGTTGCAGGTAAAGCAGGCGGCGGCGCGGCCCGCCGCGCTGGGGATATTCATGCACCACGATCTGCGGGCGCAGCGCGCCTTCGGTGACGAAATCGATGTCGATCTGTTCGGGCAGATGCACGCCGTAATCGGCCAGCGTCCCCTTGGGATCGGCGGCAAAGCGGTCGCGGAAGGCCGGATCGATCCAGATGCGCGCCAGCGCGCGGCCAAGGATGTCGGGCAGGAAGCGTTCGATCTGGCTGCGGCTGGTCAGCACCGTCTCGCGCTGGACAAGGTCGAAATCCTGCCCCGCGCGGCGCGGCGCCTTCGCCTCGGCCGTGTCGGGGCGGGCCCGTCCCGCAACGGGCAGGCGCGAGGTGACGGGAACCAGCGCCCGGGACATCCTCTCCTTCATGCCTGACGTCACCCTCGTTTGCTTCGGCCACGGGCGCGCGCCCGCACATCCCTTGACGACCGGCATGCGCCGCTCTTTAGCGGCGGGCCGGCGACGGGCCCTGTCCGTTTGGGCAAGCCGACCCGACGCTTCGGACAGGTCCGCGCGCGGGCGCGATGGCGTAGGATGGCCGCACAGAGCCAAGCGCGAAAGTGTGCCCCCGTGACGATTGCCCCGACCGCCCTTCGCGGCCCGCTTCTGCCCGCCCTTCTGGGGTTCGCGCTGACCGCGGGTGCCTTTGGCGCGGGGCTGGCCGCCACGCTGCGGCCGGAGGCGGCGGTGCTGCCCTCCGACAGCCCCCCGCCGCCCGCCGCGACCGCAGAGCCCGCGCCCCTGTCGCTCTATCTGCCGCTGGCCGATCCGGTGACGCTGGACCTGCGGGGCGACCGGACAGCCCTGCTCACCCTGACGCTGTCGGTCGAAGGACCGCCCGACCTGCTGCCCGCGCTGCAAGGCAGGGTCGAGGCGCGGTTGGATGACATCAGGTCCCGCATCCTGACCGAGGCGCAGGCGGTGGCCGAAGCGGTGGCCAGGGGCGGCGACATGGCCGCCGCGCTGCGCCGGAACCTGCCGCCGCGCCTGCGCGACCTGCTGAACGCGGCCGTGGGCACCGGCGACCTGCCCGAACCCGTGCGCGAGGTGCTGCTGACCGAACTCGTCCTGCGCTGAGGGCGGCACGCGCCTTGCACGCCTGCCCGACGCCAGACCGAAAAAGGGGAGAGAGAAAGAGAAGATGAAGCCGGAACTCCAATTCGAAGCCGACCTGCCCTGCCGCGCCCCGACCGAAGGGGCCGATCCCGACCGCCTGAGGATCGAATGCATCAGCTTTGACGGCAATGGCGCGCCGCGCCGGCGCAGGCTCGTCTCGCTGGTGTCGATGCTGCGTCCGCCGCGCCCCGCCCGCACCGCCGAACGCCGCGCGGCGCTGCTGGCGGCCTTTGACCGTTAGGGATCAGACCGCGCCGCGATAGGCGCCGCGCAGGCGGCTGTCGCGGTGCCGGCCTTCGGTCTGCGCGGCCAGCTCTGCCGCCAGCCGTTCCCCGGCGCGTTCCAGCCGCGCGAGGGCCAGCGCCGCCGCCCCGCGCAGGCGGGCATCGGGGGCCGCGATGCGCCCCGTCTCTTCCACCACCTCGTGCAGTTGCAGGGCGGCAGCCAGCAGCGCCAGCGCATCCCCCGACCGGACGGCCGCAGCGACGCGCGCCCCCGCCATGTCCAGCCGGATCGCCAGCGCCGCCGTCACGGCGCGGCCTTTGCGCCCGCGGGGTCGATCTGTTCCCACGCCGCGATCAGCGCCGCGATATGGTCGGCCGCTTCGGTCATGCGCGGCGCGGGTTCGCGGCGGAAGGCTTCGGCCACGCGCAGGCGGCAGTATTCATAGACGCGGAACAGATTCACCGCGATCTCGCCGCCGCGATCGAAATCGAGCGAGGATTGCAGGATGTAGATCGCGGTGAAGGCGCGGTTCAGATGGGCGGCGGGACAGGCCCCCGCCTCGGACGCGGCCAGCACGCGCAGCGACCGCTCCAGCTCGCGCAGGGTGACGAGGATGATGCCGTGCGGGCTTTCCACCGCCAGCACCTCGCCCGCATCGGCGCGCCGGTATTGCGATCGGGCATCGAGAAAGGTCATCGGCACATCTCCTCAGCACGCGGCTCCATCTCCGCCTGTGCTGCAGGAAACGACCCGTTCCGCAGGAATGTTAGACGGCCGGAAAGGCTGCGAAAAACAACGAAGGGCGGCCCGCACGCCAGTGACGGACCGCCCTTCGCCCCTCTGCACGAAAGCCTAGCGGAACAGGGTCTTGCGGCGCGCGCGCGCCGCGCGGCGCAGAAGCGGGACGACCGGCGCGGGCCTGTTGGCCGCGACGCGGAGACGGGCATGGCACAGCAGGTGGCGCGCCATGGACAGGGCATCTTCGGCATGGGCGGGGCCCAGCGCGGGATCGAAGGCCAGATCGTGCGGAAAGCCGTAATCGACCCCCACCATGCCATCGGCCACCAGCACGACCAGATCGGGATTGCCCCAGCGCAGCTGCGCCGCCAGCAGCGCCACGCGGCGCGGCGCGATGCGGGCGGGCTGGTCCACGATCAGCACGTCGGGCCGTTCCTGCGCGAAGGACGCAGCGCCATCGGGATCGGCGCAGATCACCCTTGCCCCGGCGGCGACGAGGGCTGCGGCATAGTCGGGAACCACGGGGCTGAGGATCGCCACGGTCAGACCGTTCGCGGAGGGGATCGCCTGCACGGCGGCCGAGAAGAGGTCAGAGAACTTGGTCATCAACATCGTACTATCCTCGCACCTTTTCCGGACATCGCGCCGGAGTCTGCAACCTGTGGGCTTCTTTTCCGCCTTCTCTTCGGGGTGGCGCAACGGTATTGGCACCCTTCGATACCGATGCGCGGAACAGGCCCATACCGGACGCGGGGGGCTACATTCCTAGGTATGTCTGCGGCGGGGCTTCCTGCCCGAACATGCACAGGCTGCTGGGCGAGACGACCATTCCCACATCCCCGCCCGCCAGAAGCGCGATGCCGTTCATGTTGTTGATTCGCGACAGCACCCCCTTCAGCGGGCGCAGAAGGACCAGCTGCTGGCCGATCAGTTCATCCACCGGAACCGCGACGCTGCGGCCCTGCGCGCCAAGGACGACATAGACGCCGCGCCGCCCCTCGCGCGGGTGATCCTGCCCGCTGCCCAGCGCGGCGACGGCGACCATCTCGTCCGGCGCGATACGCAGCATCTCGCGTCCGCCGGCGGCCGAGATGCGAAGCCGCACGTCCTGTTCGGGTTGCAGGATCATGCGGATGGCATCGACCGGCATGACATAGCGCACGCCTTCGACGCCCACGACCATGCCTTCCAGCACCACCATGGCCAAGGGCACGGTGATGTGATGCCGCATCCCCCTGCCCGGCAGGGCCACGGCGCGGATGTCGCCGCCCAGTTTCTGCAGCGTGGCGCGGATGTCGTCCAGAACGGGCGCGTCGATCACCGCCGCGCCGTCATCCTCCAGCAGCGCCAGCACCCGTTCCTCGTCGCGCTGGAAGGCCACATGCATCGCGGCGGGCGCGCCTTCGGCCTGATCCAGCCGGAACATCACAAGGCTTCGCAGCACGCGCCGCATCGTATCGAGGATGGTGACATCCAGCGACAGCTCGCCCCCGCTGGAGGAAAACCGCGTCTCGCTGCGGTTGCGCCGCGAATAGGTCTGCACAAAGGTTTCCAGCGGGCGCAGCACCGTCTCGATCCGGCGCGAGCGGATCTCGACCGTCTCTTCCTGCAACTGGGCAAGCTTGCCGGACAGCTGCGCCTCGATCTGCGCGCAGTCCTTCAGGCGGGCGGTATAGTCGCCCACGGCCGCCAGAAGCTGCGCCCGCGCGCGCCGCATGTCCCCGCCCGCGGCGCGCAGGACCGTGTCCACCGTCTCGGTCAGGTCGGTTTCGGCAAGCTGGGTCAGGATGTGGCTGACCATCGACTGGTTGGCCGCGATCTCGCCCAGCGTCTCAAGCATCTCGGCGGTGACGCCGCCGCTCTGGGCCAGACTTGCGCCCCCGTCGGCGTCGCTGCCCGCGCCATCGGCCGCGCCCTGTTCCTCGGTCGCCTGCATCGTCCGTAGGGGGACGAGCTTTTTCAGCGTCGGGTCGATCCGCGCCATCGTCTCGACGAAGTCGGCCTCGCCCATCGGGGCGGCGATCAGGAAGTCGAACAGCGTGCTGGTGCCGCGAAAGACGGTGACATTGGTGATCGACCGCGCCACCCCCGACGAGAGCCAGTCGATGAAGCGTTCGGCCAGCGCCTCGTCGTCGTTGATATCGGCGCGCAGGACAAAGAAGGTATGGCCCTGTTCGATGCATTCCGACGCCGCGCGCACGCTTTCGGGCGACAGCACGCGGTGGAATTCCTTGGGCAGGCCCAGCCGCCGCTCGATCGCCGTGGCGGTGGCCAGCCCGTCCTTGACGAAACCCATGTTCGCCGCTTCCTCGAACAGCCGGTCGAGGTTGGCGGTATCGGGCTCTTCGCCCTGATGGAGCGCGTCGAAGACCAGTTCGACCGTGTCGATGAAGCCCCGCGCGATGTGGTTCAGGATCGGGTCGGGAGCCTTGCCCGATGCATGGGCGCGCGCGAACAGGTCCACCAGCGTCAGCGCGAGTTGCCCTGCCGTCTCGATCCGGTGGTGGGCGCAGGCGTGGCGCACCAGCCGCATCCGGCGGTCGAAGTCGGAATAGAGCGCGTCCTTGTCCCCCTCCGCCGACTGGCGCAGCCGCGACAGCGTGGCTTCCAGCGCCGAAAGCGTGTCGAAGACATGTTCGGCGCACCATTCCTGCACCATCCCCCGCGGGCTGATACCGGCGGCGCGGGCGGCATCGGGCATCACCGCCTCGACCGCGGCGAGTTCCTCGTAAAGCCGCAGTTCGGCCTCGCGGAAGGCGGTTCCGGAAGCGGCGTGGCGCAGGTCCTCGGCGCGTTCGACCACGCGGATGTAGCCCTGCGCCCCTGCCCCCGCGATGACCGCATCGACGCAGGCGGCGACCTCGGCAGGGTCGGGGGTCTGGCCGCAGGCATAATCGGCCCCGATCCGCGCAAGCCGGCGCAGGGGGTCCTGCAGGCGGTCGAAGAAGCTGTGGTCGTCCGCGCCTGTATCCGGCGATGCCAGTCCGGCCGACGCGCCGCTGTCGCCCAGATCCTGCAGCCGCAGGATCAGTTGCGCGATCGGCTCCGATCCGCGTTCGGGGGCTGACAGGAAGGCGCGCAGGGGGGCTTCCCACTCCGGCAGGCCCATCTGCCGCGCGGCATGGGCCAGCCCGTCCGCCTCGCGCCGCGCGCGGGTGTCGGCCTCGACCGGATCGGTGGCATGCGTGGCGAGCGCGCCCTGAAGCTTGGCCAGCGCGTCGCGCACCATGCCGTCGAAGATGGCGCGATAGGCGGGATCATCGGCCAGACGCGGCGCGGCGGGGGTAGCCGCGCCGGGGGTAGCCGCGACGGGGACCGGTTCGGATGCCGGTTCGGGGGCCGGCGCGGCAGCGGGGGCCGCGTCGTCCCTTGCGGACTTCGCCTTGCGCGCCTTGACCTTCGGGGCGGCGGGCGTCGGGGCGGCTTCGGGTTCCGGTTCCGGTGCGGAAGCGGGTTCCGCGATGGCAGACGCCTCGACGGACGGCGCTTCCTCGGCGGGCGCGTCCTCGGGGGGCGTCACGGGGGGCGTCACGGCTTCGGGGGCCGTGCCGGTCTGCCCCGTGCAGCGCGCGATCTTGTCCGCCAGCCGCGCCATCAGCCCCTCGGATGCATCGGGCGCGACATCCGCCCGCGTCGCGGCCGTCTCCTCCAGCATGGCGCGCAGCACATCCGTCGCCATCAGCAGCACGTCGCGGATCTCGCCATCCCACGGCACGCCCTGATCGCGCACCAGACCGATCAGATCCTCGGACAGGTGGGCGCGGCTTTCCACCACCGACAGGCCAAGGACACGCGAATTGCCCTTGAAGGTATGCACCGCGCGGAAGAAGGCCGCGACCTGCGGATCGGTGGCATCGACAGGCCCCGCCCCCAGCGCGTCGAGGGCGGTTTCCATCGCATCCAGCGCCTGCGCGCCGTCATCGGCGTAAAGCGCCCAGATTTCGTCCATCTCGTCCGACATGTCTTCCTCGTTCAGGCGCGTCAGGGCAGGCGCGGGTCAGCGCAGGCGCGGGTCAGGGGGCGCGGCGGCGGAGGGTGGCGCCCGTCAGGCCGCCACCAGCATCCGCATCGTGCGGGCCAGTTCGTCGCCCGTCTTTTCTTCCAGATCGTGCGACACGGTGCCCGACGGCTTGGCCACCACACCATCCGCGCCCAGTTCGCGCGCCTTGGCCGCATGGGGCGAGCCGGACACCGCGACCGAGGACAGCATGCAGATCTTGGCCCGCGTCTTCAGCTTGGCGTGGCGCAGGAATTCCAGCCCGTCCATCACCGGCATCTCGATATCGAGAAGGATCAGGTCCACGTTCGGCGTGGCGCCCAGCTTGTCCAGCGCCTCCTGTCCGTTGGCGGCCTGCGCCACGACCTTGAAGTCGGGCAGGGTCTTGATGAAGCTGGCGATGTAAAGGCGCATCATCGCGGCGTCATCGACGATCATCACGTTGTAGGGCATCGGTCTCTCCGCTGTGTCAGGGCCGCGCGGCCTGTGCCGCGCCGCCGTGTGTCTTCAGAAATTCGCAAATCCGCGGGTGTCGCGGTCGCTGGTGAACATGGCCCCGCCCGTGCCGGTCGCGGCGAGCGGGCGGCCACCGGCCATCTGGCTGGCGATCAGGCCCTGGATCTGCGCCATCAGGTCGGCGGGCAGCCCGTCGAGCATGCCGGGCGGCAGCGCCGTCGCCGGACGGGTCGCGCGCAGGCGGAAGCGCGACACCTCGCCCAGCATCGATTCCGTCGCGGCCTGCATCTCGGCCGAGGTGGCGGCAAGCTCTTCGGCCTGCTGGCTGGTGGACAGGGCCGACTTCGCGATCTCGCCGATGGCTGCATTGATCTGGGCCACGCCGCGCGCCTGCTCGCCCGAGGCGGCGGCGATGTCGCGCACCAGCGTCTTCACCTTGTCGATGTCGTCGGCGATGGTGACGAAGGCGCGGCTCGTCTCGTCCGCGATCCGCACGCCCGCCTGCACGCGCTTGGACGCGTCGTCGATCAGGTCCGACGTCTCGCGCGCGGCCTTGGCCGACCGGCCTGCCAGATTGCGTACCTCTTGCGCCACGACCGCGAAGCCGCGCCCGTGCTGGCCGGCCCGCGCGGCCTCCACCGCCGCATTGAGCGCGAGGAGATTGGTCTGGAAGGCGATCTCGTCGATCACCTTGATGATCTTGGCGATGTCCTGCGACGACACGCGGATGCCTTCCATCGCGCCGACCATCTCGTTGATCTTCGACTTGCCGACCTCGGCGATCTCGGACGCGCCGGTGACCAGTTCGCTGGCCGTGGTGGCGGCGGCGGCATTGGCCTTGACCTGCACATCCGTCTGTTCCGCCGAGGCCGAGACCTCGTCCACCGACGAGGACTGGATCTGCGCGTTGGTGGCCAGCGATTGCGACGACCGGCTCATCTGTTCGACGCTGACGGCGACCTGGCTCACCTGCGTGCTGATCAGGCTGAAGGCCGAGTTGAGCGAGGTGAAGGTCGCATCGAACGCCTGGATGATCCTGCCATAGGCGCCCCTGTAGGCGGCGGCGTCGGTCTGCACGTCCAGCTGGCCCGCCACGATCGCCTGCGAGAGGCGGTCGATCTCGGCCACGACGCCGCCCACCGTGCCGCGGATGCCGTCGATGGAATCGATCATGGCGCGGAACTGGCCCTTGTGGCGCGTGGTATCGACCGTGCTGTCCAGCACGCCGTCGGCCAGTTCGCGGGCCAGCCGCTCGGCATCGAGGACAAGGCCCTTGAAGTTGGCGCGGACGGTTTCCATCGCCTCGTTGATGAAGGCCTTCTTGCGCGGGAAGCGTTCCAGCGGGGCTTCGAAATTGCCGTTGGCGAATTCCTTGACCACATCGATGACCTTGGCCTTGGTCTCGATGTGCTTGCGGACCATGGCGTTCATGCCGTCGATCACGCGGGCATAGCTTTCGGAATATCCGCTGCTGTCGATGAAGACGTCGATATCGCCCGCGTCATGGGCGGCGACCATGCCCGACATGTCGGACAGCAGGCGCCTGATCTCGGCCTCGAAGGATTTGAGGCTGCCGCGGATCAGTTCGACCGCGTCATTCAGGAACACGCGCTTGCGGTTGAACGTCTCGATGCTGGCGTCGAGATTGCCCTGCGCCAGTTCGGTCACGCAGGCCACCACCTTCTTCTTGGTGTTGATGTGCTCCTGCACCATCTCGTTCACAAGCTGGACGGACTCGCGCAGCACGCCCGAGAACTGCGCGGCGTCGATCATCACGTCGATCTCGCCCAGAAGATGCGCTTCGGACATGTCCTTCAGCGCGGTGACCATCTGCGCCAGCTGCGCTTCGGCCACCACCTCGGCGGTGCGGTCGCGCCATTCGACGAAATAGCAGGCGATCTTGCCGCTTTCGTCATGGCGCGGCGTCGCGCGGAAGCCCAGATGCGCCCCCCCGATCGAGAAGGTGCCGTCATGGGGCTCGGTCATCCCGTCCATCGTGCGGCGCTGGTAGACGGGGTTCTTGTGGAAGACGTCGATGTTCTTGCCCACCACGTCGCGGGCGCGGAACTGCGGCAGGTCCTTGCGGACCTCTTCCTCGATCCGCTCGAACATCCGGAAGGCGGCTTCGTTGACATGGCGGATGATCATGCCGGCATCGGCGATCATCATCGGGTTCGACAGCAGGTCGACCAGCGCATAGGTGTCGATCGTTTCCCAGATCGGGCGCGCGGACGCGGGGGTGGCAGTCATGGCAATCGTCCTTTTGGCAGCCGGTTTGGCCCGGCCAGAGGGAGGGGTGGGGGTCTTGGCGGAACGCCCGGCGGTTCCGGGCTGGTCCGGTTGGCGCGGCGCCGCGACCGGCGCTTCGGGCGGGGCGGGGTCGGGTTGCGCCTGCGGGGCGGCGGGACCTTCCAGCCAGTCGAGCGGATCGTTCAGCAGCATGCCCCGCGCCGTCCTGAAGGCGGGGGTCTTGGTTCCCTTGGCGGGGGCAGGCTTGGCGGGGCGGCGCGTCATGCGGCACCCCCGATCCCCGGACGCTTCGGGCCGCGGGCGGACAGGATCAGGTGCCGTGCCAGCGCGGCGTAATCCGCAGCCCCCGTGCTGCTGGGGGCATGGCGGAACACCGTCCGCCCCTGCCCCGGCGCTTCGGCCAGACGCACGGAGTTGCGGATGACATGCGGCAGCAGGCCCTGCGTGCCGAAGCGTTCGGCCAGCCGCGCCCGCACCTCGCGGTGGACGGCCAGACGGTCGGAATAGCGGCAGACCAGAAGCGCCAGCCGTTCCCACGGCACGCCCGCCTCCTGCATCTGGCGCATCAGGCGGCTGACCCCGTTCAGGCCGAGGAAATCCGCCTCCAGCGGGCTGAGGATCAGGTCCGCCACCGCCATCAGCGCGGCCAGCTCGCCGTTCCAGCCGGGCGGCGCGTCGTGGATCAGCCAGTCGGCCCCGAGCGCGGCATGGGCGGGGGCCGCGTCATCCGGCGGCGCCTCGGGATGCCCGCGCACAAGGAAAAGGCCCGGCTCGCCATCGATCGCCGCGGGTTCGCCCGCCGTCCCCGCGCGCAGGTCGCGCACCGACCAACCGGCCCGCCCCGACTGGCCGAGCGACGCCGTCAGGTGCATCTGCGGGTCCAGATCGACCAGCACGATGCGCCCCGCCCCCGCCCGCGCCAGCGCCGCGCCGAGGTTGGCCGCCGTCGTCGTCTTTCCGACGCCGCCCTTCTGGTTGTAGATCAGCACGCGCTTCATTGGGCGGCCACCATCGCCTCGGCCGGAAGGGCCACGTCGCTGTCGGAGACGAGCACCGAGGTGTCGAGCAGGATCGCCACCCGTTCGCCCACGCGCCCGATGCCCGCGATGACGGGCTTTGCCGCGCCGCGCCCGAACTGGGTGTGGCGGTCCACCTGCGCGGGCGGGATTTCCAGCACCTCGCTCACGCCGTCGACGATCAGGCCGATGGGCGCATCGCCCACATCCATCACGATCACCACGGTGCGTTCGTCATAGGCGCGTTCCGGCATCCCGAAGCGCAGCCGCACGTCCATCAGCGGAATGACCTTGCCGCGCAGGTTGATGACGCCCTTGATGTAAAGCGGCACATCCGGCACCGACATGATGCGCTGCATGCCCACGATCTCGGTCACCGCGGCGATGCCGACGCCGTATTCCTCGTCCGCCAGCGCGAAGGTCAGGTACATCTCGTCGATGTTGTCGGCATCCATCGCGCCCAGTGCCGCGTGGCGGGATTGCGCCTCTTGCTGCGTGTCAGCGGACATCTCGGTTTCCTTTCACTGTGGCGCGCGGCCAAGGGCGGCGGGCGCGGGCTTCGGGGGGGCGGCGGGGCCGGACTGCAAGAGCCGCGCCGGAATGGCTTCGAGCGGAAGGATCGCCTCGGCCGCACCAATTTCGGCGGCGGCCATTGGCATCCCGTAAACGACCGAGGTCGCCTCATCCTGCGCGACGGTCCGGCCGCCCGCGTGGCGGATGGCCAGAAGCCCGCCTGCCCCGTCGCGGCCCATGCCGGTCAGGATCGCGGCGGCGGCCCGCGCGCCCGCATGGCGCGCGACCGAGGCGAACAGCACATCGACCGACGGGCGCGAGAAGGCGACGGGATCGCCCGCATGCAGTTCGACCTGCAGGGACTGGCCCCGGCGGACGATGACCATATGGGTCCTGCCCCCCGGCGCGATCAGCACGCGGCCGGCCTGCAGCACCTCGCCGTCGCGCGCCTCGCGCACCTCGAGCGCGCAGAGCGCGTCCAGCCGCGCCGCGAAGGGGCCGGTGAAGCCTTCGGGCATGTGCTGGACGATCAGGATCGGGGGCGCATCGGCGGGAAACATCGGCAGGATGCGCGTCAGCGCCTGCACCCCGCCGGTGGAGGACCCGATGGCGATGACCCCGCCGCGCGGCGCACACCCCGCGGGCGACGGCATCGCGGCGGCGGCGGCCACGGGCGGGCGCATCCGCAGCCTGCGGCCCGGCACGACGCGGGCGGTGGCCGCCGCGCGCACGCGGGCGCAGACTTCGGGCAGGATCGCGGGCAGGCCGTCGGCGGGGCCAAGCAGCGGCTTGGGCAGCACATCGACCGCCCCCGCCTCCATCGCGCGCAGCGTGATCTCGGTCCCCTCGCGGGTGAGCGAGCTGATCACCACGGTCGGAACCGGCATCTTGGGCAGGTAGTCGGTCAGGAAGGTCAGCCCGTCCGTCCCCGGCATCTCGAGGTCCAGCGTCACCACGTCGGGACGCAGAAGCTGCATAAGCTTCCACGCCACATCGGCGTTCGAGGCGGTCCCCACCACCTCGATCACGGGATCGGCCGACAGCCCCATGTACAGCACCTTGCGGACCATGGCCGAGTCATCGACGATCAGGACGCGGATACGCTGGGCGGCGGTCATGGCGCGGCCTTTCTGTAGATACCGTTGGAGAAGGGCGTCCACGCGGTGCCGAGGTCGCGCAGGTTCTCGGTCACGCTGGTGACAAGCCAGCCGCCGGGTTCCGTGACATCGTGCAGCGCGCGCAGCGTGGCGGTCTGGTCCGCCTTTTCGAAGTAATACAGAAGGTTGCGGCAGAAGACGGCCTGAAAGGTCTTGCGGAACGGATAGGGCCGCGTCTTCAGGTTCATCTGGCGGAAGGTGCAGGCGCCGCGCAGTTCGGGACGGATGCGGAAACTGTCGCCGCCTTCGGCAAGGAAGTAGCGCTGGCGGATGTCCTTTGGCAGACGCTCCAGCCGGTGTCCGGTGAATAGCCCCGACTCCGCCGTGGCGATCACCGGCGCGCTCAGGTCCGTGCCGAGGATGGAGGTCCGCTTCAGCGCGCCAAGCCCGAAGGTTTCGGCGATCAGGATGGCCAGCGTATAGGCCTCTTCCCCCGTCGAACAGGCGGCCGACCAGATGCGGATCTCGTCGCGCTGCGCGACCATGGGCAGGATCGTGCCGCGGAAGATGTCCAGCACCTCGGGTTCGCGGAAGAAATAGGTGTGGTTGGTCGATGCGGCGTGCATCACGGCCAGTTGCAGGTCGCGGTCGTTGCCGTCGATCAGCGCCCGCGCCAGATCGCCCAGATCGTCCAGCGTGTAGGCGCGCTGCACGCGGGCAAGGCGCTGGCGCAGCACGTCGCACTTGTGCGCGGGATAATGGATGCCGCAGCGCTGGCTCAGCCAGGTGCGGATGGCGTCGCATCCCGTCATGTCGGCCATGGGCATCATGCCGCGACCCCGCTGGCCAGGCGCTCGCAGTCGAGGACCAGCGCCACCTCGCCCGTGCCCAGTAGCGCGCAGCCCCAGCTGGCGCGCACCTTGGCCAGCCGCCCGACGAGGGGCTTCATCACCACCTGCTGGCGGTCGAGGATTTCGTCCACCGGCACAGCGATGGCACCGGACGTGGTGTTGAACACGACCAGCACCTGTTCGCCCGCCGATCCAGCCGCGCTCCGCGCCATGTGGCCCGCGCGGTCGTCATAGAAGCGGTCCAGACGGCAGACGGGGATGTAGCTGCCCCGCAGGCGGAACATCTCGGACCCGTGACCGGCCGAGATGCCGACCAGATCGCCCGCACCGGGCTTGGCGATTTCCGACACCACGTCGATGGGCACGGCGAACAGCTGCACCCCCAGCCGCAGGATGATGCAGTCGAGGAAGGCCAGCGACACGGGGATATGCAGCGCGACCCGCGTGCCCTGCCCTGCGGCGCTGTCCACGCCGATGCGCCCGCGCAGGGCGGTCATGGTGGAATTCAGCACATCCATGCCGACGCCGCGCCCCGACAGGTTCGACACCGTCTCGGCGGTCGAGAAACCGGGTTCGAAGATCACGCGCCACAGCGCCGACGGTTCGGGCTCCTCGTCGGGGCCGAAAAAGCCCTTCTCGCGCGCCTTCTGCAGGATCTTCGCGCGGTTCAGGCCGCGCCCGTCATCGGCCACGACGATCCGCACCTCGGAGCCCACCTGCGCGGCCGACAGCGTGATGCGGCCCTGACGCGGCTTGCCTGCCGCCGCGCGTTCGTCGGGGGATTCCAACCCGTGATCGGCCGAATTGCGGACCACATGCAGCAGGGGATCGTAAAGCCTGTCTGCCACCAGCTTGTCGATCGCCGTCTCGCCGCCTTCGATCACCATATCGATGGACTTGCCCGTCTGGCGTTCCAGCTCGCGCACCATGCGGCGCAGGCGGCGGAACACGTCATCCACGGGCACCAGCCGCAATTCGGTCGCGGCGTCCTGCACCTCGCGCACGATCATGTTCAGCCGGTGGACGGCGGCATCGAAATTCGTCAGCACCAGCCCCGCCAGATCGGGCGACTGCACCGTTTCCGAGATCGACAGCGACAGCTCGCCCACCAGATCCATCAGGCGGCCGATCTTGTCGGACGAGACGCGCATCAGCCCGCTGTCGGGGGCGGAGTCCGTGACGGGCGCGCTCATGCCGCGCCTCCGGTCCGGAAGACCTGCCCTGTCAGGTTGGCGGTCATGAATGTCCCCTGCGCTTCACCGGAACCTCTGGATCGGACCGCGCAGCCCTCAGGCCGCGTCCTCGTTCCGGTCGAAGTTGAAGATGCAGACCCCGTCAAAGCCGGTGGACTTGAACAGGAAGGTCTTCTTCATCGTGTCGAGGAAACCGCCATGCTTCTTCTCGAAGGTCTTCAGGTCCGCGACCGAGGGGAAGAAGACGTTGATCGACACGTCGCCCTCCTTGCTGATCAGCACGTTCAGGCCGCTCAGGTTGCAACTGGGGATAGCCGCGCCCAGCGCCTCGATCACGAAGGGCGCCGCGATCTGCGCCGCGTCGAGGCTGGGAAATTTCAGATGGTAGGTCTTGGACAGCATCAGACCGTTGCCTCAGGGTTGTTCCGCTTCGACAGCAAGGAACGGCGGGGCAGGGGGCACTGTGATACCGCCTTACGGATGGGACGGGGGCCCTGCGCCCCCTGTCGCGGGCCCGTTCCGCCCCGCGCGTCTGCCGAAAGTCGCCCCGCGACCGATACCTAAGGTTGTAGGCGCGGCCATGGGATTGCCCCGCGGGCCAACCTTTGTCCTGTCGGGAATCCGGCGGAGTGGCGCGGGCCGTCCCTGCCGCGACGGAAAGCGCCCGGTGGCGGGTGGTCAGCCCCCCGCTTCGGCAGCGGACAGCGCCATTTTAGGCCGCCTGCGGAAATTTCCGCCCGCCCCGCCACGGGCTGGCACGCATCCTGCCTTGTTCCCCACAGGCACGAAACCAGACGGACCGCGAAGATGACCCTTATCCATGTGATCGACGATGCCTTCACCGCCGCCCAGCCGCTGGTGCAGCTTCTGGTCCGCCGCCGGATCGCCGCCGACCGTGGCCCGCGCCCCGCGCAGGGCGTGCAGGTCGTGGTCGCCTCGGACAAGGCCGAGGCGGCGATGGGCGGCCCGCGCGCGCTGGCCGATCTGACCCGCGCGGCAGGCGGGCGGAGCATGATCGTCGTGACCGAGGGCGCGCCCGCCTTTGCCCTGACGGCCGAGATGGGCGGACGCCTTCTGCGCGTGGCGCTGCCCGCGGCGGCAGCGGCCCAGCCCCTGCGCGACGGCGCGCTGATGATGCTGGCCGATGTCGCGGGGGCCGAGGTGCAGGCGATGGTCGCCGCCGATCCCGAAACGGGGCAGCTGATCGACCTTGCCGCCCGCGTGGCGCGCACGGATGTCACCGTCTTCATCAACGGCCCCACGGGTTCGGGCAAGGAAGTGCTGGCCAGTCAGGTCCATGCCGCATCGCGCCGCGCCAAGGCCCCCTTCGTCGCCATCAACTGCGCGGCGATCCCCGAGAACATGCTGGAAGCCATCCTCTTCGGCCACGAGAAGGGTGCCTTCACCGGTGCAGCCACCGCCAACAAGGGCATCATCCGCGCGGCCGAAGGCGGCACGCTGATGCTGGACGAAATCTCGGAAATGCCGATGGGCCTGCAATCGAAGCTGCTGCGCGTCCTGCAGGAACGCGCCCTGACCCCGATCGGCGCGCAGGCCGAGGTCGCGGTGGATATCCGCGTCATCGCCACCTCGAACCGCGATATGCCCGCCGAGGTCGCCGCCCGCCGCTTCCGCGAGGATCTGTTCTACCGCCTGAACGTCTTTCCGCTGGCCACCCGCGCGCTGGCCGAACGGCCCGACGACATCCCCGTGCTGGCCGCCGCACTGGTGCGCCGCCACGCGCCCGAGGACCAGCCCCTGCCCCTGCTGACGGCCGAGGCGATCTCGGCCCTGATGGCGCATGACTGGCCAGGCAATGTGCGCGAGCTGGAAAACGTCATCCAGCGCGCGCTGGTGATGCACGAGGGTGGCACGATCACCCCCGCCGACCTGCTGATCAACGCCACCGACCGCAGCGCCGCGCTGGCGCTGGCCCGCGCGGTGTAAGGGGCACCCCATGTCCATCGGCCCGATCAACGGCTTCCAGCCGCTGCCCTTTGCCGCCGCCGCGCCGCGCGTCGAACAGCCCGCCAAGCCCGAGACGACCGGCTTTGCCGACCGCATCGGCAGCGCGGTCGAGGATCTGGCCCGCGCGCAGTCCAACGCCTCGGAAGCCGCGCGCGCCTTTGAACGGGGCGAACGCTCGGACCTCGCCGCGGTGATGGTGGAGCAGCAGATTTCCTCGCTGGGCTTCCAGTTCGCCCTGAACGTGCGGAACAAGGCGCTGGGGGCCTACCGCGACATCATGAACATGCCGGTGTAACCGAAGATGGCCCTTTCCCCCGTTCCCGCATCCGGCGGTGGCAACCCCCTCGTGGCGCAGGCCAGGGGCGCGGTCAGCCATGTGCTGCGTATGGGCCGGCAGCCGGCGATGCGCCGCGCCATGCCCGCCATCCTGATCCTGACCGTCGCCGTTCTGGCGATGGGGGCCTTTGTCCTGCTGCGCGAACCCGCGCGCGTGACCCTCTACCCCGGCATGGCCGAGGCCGAGAAGGCCCGCGTGGTCGAGGCGCTGGCCGGCACGGGGATCGAGGCCACGGTAGACAGCCTGACCGGCGAGGTGGAGGTGCCCTCGGCCGATTACCACCGCGCGCGGATGGCGCTGGCGGCGCAGGGGCTGCCGCAATCCATGCCCGATGCCGATGCGGTGCTGGGCGAATTGCCGATGGGTGCCAGCCGGTCGGTCGAAGCCACCCGCCTGCGGCAGGCGCAGGAAGCCGACCTTGCCCGTTCGATCACCGAAATCGCCGCCATCGCGGGGGCGCGGGTGCATCTGGCGCTGCCGGAAAAGACCGCCTTCCTGCGCGACACCAAACCGCCCCGCGCCTCGGTCTTCCTGACGCTCGCGCCCGGCCGCGTGCTGGAAGCGGCGCAGGTGGAGGCGGTGGTGAACCTCGTCTCCTCCTCCGTGCCCGGCATGGCGCGGGGGGATGTGACGGTGGTGGACCAGATGGGCCGCCTTCTGTCGCGCGGCGGGGATGATCCGCTGGCCGTTGTGTCGGACCGCCAGCTGCAGCACCGGATCGAGCTGGAACGGCTTTACCGCGAACGGATCGAGGCGCTGCTGACCCCCATCGCGGGGGCAGGCAACCTGTCGGTGCAGGTGACGGTGGACATGGAATTCACGCAAAGCCAGATCACCGAGGAACGGGTGGACCCCGCCCGTTCGGCGCTGGTGTCCGAACAGAGCAGCGAGACGAACAGTTCCGCCCCCTCTGCGCGCGGCATCCCCGGCGCGGTGTCGAACACCCCGCCCGTGCAGGCCGACCCCGCCCCGCAGGGCACGCCCGCCCCGCAGGGCGGCACCGATGTCGCCGAAAACCGCAGCTCGAACCTGACGCGCAACTACGAGGTGTCCAAGACCGTCTCGACCACCCAGCCCGCCGTGGCGCGGATCACCCGCATCTCGGCCGCGATCCTGATGCGCGCCGCCCCGCCCGAAACCGCGCCCGAAACCGCGCCGGAAGAGGGGGCCGAACCCCCGCCCCTGCTGCCCCCCGCGCTGAGGGCCGATCTGGAACGGCTGGCCCAGACCGCCATCGGCTTCGATGCGGAACGCGGCGACAGCATCACCATCGCCGCCCAGCCCTTCGTCACCGAAACGGTCGCGGTCACCCGGCCCGTGGACCTGTCATGGCTGCCCGAAGCCACGCGCCAGCTTGCCCTGATCGCGGGGCTGGCCATCGTCGCGCTGGGGATCGTGCGGCCGCTGCTGATGCGCCTGTCGGCCCATGCCGACCTGCCCGCGCCGCAATCCGTCGCCATCGGGGCCGTGCCGGGGGTCGAGGTGGGCGAGGGCGAGACGCTCGATGACGTGCAGGCGCGGCTCGATGCGCGGCTGGCGCGGCTGACCAATGCCGCGCTGGGGGCCGCCACCACGCGCGAGGAGAAATTCGCCGTCCTGCGCCAGATCGCCGCCGAAGACCCTGTCCGCATCGCCTCGGTCATCCAGAAGATGATGAAGGCCGACATGCCGACGAATTCCTGAAGGTCCGCCATGCCCGCCCCGCGCAATGCCAACCTCCCCGACCCCGCCCCCGCCGAAGCGCCCCACCGCGTCTACCTGACGCGTCTGGAACGCGCCGCCGTGCTGATGCTGCTGTTTGGCGAACGCGCCGCCGCCGCCGTTCTGAAGAACCTGACGCCGCCCGAGGTGCAGAGCCTTGGCGCCGCCATGTATGCCGTGGGCGATGTCGATCAGGAAACGCTGGAACAGGTGGTGGAGGAATTCCTGATCGGGCTGACGCAGGAAACGGGGCTGGGCCACGGCACGCCCCATTACATCCGCACCATGATGACCGAGGCGCTGGGCGAGGACAAAGCCCAGTCCGTGATCAGCCGGATCAACCCCGCCTCGGCCGAACGGCCGATCGAGATCCTCGACTGGATGGATGCCCGTTCCATCGCAGAGCTGATCGCGGACGAACACCCCCAGATCATCGCGCTGGTCATCGCCTGTCTGGATTACGGGCTTGCCGCCGATGTGCTGACCATGCTGCCCGAAGGCCAGCAGCCCGACATCGTCACCCGCATCGCCAACCTGAACACGGTGCAGCCCGAGGCGCTGCGCGATCTGGAACATGTGATGCAGCGCAAGTTCAAGGCATCGGCCACCACGCGGGCCAGCCAGATCGGCGGCGTCAAGGCCGCCGCGCGGATCATGAACTTCACCAAGACGATGATGGAACAGCGCATCATGCGCGAGGTGCGGAAAGACGACAAAGACCTGATGCAGGCCATCCAGGACAACATGTTCGTCTTCGACAACCTCGTGAAATCCGACGACCGCAGCCTGCAGACCCTGCTGCGCGAGGTGGAACCCGAACAGGTTGTCCTCGCGCTGAAAGGGGCGGACGACGTCCTGCGCGAAAAGCTTCTGGGCTGCATGTCCACCCGCGCCGCCGCCAATATCCGCGACGAGATGGAGGCGCTCGGCCCCGTCCGCCTGACCGAGGTGCAAGAGGCGCAGAAGGCGATCATCGCCACCGCGCGGCGGCTGTCGGATGACGGCACGATCGTGCTGGCGGGCCGCGGCGGCGAGCAGATGGTGTAAGCGATGGCCCAGCCTGCCGAACGCACGCCCGAACCCGCCCCCGCGCCGGCGCCCGCCGATGCGGCGCTGTCGCCCGCCCAGCTTGCCGCGCGGCTGCGCGCGGGCACAGGCGGGGGCTTCACGGGCCGCGCGCCGCTGGTCGCGGTGGATGGCAGCTTCCGCGCCGCGCGGCTGGACCAGCCCGACCGCGCCGCCCCTGCCCCCGCGCCCGTCCTGCCCGAACTCCTGCCGCCGGACGACGCCGCCCCGCCGCCGCCCGATCCGGCGCAGCTTCTGGCAGAGGCGCGGGCCGAGGGCCATGCGGCGGGCCTGACCGAAGGCATGGCGCGCGGCATCGAACGGGGCCGCGCCGAAGGGCGGGCGGCGGCGGACGCCGACCTTGCCGCCGCGCGGGATGCCTTTCTGGCCGTGGCGCGGGGCCTTGCCGCCGCACCCGACGGCCTGCCCGCGCTGGCCGACATGATCGCCGCGGCCGTCCGGCAACTGGCGGCGCAGCGGGCGGGGCAGGCCATCGACGCGCTGCCCCTGCCCTTCCTCGCGCGGATCGAGGCGCTGGCCGACCGCGTGGCGCAGGGGATGCGCGACGTGACGCTGCGGCTGAACCCCGACGATCTGGCCGCCATCGCCCCGCATCTGGGCGACAGCGCGCTGGCGGGCACGACGATCCTGCCCGACCCGCGCCTTGCCCGCGGCGATGCCGAGGTGCGGGCCGACGGCATCGTGCTGTCCGACCTGCTGGACACGCGCTGATGCTGGACCGTCTGGCCGCCGACCTGTCCCTGCGCCTTGCCCCACGCGCGCCCCGCGTCGAAGGGCGCGTGCTGCGCTATGACGGGCTGATCCTCGAAGCCACGGGCTTTCCCGCCAGCCCCGGCACGCTGTGCGAGATCGCAACCGAAACCGGCGCGCCAGTGCAGGGAGAGGTCATCGGCTTCCGCGACGGGCGGACGCTGCTGTTCCTGAACCAGCCGGGCGCAGCGATCGTCGCGGGGGCGCGGCTCCACGTCATCGACGGCGGGCACGAGGCCGAGGTGGGCCCCGAACTCCTCGGCCGCGTGGTGGATGCCGAAGGCCATCCGCTCGACGGTCTGCCCCCGCCGCGCTGCACGGGGCGCTGGCCACTGGCGGGGCGGCTGATGAACCCGCTGGCGCGCATGCCGGTGGACAGGCCGCTGGATATCGGGGTGCGCGTCATCAACGCGGCGCTGTCGGTGGGGCAGGGCCAGCGCTTCGGGATCATCGCAGGCTCCGGCGTCGGCAAGTCGGTGCTGATGGAGATGATGGCCCGCTTTAGCGTGGCCGATGTCGTCGTCGTGGGCCTGATCGGCGAGCGCGCGCGCGAGGTGGGTGCCTTTGTCCGCCAGATCATGCAGGGCGACGCCGCGGCACGGATCGCCATGGTCGCCGTGCCCGCCGACCGTTCGCCCCTGTTGCGCCTGCGCGCGGCGCGGCGGGCGACGGCGGTGGCGGAATACTTCCGCGCGCAGGGCAGGCAGGTGCTTCTGATCATCGACAGCCTGACCCGCGTCGCCCATGCCCAGCGCGAGATCGGGCTGGCCTTGGGCGAACAGCCCACGGCCAAGGGCTATCCGCCCTCGGTCATCTCGCTCATCCCGTCGCTGATCGAACGCACGGGGCCGGGCTTGGCCGGAGAGGGGGCGATCACGGGGGTCTACACCGTGCTGGCCGATGGCGACGACACGACGAACGATCCCGTCGTCGATACCGCGCGGGCGATCCTCGACGGGCATTTCGTGCTGTCGCGGCGGCAGACGCAGATGGGCATCTATCCGGCCATCGACCTGCCGCAATCGGCAAGCCGCGTGATGGGCGACATCACCGATCCCGACCACCAGATGGCCGCCCGCCGCCTGCGCCGCCTGATCGCGCTTTACATGGACAACCGCGACCTGATGCTGATGGGCGGCTATGTGGCGGGGCAGGACCCCGATCTGGACGAGGCGATCCGCCTCTGGCCGCGGATCGAGGATTTCATCCGCCAGCACCCGCACGACCCCGCGCCCTTTGCCGAGGCCCGCGCCGCGCTGATCACGCTGACGGGCAGGGCGGCATGACCGACCGCGCGCGCATCCTTGGCCTGATGGCGCTGAAGGAACGGGCGGCGGTGGCGGCGATGCTGGCCCGCGTGGCCGACCTGACCCGCCGTCTGGCCGAGGCGCAGGCCATGGCCGCGCGGCTGGAGGCGATGATCGACCAGCGGCGCGCCGCTCCGCCCGTGGCGCGGCTGGCAACCGACATCCGCAGCGACCGCATCCTGACCGGCCAGCTTCTGGCCGAGGCCGCCCGCCAGCACGGCCTGCGCGACGGGCTGGCGCGCAAACTCGCCGCCGCGCAGGGGGCGCTCGCGCAGCGCGAACACCGCCGCGACCTTCTGGCCGACAAGGCGGGGGCGGCGCGGCAGGCGGCGCGCGACGACCGGCAGGCGCGGGCCGAGGCGATGCTGCCGCCGCGCCAGACGGGATTGCGGACGGGGCCGTGATGGCACCGATCTTGCACCCTCGGGGCCAAAGCTTCCGCAGGCCCCCCGCATGATCGCCGACCTGACCCTGACCCCGCCGACCGCCGACACGCTGCCCGCCCCGACCGCGCCCGCCGCCAAAGGCGCGACGGGCGGGGGCGATTTCGCGGCGGCACTGGCACAGGCTGGCGGGCTGCGGGCGGCAGGCGACGCCGCCGCGCCTGCGCCCGCCCCAGAAGCCGCACCCGAAGCCGTGCCGCCGAGTGTCGGGGCGATCCTGTCGCGCCTTGCGGCCGGCGCGCCTGCATTCGCGCCCGCCTCCGGACCAGTGGAAGCGGCCGCACCCGCCGAAGCGCCCGGCAGCGCCGATCCGCCCGCAGCCCCGACCCCGCCCGCGGGCGGGGGGGCCGCGGCCGCCCTGCCGCCGGAAAGCATGGCGCAGACAGAGGGCGACACCGACATTGGCGGCACGGCCGAGACCGTGGCCGAAGACGCGCCCGCCGACACGGCGGATGGCGAAAGCCTGCCCCCAGTGGCGACGGTCGCGCCCCAGCCCCTGCCCGCCGCAGCACCGGCGACCGCGACGGGCACGGGCAAAGCCGCAGGGGGCGATGCGCCCGCCCCTGACGCGCCCGCCGCCAAGACCGCCGCCAAGGCCGGAGAGAGGGCCGACCCGCGCGCGCCGCGCCCTGCCGCAGCGCGCGGATCCGCCCCGACCGACACGCCGCCCGATTCCAAAGCCGATGCCAAGCCGGAGGCCAAAGCCATCTTCGCCGCAGCCCCCCTGCCCGCGACGCCCGCAGGCGATGCCGCCATGGCCCCGCCCGCCCCTGCGCTGACGGACGCGCTGTCGCAGACCCAGACCGCCCCGCCCCCCACCGCCGCGCCGCGCCAGATGCCGCTCGACACCCGCCTGCCCGACTGGGAGACGCGTCTGGCCGAGGGGCTTTCCCTGCGGCTCGACGGCACGGGGCAGGAGATCGAACTCATGCTGATTCCCGAAACGCTCGGCCCCGTCGAAATCCGGATCGGGATGGAGGATGGCGCGGCGCAGGTCCGCATCGTGACCGACACCCCGCAGGCGGCACAGCTTTTCCAGCAGGCCGAAGCGCGCCTTGCCGACGCGCTGGCCCGTGCGGGGCTGGCCCTCGCCCAGCATGACGCGCAGGCCCGCAGCGGGCGCGACCCGCGGTCCCGCCCGCGCGGGGGCGAAGGCGATGCCCTGCCCGCCGCGCCGTCCGGCCCGCGAAGCGCCGCCCTCTCTGCCCTTCCGCGCCGCATGAGCGGCCTTTTGAACATCGTCGCCTGAGGAGACGCCCGTCATGGCCACCCAAACCGCCGACAGCCCCCAACCCCGCCCCAAGGGGCGCATCCTGCGCCTTCTGGGCCTGCTTGCCGGCTCTGCCGCGCTGGTTGGGGCGGGCTTCGGCGCGGGGTTCTTCTACTTTGCCAACCCCCTGTCGCCCGCCGAGGACGTGCTGCGCCTGATCGCCCCCGAAGCGGCCGCGCCGGACGCCGCGGCAGAGGCCGGCGAAGACGATGGCGAAGGCCACAAGAAGGTGCCGAAACCCGTGCCGGAGCAGGAGTTCTTCGTCACCTCCTACTTCACCTTTCCCGAACCGCTGACGTCGAACCTGTCGGGCTCGTCGCGCTTCCTGCAACTGACGGTCGGGGTGTCCACGCAATACGACCCCGCCGTGATCGCCAATGTAGAGGCGCATGTTCCCGCGCTGACCTCGGACATCCTCGGGGTGGTGTCGACCTTCACCGAGGAACAGATGGCGGGCATCGCGGGGCGCAAGGCGCTGGCCGGGGCGATCCGCGCCGCCATCAACGCGCGGCTGGAACGGATGGAAGGCTTCGGCGGGATCGAGGATGTCTTCTTTCCCACCTTCGTGATGCAGTAGGGGGCGCGCGATGGCAGCCCCGCGCAAGCTTTCCGCGAACGAGGTCGCCGCGCTGGTCGGCGGCCTGCTCGACGGCGGATCGGATCCCGGCGGCTCGCTCAACGGGGCCGAGATCAAGCCCTATGCCTTCGGGTCCAACGACCATTCGGCGCTGGGGGATTACCACGCGCTCCGGATGATCAACGAACGCTTCTGCCGGATCGCGCGGTCGGTCTTTCTGCCGATGCTCCGCATCCAGCCCCGCATCTCGGCCTTTCCGCCCGAGGTCCGCAGTTTCGACGACTACCGCAACGCGCAGGACAATTTCGTCAGCCTGACCAATACGCGGATCGAGGAATTGCGCGGCAACCAGCTGATCGTGATGCCGCCCGCCTTCATCTCGATCCTCACCGACGCCTACTATGGCGGGGCGATCCGCGCCATCAAGGCCAGCCGCAGCGAATTCACCGCCACCGAACAGCGCGTGATCGAGATCGTGACCGACCGGCTGAACCACGCGCTGGTGCTGGCGTGGCGGGACCTGATGTCGCTGACGCTGAATGTCGTCGGACGCGAGGAGAACATGCAGTTCGCGGCCTTCGTCGATGGCGAGGACATGGTGGTCAACTGTTCCTTCATGGTGCAGCTTCCGGGGATCGAGCCGGCGAGTTTCGACATCCTCTACCCGCTGCAGACGCTGAAGCCGATCGCAAGCCAGCTGCGCTCGCGCATGCAGTCCGACACGCTGGACGATGACCGCAGCTGGCGCGACCGGCTGGAGCGGGCGGTGATGGCCATCCCGCTGGCCGTGACCGCACGGATGGCCGAACCCGAAATTCCGCTGCGCCAGCTGATGCAGCTTCAGACCGGGGACGTGATCCCCGTCACCCTGACCGAGACGGTGCAGATCCTTGTGGACGGCACCCCCCTTTACGAGGCGGTCGCGGGCGAGGTCGCGGGGAAATCCGCCCTCTCCGTCACCCGCCGCGCCAGAACCTGAGGAGACAGGACGATGAACGACAAGACCGCGACCGAAGGGCTGCGCCTGCTGGAAAACATCGGCGTCAGGATGACGGTGGAGGTCGGCCGCGCCGAGCTGACGATCCGCGACCTGCTGCGCCTGAACGAAGGGTCGGTGATCGAGCTGGACCGGATGGCGGGCGACCCGCTGGACGTGCTGGTGAACGGCACCCTGATCGCCAAGGGCGAGGTGGTGATGGTGGGCGAACGCTTCGGCATCCGCTTCGGCCAGATCATCGACCCCGAAAAGCGCGCCGAAAGCATCTGAGCCGAAGCGCCATGGCCCCTGCGCCCGCGGCGCGGGGCCGGTTCCGCGCCGCCGGCCGTCAGGCCTTTTCGGGTTCGCCCTGTGCGAGGGCGGGCGGCGTTTCGAACAGGAAGCGGTCGGCGGGGTGCAGGCGGCGGTGGATCGCGTGCGCCTCGGCCTCGGTCCGTGCGGCGTGGACGGCATGGATTGCCAGCCCCCGCGCGCGGCGGTCCAGCCGGACATGGGCGGGCGCGGCGTGGCGGATGTGCAGCACGCTTGCCCCCCAGACCAGAAGCGGCACCCACAGCGCCACGAGCGCCCCCGCCGCCAGCGCGGTGACAAGCGTGGCAAAGGGCACCCAGAGCCGCATCTGGAGCAGCCAGAGCGGCGGGGCCAGCAGCGCCAGCAGCGACGGGCGCAGCGGATGCAGGTCATAGGTCCCGTCGATGGCGCGCAGGATTTCCCAGTTTCGCACCAGATCGGGGTCGATCCGTGCCAGCCCCTCTTCGGGCGGGGGGGCGGGGATCACCTCCCACTGGCCCGGCGCGGGGTCGTCGGCAAGGACGGTCAGCACCTGATCGCCCCTGCGGAAGCCCAAGGCCAGCGCCTGACCGCGCCGCGCGGCAAAGCGCTTGGCCAGCGCGGCGGCATCGCCCGCGAAGGGCCGTCCGTTGACGGCGACAAGGATATCCCCCGCCCGCAGGCAGAGCGCCCGCCCCGCCGCGCCCGCAGGCAGGGCGCGCAGGCGCAGGGTCGTGGTCGCGGCGGTCTGGGGCGTGTCCGGCATGTCAGGGATAGGCAAAGGGGTTGGGTTCGGACGGCGGCGACTGCGTCACGCGCGGGCGCGGGGCCGGCGCGGCGGCAGGCTTGGCGCTTGGCGCGCGTGCCGGTGCGGCGGCGACCGGCGTCGCGGGGGCGGCGGTCACGCGCAGAAGCCCCGCCTCGATCCGCGCCAGCGCCGCCGCCAGATCGGGGGCCAGATCGGGAGCGGCTTCGGGGGGAAGGCCAAGCTGCACCTCGGCCAGCGCGGCAAGGATCTCGTCGCGCGCCGCATCGACACGCGCCCCGACCGCCTGTTCCAGCGCGCCATCCGTCGCGGGCCTGTCGGGCGTTTCCCGTGCGATGGCCGCGATGGCGGCATCCATCCGTGCGGGCAGCGCCTGCACCTGCTCCAGCAGCGCGTGGGTCGCGGCGACATCCTCTTCCCGCATCCTGCGGAAGGACAGGATGTCCTCGGCGATCACGCGGGCGGTTTCGGCCTGCATCGCGGCTGCGTCCTGCAGGTTGCCGACCGCGCGGAAATAGACCAGCGTCGCAAGGGCCAGCGCGACCAGCGCACCCGCCGCCGCGCCGATGGCCAGCCCCGTCATGCGGCGCTGCGCGGCGGTGACGCGGTCTACGAAGACCTCGTTCCCGCGCCCCAGACGGGCCAGATCCTCGGCCGCGTCGGTGGCAAGGTCGGCGGCCTCCAGCGCGCGGCGCAGCGCGGTGTCGAGCGTCGGTGTCTCGTCGGTCATGGCAGTCTCCGGGCGGCATGCGGGGCCGCGAAAGCGTGCCCCCCGCCTGCAAGCGCCATGCCATGGCACGTCATGCGCCCGCCTCGGGGCGGCCCTGTTCGGAAAAGCGCAACTCGGGCGGCAGGTCGATGTCGGGGGGCGGCCCCGCCTCGCCACGGTCCAGACGGTAGACATGCGCCAGCACGGCGGCGACGGCGGCATAAAGCCCTTCGGCGATCTCGGCCCCGATATCGCCGGTGAAGTAGAGCGCGCGGGCCAGATAGGGGATACGCAGCTGCGCGATGCCCGCCCGTGCCGCCCGTTCGCGGATTTCGGCCGCCATCGGCCCGCGCCCCATCGCCACGATCACCGGCGCGCGCGTGTCGCCCGGCACATAGCGCAGGGCCACGGCGAAATGCGTGGGGTTGGTGACGATGGCAGTGGCGGTCGGCACATCGGCCAGCGCCCTGCGTTCGCGCCCCGCGCGGCGGGCGGCCTCCATCTGCAACTGGCGCAGGCGGCCCTTCACCTCGGGCGAGCCGTTCTGTTCCTTCATCTCCTGCTTCACGTCCTGCAGCGTCATCATCAGGCCCTTGTTCAGCGTGCGCCACTGCCAGACCAGATCGGCCGCGCCGATCACCAGCAGGACCAGCGTCAGCGCCACCATCAGACGGTAGAGCGCATCGCCCAGCACGGCCCCCGCCTCGGCCGCGCCGACGGTCCAGAGGCGGTCCATCACGGGCAGCATGTCCTTCAGGATCAGGACCGACACCACGCCGAGGATGACGACCTTGGCCACCGCCTTGACCAGCTCGGCCAGCGCATTGGCCGAGACCATCCGCTTCAGCCCCGCCAGCGGATCGATCTTGTCCGGCTTGAATTCCAGCGCCTTGGGCGCGAAATGCAGCCCGCCGATGGCGGCCTGTATCCCGACGGTCGCCAGCAGCAGGGGCAGCGCCACCACGACCGACAGGCCCAGGACCAGCCACAGCGCCCCGTCGGAACGGGCGGCCACCGTATCGGCCAGATCGGCGGCGGCGGACATGCGGAACAGGCCCGCCCATTGCGCCACGACCCAGGGCATCAGCGCGGGGGCTGCGGCCAGCATCCCCGTCGCCACGGCAAATCCCGCGAAGACCATCGCCTCTTTCGAGGTCAGGACGCGGCCTTCCTCGCGCGCGTCGTCCTTGCGCTTCTGCGTCGGTTCCTCGGACCGTTCGGCGCCGTCGTCTTCCTCGGCCATCGCCTACCCCGTGGCCAGAAGCCCGCCGATCAGGGCGAGCGCGGTTTCCACCAGATGCTCCAGCGCGCCCGCCATGCTGGGGACGGTCAGCCACAGCAGCAGCAGCGTGGCGGTCATGGTCAGCGGAAAGCCGAAGGAGAAGAGGTTCAGCGCAGGGGCCGAACGGGTGATGACACCGATCACGAAATTGACCAGCAGAAGGACGGCCACGACCGGCAGCATGATCCCCATCGCCAGCGCGAAAAGCCCCGTTCCGGCAGTCAGCCCCGCCGCCGTCAGGTCGGCCAGCGCGGGCGGGCTGCCGGGGGGAAAGGTCGCATAGCTTTCAAGCAGGATGCGGATGGCCACCAGATGCCCGTCGCCCGCCAGAAAGACCATCAGCGTGAAGATGCCGAAAAGCTGCGCCACCACGGGCGTCTGCCCGCCCGCCGCCGGATCGATCTGCGCGGCAAAGCCAAGGCCCGCCGTCGCGGCGATGCGGTCGCCCGCCGTGGCCGCCGCGCCGAACAGAATCGTCAGGACCAGCCCCGCCGTCAGGCCGATGGCAAGCTCGGCCATCACCAGCGGGATGGCGGGCAGGCCCGCCAGCGCCTCGGGCGGGGGCAACGGAACGGTGGCGACCACGGGCAGGGCCAGCACGGCGCCGGCCATGATCCGCACGGTGGCGGGCAGGAAGCGACCCCCGAAGGCGGGCGAGGCCAGAAGGAAGGCCCCGATCCGCAGCATGGCGAACAGGTATTGGGCAAGCCACCCCGTCAGTTCGGTCAGCCCCATGGCGGGCAGGGGAAAGCCCGTGTTCATCCGTTCATCGTCCGGATGGTTTCGAAGACGAAGCCGAAATAGTCGGTCATCGTCGTCAGCATGAACCCCGAGGCGAGCGCCATGGTCAGCATCACGATGGCAAGCTTCGGGACGAAGGAAATGGTCTGTTCGTTGATCGACGTCGCCGCCTGCAGCACGCCGATCACAAGGCCCACCACCAGCGCCACCGCCAGCACCGGCCCGCCGGTGACAAGGATCGTCCAGTAGGCCAGCCGCAGATGTTCGATATTGCCGTCGAAATCCATCAGCCGCCCCCGCCGAGGCCATAGGTCGCGGCGAGCGACCCCACGGTCAGCGCCCAGCCGTCCACCAGCACGAACAGGATCAGCTTGATCGGCAGCGACACCATCATGGGCGACAGCATCATCATCCCCAGCGCCATCAGGATCGAGGCCACGACCATGTCGATCACGAGGAAGGGCAGGAACAGCAGGAACCCGATCTGGAAGGCGGTCTTCAGTTCTGACGTCATGAAGGCGGGCAGAAGGACGGAAAAGGGCACGTCGGCGGGACTGTCATAGCCGTCATCCCCCGCCATCTGGGCGAACATCATCAGGTCGTTCTGGCGCGTGTTCTCGATCAGGAAGCCGCGCAGGATGCTTGATGCCTCGGCAATGGCGGGTTCGGCCTGCATCTGGCCGTCGAGATAGGGGCCAAGCGCGCGGTCGTGGATCTGGGTGAAGGTGGGCTGCATGACGAAGAAGGTCAGGAACAGCGCCAGCGCGATCAGCACCTGATTGGGCGGCGTCTGCTGCGTGCCCAGCGCCTGCCGCAGGATCGACAGCACGATGATGATGCGGGTGAAGGCCGTCATGCCCAGAAGAAGCGAGGGCAGCACCGTCAGCGCCGTCATCAGCGCCACGATCTGGAGCGAGAGCGAATAGGTCGTGCCGCCTTCGCCTTCGGTCAGGGTCAGGGCGGGCAGCCCCTGCGAGAACGCGGCGGCAGGGATCAGAAGCAGGATGCCGAGGATGACGAAGGGCAGTTTCATGCCGCATCCCCCTGCGGTTGCACCATGGGCGGCGCCTCCGCGCGGGCGGGGCCGAGCGGCTGGATCAGCGGGGCCGCGCCCTTGCAGCGGACCAGCAGGAAGGACTGGCCATCCGCCTCGACGATCAGGGCGCGGTCGACGGGCGAGAGGGGCAGCACCTCGGCCAGACGCAGGCGGCGCGCGCCCGTCAGGCGGCGGGCCAGCCCGTGGCGGTTCATCCGCACCAGCAGCCAGACCAGCCCCAGCACGGCAAGGAACAGGGCCAGCGTCACGATCTGTTCGGGGCGGATCACGTCGGTCATCGCTCGGGCGTTTCAGGCACAGGGGTCATGCACGCGGGGCTTGCAACAAGCGTGCCGCCCCCCGCGCTCGGGCGGCGCTTGTCACATCTGCCCCGCCACGGCGGCGCGGCGGCGGCGTTCGACGGACGAGGGGATACGCAACTGGTCGCGGTATTTCGCCACCGTCCGGCGGGCCAGTTGCACGCCGTCCTCCCGTTCGATGATGCGCGCGATCTCGTCATCCGACAGGGGGCTGTCGGGGCGTTCGGACTGCACCAGCTTCTGGATGCGGTGCCGCACCGCCGAGGCGGAACCCGTCTCGCCCGCCGTTCCGGCAAGTGCGGCACTGAAAAAGGTCTTCAGCGGGAATGTCCCCTGCGGCGTGGCGATCATCAGGCCGGAACAGACGCGGCTGACCGTGCTTTCATGCACGCCGATGGCATCGGCCACCTCGCGCAGGATCATCGGCCGCATCCGCGCGGGCCCGTGTTCGAGGAACTCTGCCTGACGGCGCACCACCTCGGCCCCGACCTTCAGGGTCGTCTGGTTGCGGTGTTCGACGGCGCGGCTCAGCCAGCGGGCGACCGACAGGCGTTCGGCCACATAGGCCGAGGTGTCGGTGGCGCGGCCCACGCGGCGGGCCTCGTCCGCGCGGACGACGACGGTGGGCAGGGTCGACCGGTTCAGGTCCACGCGCCATCCGCCTTCGCCCCGCGTCACGATCAGGTCCGGCGGGCGCTGCGCGGTTTCGCCGTGGTCAAAGCCCGTGCCGGGTTTCGGGTCGAAGCCGCGCAACTGGCGCAGCATGGCCTTCAACGTCTCCATGTCGCAGCCGCAGACGCGGGCCAGACCGCGCAGATCGGCCTGCGCGAGCATCGGCAGATGGTCCAGCAGCCGCCCGAAGGCGGGGGTCAGCAGCCCCTGTTCGGCGGCCTGCAGGCGCAGGCATTCGGCCAGATTGCGCGCGAAAAGCCCCGCCGGTTCGATCCGCTGCAACTGGCGCAGGACATGTTCTGCCTCCTCGACCGTGGCAAAGGCGCGTTCGGCCACGGCCTCCAGCCCCTGACCGATCCAGCCCGAAGGTTCCAGCGCATCGAGGAACAGGTCCGCCAGCACGCGGTCGCGCCCGGCCAGCCCCAGCCGTTCGACATGGGCTGCGGCATGGGCGTAAAGCGACGGGCCGGGATCGGCCGACAGGTTGCCCAGACGGTCCCAGTCCTCATCGGCCGCGCGGCGCGACGAGGGAAGCGTCAGGTCGCTGCGCGGCAGGCTGCGGGGCAGCGCCACCTCGAGAAACGGGTTCTCTTCGGCTTGACCTTCGATGAAGGACTGCAGATCGGCATTGCCCATCTGCAGAAGCTGGATCGCCTGTTGCAGTTGCGCGGTGACAACGAGGCTCTGGCGGTGACCGAGGGTCTGGGCTGCGAAAAGGTGCATGGCAGGATTCTCCTTGCCCCTGACACAGCACACGACTCGTTTGGGTTGCAAAAAATGCGTTTGACACCCCTAAAACGGCGAAAACCCGACAGGACAGCCCCGCCACGGGCAGGCCAAACCCGCGGAATCAAACGGCCCCCGACGCGACAGCGCCGGGGGCCACTGGGGCCGGAGTCAAACTTCCGTCAGCCGCGGAGCAGACTCAGGACGTTCTGCTTGGACGAGTTCGCCTGCGCCAACATCGCGGTCGCGGCCTGCGACAGGATCTGCCCGCGGGCGAGGTTCGTCGATTCCTTGGCGAAGTCGGCATCCACGACCTGCGATTTCGCGGCCTGCACCGACACCGAGATGTTGGTCAGGTTCGAGATGGTGGAGTCGAGGCGGTTCGACATGGCGCCGAGGTTGCCGCGCGCCTGGCTGATCTTCTGCAGCGCGACGTCGATGACGGTGATCGCCTCGGCCGAGGATTCCGCGCTCGACAGGTCGATGTCGGCGACCGATTCCAGATCGGCGGCATTGGCGGTGTCGGAGAAGAAGCCCACCTCGTTCGCGCCGCCGTCGATCTCGGCCGAGTTGACCGAGAAGGTCTGGGTCGAGGTGAAGGTCACCTGCCCCGTCACGGTGGCCGTGTCGACCGAGGCATCGCCCTTCAGGTCGATGTCGGTGCCGGCGGTGCCGTCGGCTTCCAGCGCCGTCACGGTCAGGTCGGCTTCGGCGGCGGCCCCGCTGTCGGCGGCGGTGTAGTCGGTGATCTCGATGTTCTTGCCGGTGGAGTCGGTCAGGATGATTTCCGAATTGTCCGTCCCCATCGAGGCGGTCACACCGGTCGAGGTGGTCTTGGTGTTGATCGCATCGCGCAGCGAGCGCAGGTCATCCTTGTTCGAGATGGCGACCGTGCCGATCGACTGGTCGTTGATCTTGAACGAGATCTTGCCGACATCCGTCAGGCCCGACAGCTTCGCCTTGGTCACGGCGGTGGCCTGCACGCCGGTCGAGGAGGACTTGGCATTCACCGCGGCGGCCAGTTCCTTGGCCGACATGTCGGTCGTCGTGGTGATCTCGGCATTGCCCGCATGGCCCGACACGATCAGCTGCTTGGCGGGCGTCACGCCGCCCGTTTCGGCGAGCGAGACTTCGGACTTCACCTTGTAGGCGCCGATATCGGTCGCGGCGGCCGAGTCGATCGAGATCGACAGCGTCTGGCCAAGGTCGGCACCGATCTGGAACTGCTTGCCCGTGAAGGACCCGTCCATGACCTTCATGCCGTTGAAGGTGGTGTTTTCCGCGATGCGGTTGATCTCGGCCACCAGCTGGCGCGCTTCCGAGGTGATGTTGCCGCGGTCCGAACCGGTGTTGGTGTCGTTGGCCGACTGCACTGCCAGTTCGCGCATCCGCTGCAGCATGTTCGACACTTCGACATGCGCGCTTTCCGTGGTGTCGAGCAGGTTCTTGCCGTCCGAGGCGTTGCGGATCGCCTGATTGATGCCCATGACCTGCGCGGTCATCTTTTCGGCGATGGCCATGCCGGCCGCGTCGTCCTTGGCGGCGTTGATCCGCAGGCCCGAGGACAGGCGCGTCATCGCGGTGTTGAAGTCGTCGTTGACCTTGGCCATGTTCGCCTGCGCGGAAATGGCACCGATGTTGGTATTGATCGAAGTCATGGGTCCAGCCTCCTGGTTTGCCGTCACGCCCCGTGGCGCTCTGGCAATGACAACGGCCCCCGCCACGGATGTTTAGCAAAGCGGCGAAGAATCCGCCCCGCGCCCTGCGCCCCTTGGCACGCAACTTGCCGCAGGATGCCCCGCAAGGGCACTCAAGCTGCGGGAATCGCTATGGATCTGGCCTCACTCGTCGGGCTCGTCGGGGCAATCGTGATGATCATCGGATCGATGGTCTATGCCGGGGGCGTGATGCCGTTCGTCGACATCCCCTCGGTCGTGATCGTGTTCGGGGGCACGTTCTTCGTGGTGATGATCACGCGGCCGATGCCGGTTTTCCTTGGCCATTTCGGGGCGATGGCCAAGGCGTTCAAGCCGCCCGCGCTGCCGATGGAGGCGCTGATCGAGCGGATGGTGGCCCTGTCCGAGATCGCCCGCAAGGACGGGATGATGGCGCTGGAAGGGCAGGCCGTGCCCGACAAGTTCTTCGAGAAGGGCCTGCAGATGCTGGTCGATGGCGCGGACGAGGCGAAGCTGACCAAGCAGCTGAACCGCGAGATCAAGGCGATGAAGGCGCGCCATGCGGGCTATCAGGGCGCGGTGAAGGCATGGATCGACTATGGCCCCGCCATGGGCATGGTGGGCACGCTGATCGGTCTGGTCCTGATGCTGGGCAACATGTCCGACCCGCAATCCATCGGCCCCGCGATGGCGGTCGCGCTGCTGACGACGCTTTACGGCGCGCTCGTGGCCAATGTCGTCTTTGGCCCGATCCTCGTGAAGCTCGAAAGCTATACCGAGGAGGAGGCGACCTACCGCGAGATGGTGATCGAAGGGCTGCGCGGCATCGCCCGCTCCGAAAGCCCGCGGCTGATCCAGGAAAAGATGGTGTCGGTCCTGCCGCCCAAGGCGCAGGCCAAGCTGATGGCCGCGTGAGATGGCATCGAACGTCCGCAAGCTGCCCGTCGCGGGGCGCGATCAGGTCACCGGCGCGGCGGTGGCCGTCGATGACGACGACGACGGCCCCGATTGCCCCAAATGCCCGCCCGTGGGCGCGCCGGCATGGCTGGCGACATTCGCCGACATCGCCACGAACCTGATGGCCTTCTTCGTGCTGATCCTCGGCTTTGCCAAGTTCGACGAGCCGTCCTTCGCCAAGATGGCGGGGTCGATGCGCGAAACCTTCGGCACCTCGATGATCGATCCGATCCTGCAGAACCCGCCCAACGGCACGGTGATCGAGTTCGATTTCCAGTCGGGCGAGGATGCCAAGGGCGAAGCCCCGTCCGATGCCGAAAGCGGCGCGGAGGGCGATGACCGTCGCGGCGATGCGGGCGCGGGGGATGGCGCGGAACAGGGGCAGCTGGCGGCCAAGGCGCTGCTGGACGCGCTGTCCTCGGGCACGGTCGCGGTGGAACAGGGCAAAGACAGCGTCACCGTCCGCATCCCCGAAGGCGCGGGCCAGCCCGATGCCAAGGCCGTGGCCGAGGCGCTGGCCGCGCTTGCCGATACGGCGGTGACAGGGGCCGGACAGGCCCCGGAAACGGCCCCGGAACAGGCCCCCGAACAGGGCGCAGAGGCGGGAAGCGATGCCGAATCCGCCCCGGGGCGCGGCGGGCAGGGCGGCGTCGCCAAGGGACCGCACCGCAGCCCCGGCTTTGCCGAGGCGCGGCTTTCCGTGATGCTGCGCGAAGAGATCGGGCGCGGGCTGGTGCAGGTCGAACGGCGCGAGGGCAAGGTGTTCGTCACCGTGGGCGAAGGGGGCGGCTTCGCCTCGGGTTCCGCCGACCTGACGGAGGAGGCGCGCGCCCTGATGGCGCGCATCGCCGAAACCGCGATGGGGCCCGACGCGCGGGTGACCGTGACGGGCCATACCGACAGCGTGCCGCTCGGCGCGTCGCCCTATGTCGACAACCTCGGCCTCGGGGCGGCGCGGGCGGCGGCGGTGGTGCGCGAGTTGGTCGCGACGGGGCAGATCGACCCCGCCAAGGCCCTTGCCACCAGCAAGGGCGAGATGGCCCCCGTCGCCGACAACGCGACCGAGGAAGGCCGTGCGAAGAACCGCCGGATCGAGATCGAGATCGACTACGACGCCGCCGCGCCGCTAAACCCCTGATCCCGCCGGTCGTCCTTTAGGCAAGGCACAAGGAACGCGCCCGATGACCGATTTCCTGACAGCGCTGAACAAGAACGGCTCCGGCCTGAACCTGCGCGATCTTTCCACCTCGCTCGTGCAGGCGGAAATCGCGCCGCGCCGTCAGGCCGAACAGGCGCGGATCGACAGAAGCGACACGCAGCTTTCGGCGCTGGGGCGGTTGCGGGCGCAGATGCAGCAGGTGTCGGTCGCCATGCAATCCATCGCCGAAACGCCCGTGCTGAAGGCCGCGAGCAGTTCCGCCGCCGTGTCGGTGACGGTGCGCGACGCCGCGAAGGCCGCGAATACGGCGCGCAGCATCGGCGTGGTGCAGACGGCGCAGCGGCAGGTGCTGGAATTCGGCGGCCACGGGTCGGCCGATGCCGTGCTGGGGGCGGGGACGGTGACGGTCGATACCGGCATCTGGACCGTGAACCCCGATACCGGCCTGCCCGAATTCGCCCGCCGTCCCGACAGGGACAGCCAGACGCTCACCCTGAACGCGGGCGCGACGCTGGCCGATCTGGCCCGCGCGCTCGATGCGCTCGATGGCGTGTCGGCCGCCGTGCTGGACAAGGGCGACGGGACCTTCTCGCTTGGCGTGGTCAGCGAGACGGGCGCGGCCTCGGCCCTGCGGCTGACGGTCGGCGGGGCGGCGGGGGCGCTTGCGGGGATGGACATGCAGGCAGGCCCCGGCACGGCCGAGGTCGCCGCCGCCCGCGATGCCGTGCTGACGCTGGACGGCATCCGCATCCTGCGCCCGACGAACCGCATCGACGACCTGATCGACGGCGCGACGGTCGAGGTGACGGCCCCCACCGGCACGCCCGCCACGGTGACGCTGGCGCGCGACGGCGAAACCGCGCGGGCGAACATGGAATTCCTTGTCGAACAGGTGAACGCGACACGCGCGCTTCTGTCGGACCTCGGTCTGCGGGGCCTCGACGGGGCGGAAGCCGGCCCCCTTGCGGGCGAACGTCTGGTCGAGACGATGAAGGCGCAGCTCGACCGGCTGGTATCGGGCGCGGTGGCGGGCTTCGGCGGGGCGGGGCCGCGGCTTTCCGATTTCGGCGTATCCACCCAGCGGGACGGGACGCTGCGGCTGGACCGGACGCGCTTCGACGCGGCCTTCGCCCGCGATCCGGCGCGGATCGAGATGCTCTTTGCCGACCGCGTCGGCTCGCCCCAGACCGGCGTCACGCTGGCGGGTGCCGCCACCCGCACCGCGCCCGCGGGCAGCTACCGTTTCGAACGCGCGGCGGACGGGACGGCGCGCTTCGACGGAACCGCGATCTTCGGCATCTCGATGGGCGACGGGACAAAGAAATACATCATCGGCGCGGGCAGCCTTGCGGGCAGCGTGCTGACCATCCCCGACGGCACGGACAGCGCCGAGATCAACGTGGGCCGCAGCCTGACCGCGTCGCTCGATGCGCTGGCGCGGCAGGCGGTGACGGCGGGCGGGCTGATCGGCAAACGGGAAGAGTCGCTCTCGGCCAGCCGCAACGACGCCACCGGAAAGCTTGCCGCGCTGGAGGCGCGCTCGGCCACGCTGGAACGGCGCTACCTGTCCCGCTTCGCCGCGATGGAGCAGGCGATCACCAGCCTGAAGGGAACGGGGGCCTATCTGACCAACCTCGTCGCGCAGTGGAACAAGGACAGCTGACGCGGATCCCACCCGTCCCGGGCCTGACCCGGGACCTCTGCCGCAGACCGCAACGACCGGAGACGCAGAGGCCCCGGCGCAAGGCCGGGGCGGGGGCGCTTGGATTGTCGGGCGCGGCACCCAACCAACCCGTCCCGGGCTTGACCCGGGACCTCTGCACCAAACCGCGACGACAGCAGACGCAGAGGCCCCGGCTCAGGGCCGGGGCGGGGCGTGCTGGTCCCGCGTGCCTGCCGCCTCAGGCGGCCAGACCGCGGCGGATGCCGAATTTCTTCATCTTCTCGATCAGCGTCGTGCGGCGCAGGCGCAGCGCATCGGCGGCCTGCGCGACATTGCCCTGCCGCTTGTCGAGCGCGGCTTCGATCAGCGCCACCTCGATGTCGCGGATATAGCCCCGCAGGTCCAGATCGTTGATGCGCGCCAAGGCCTCGTGAAAGGCGGTCGGGTCGGGCAGGCCCGCGGCGGTGGGGGCGGGCGGTTCGGGCATCTGCGCCTCGTCCGCCTCGGGCAGTTGCATGCCCAGAAGGTTGTCGCGCACGTGCCGCGCCGTCACCATCCGGCCCGGCAGCATGACGAAGGCGCGCATCAGCACGTTCTTCAACTCGCGGATATTGCCCGGCCAGCCATGTGCGGCCAAGGCCCGCACCGCGGCGGGGTCGAAATGCGGCGCATCGAGCGCGGGGTTCGCGGCCACCATGTCGGCGATCATCCGCGCGAGGATCAGCGGAATGTCCGCCGTGCGTTCGGCAAGGCTCGGCACCACCAGCGGAAAGACCGAGATGCGGTAGTAGAGGTCCGAGCGGAACTCGCCCGCCTCGACCCGCTGCTGCAGGTCGCGGTGCGTCGCGGTGACGAGGCGGAAGTCCACCTCGATCTCGGCCCCGCCGCCAAGGCGCTGGACGCGGCGCGTTTCGAGCACGCGCAGAAGCTTGGCCTGCAGGGCGGCGGGCATGTCGCCGATCTCGTCCAGAAAGAGCGTGCCGCCCGCGGCCTGTTCGATGCGCCCCGCGCGGGCGCGGTCGGCCCCCGTGAAGGCGCCCTTCTCGTGTCCGAACAGTTCGGATTCCAGCAGCTCGGCCGGAATGGCGGCGCAGTTCACCGCCACCAGCGCGCCCTTGCGGCCCGAGGCGCGGTGCAGCGACTCTGCGACCAGTTCCTTGCCCGCGCCGGTCGGCCCGTGCACCACTACGGCGGCATCGCTTGCGGCAACCGCCGCGATCATGCGCTTGAGCGCGCGGATCGGCTGGCTTTCCCCGACGATGATGCGGTCGATCATTTCGGTCGATACTGGCAACGCACGGGTTGCAAAAGCGCCATCGCTCCAGTGACTCGTCATGATCCGCTCCTCACTTGCACACGTCCAAAATCCCCGAGCTGTTAGGTTCACGCAACCGTGACAGGCCGCGCAGGCCGGTTTCGAAAGTCGCGGCACCGGACGTTGCGGTGGAACCCGTGCATCCTTACGGCTGCCCTGATCTTTGCTTTCTGATGGGGTTTATCGTTGCGGATTTTCACGGCGCGGCCGCCAGCGCGCGGCGCAGCGCCCGAACCTCGTCCAGACGCGCGCGCAACCTGCGCGGGAGGGCGGCTTCCGCGATCATGTCGGGGGGCGATTCGGCAAAGGGAAGCGGACCGGCGCGCCTGTCCGTCCCCGGGGCAGGGGCGGCCGTGGCGGGGGCGGGATCGGCGGCCGCGTCGATGACCGCGGGCTCTTGCAGGACCAGCGCCGCGCGCGCGGCGGCCAGCGCGACCAGCGGACTGTCCGCGACGGCCAGCAGCCCCTGCATCCGCACCGGAACGGCGGCAAGCAGAAGGGCGGACCCCTCGCCCGCCAGCACCTCCTGCGCGGCGGCGACGCGGGCCAGATAGGCCTGCCCGCGGTCCGGATCGGTGGAATGGTAGGCCGCCGTCGCCAGTTCCCAAGAGCCGAGCTGCGCGTGCAGCTCTTTCAGGAAGCGCGCGGCATAGGCGGTGTTGGCGGCGGGATCGAGCATCTCGGCGGGTCCCGCGAAGGATCCGGCATGCCAGCGCCAGTTCAGCTGCATGCAGCCCAGATCGACATTGGTGGCCCCCGTGGCAAGGATCCCTTCCAGCGTCGCAAGCGCCGCGTCCTTGTCCGCAAGGTAATGGCTCTGCCCCGCGCGGTTCAGCGTCCAAGGCCAGGGCGCGCGGCCGCCCTGCCCGTCGTCATGGCCGGATTCGACCAGCGCGATGGCGGGCAAGAGGCCGTCGGGGATGCCTTCGGCCGCGCCTGCCGTGGCGGCAAGGCGGGCGCAATCCTGCGCGGCGGCCGCGGCAGGCAGGGCGAGAAGAACAAGCAGGGCACGGATCATGCCCCGCCTTTGCAAGCCCCGCGCCAAAGCCTAGCGCAGATAGTCGAAGAGCGTGGTTCCGCTGATCCTGACGAAGCTTTGCTGCGCGGCCTGTTCGGTCAGAAGCAGCGTCTGCAGCCGCGTCAGCGCGGCGGCGACGTCCAGATCCTCGAGCCCCGCGATCGCCTCGTCGATGCGGACGCGGCGGTCGGCAAGGGCGGCGATATGCCCGTCGGCGAGCGCGGCCAGCGCCCCCACCTCGGCCCGCTGCGCGGCAAGGTGGCTGACCGCATGGCCGAAGGCCCCCACCAAGCTGTCGGCCGAGATGCGCGCCGCCCGCAGGCCCACGGCCACGCCGTCCGGCTTGCCCGCGGCGTCGAGCGGGACGAATTCGGCGACGGGACGGCGCGGGTCGCCATCCGATGACAGGTCGGATACGCGCAGCGTGGCGTGGGGCGCTTCCATCACCACGCCGTCGCCATCGGGGGCAAGCGTGGCGGTCACGCCCGTTTCCTGCGTCGCGGCATTGATCGCGGCGACCAGCGCCGACATCGCGCCGCGCGCTACGTCGGCCTCGATCGTGGCGCTGCCCTTCGGTCCGGTCAGGGTCAGGGAAAGCAGCCCCCCCTCGCGCCCCGCAAGCGGGGTCAGGCGCGCGCGTTCCTTCGCCTCCTGCGCGGGGCGGGCGGCAGAGAGCGGCTGTTCCAGCGCGGCGATCATGTCATCGACCATGGCAAAGAGGCCGGCATCCCCCGACGCGGTGGGGATGGCGCCGAAGACCTCGCCCCCGTTCACGCCGGTGGCCAGCATCGCGGTTTCGGTCATCCGCAGCACGGGGCGGCCCCCGTCGCCGCGATAGGCGATGCCCTCTGCCGTCTCTTCGAACGGCGCGCCGCCGCCAAGGCCTGCGAAAAGCGGCTGGCCCATCGTGTCGGTCCGGTTCGCGGCGGCCAGAAGCGCCTGCCGCAGGGCCACCGCCTCGGCCCGCAGGCCGGACAGGCCCTCTTGCGTCATCGTGTCATTGGCCGCGCGCAGGCTGATGTCCATGAACTGGCGCACCAGCCCCGACACCTCGCCCAGCGCGAGGTCGGCATGGGCCAGACGGTCGGCGGCGAGCCTTGCGTTGTCGGTGAACCGCTCCAGCGCGCCGCGCTGTTCGCGCACCGCCGAAAGCTGCGCGCCGCGCATCGGATCGTCGGACGGGCGGGGATCGTTCTTGCCGCTGGCGATGCGGCCCTGAAGCGCGGCCAGTTCGGACGAGAGCTTGCCGAAGCTTTCCGTGGCGATGCGACCGAAGAGGACGGTGCCGATGGTCATGGATCATGTCCCCTAGAGAGAGCGGATGAGCGTGTCGAACAGGTCTTTTGCCACCGTCATCACCTGCGCGCTGGCCTGATAGGCCTGTTGCAGTTCCAGCAGGCGGGCCGCTTCGGTATCGAGGTCCACCGCCCCCTGCGCGGCATCGGCACGGCGCGTGGTGTCGAGGATCGCCTCGGTCGCCGAGACGCGGCGGGCGGCGGCGGCGGTGCGGGTGCCGATGTCGGACTGGAAGCCCGCCAGCACCTGCGCGAAGCCGCCCTGCCCCGTGGCCGCGTCGCGGAAGCGCAGCGCCAGCAGGGCGTCGATCGCGCGGCCATCCGCCGTGCCGTCGCCCTGCGCCGTCAGGGTGAAGCGGTCGCCCGTCGCCGCGCGGCCCGTCATGGACACCGCAAGCCCCCCCACGACCGCCCCGCCCGTGGCATCCAGCGTGCGCGTGCCGATGGAATGGCCCGTCGCGCGGTCCATCAGCTCCACCTTGCCCGCCGCCGCATCGGTCACGCGCAACTCCACCTCGGCGGGGCGCGCGGGGGGCGGGCCTGCCGTCACGCTGCCCGCGATCCGCAGCGTGCCCGCGCCTGCCAGCCTGTCGGTCATCACCACGATCAGGTCTTCGGGCGGCAGGTCCGACAGCACCAGCCGTTGCGCGGCGAGGGCGGATGTCGCCACCGATGTCTCCAGCCTGCGCCCGTCGGTGGCGCTGGCCGTCAGCCGCGATCCCGTGACCGTCAGCGCGGCACCGAGCGTGGCGAACCCCGCCGCCGCCGACCCTTCCCCCGCGATCACGCGCAGCGGGCCAAGCGTGGCGGGCACATCCAGCAGGATGGCCCCGTCCACGACGCTGGCCGTGCCGGGAAAGCCTGCGGGCAGGGCGATGGCGGGGCCTGCGGTGACGCCAAGGTCGTGGCGCACCCCGCCCAGCGACAGGGACAGCGTGGCGGGCAGCGCGGCGGGGACCTGCCCCAGAAGCGTGGCGCGCGCACCCTGCGCGGGGCCGAGGCCGAAGGCCGCCGCCCCCGCCTGCCCCGCGGGCAGCATGACGGTCGCGGCATCGGTCACCCCGCCCGCCACGGCAAGGCGCAGGCGGTTGTCGGGGCCGAAGACGGCCTGCAGGCGCCCCTCTTCCGGTCCGGTCACGCGCAGGCTGCCTGCCTCCATCCGCAAGCGGTAATCCTGCCCGTCCACGCGCACGACGGTCGTGGCCCCTTCGGGCGGCAGGCTCGCCAGCGGCCCGCCCGTCAGCGCGGCCTGCGGCATCCCCGCGCGCAGGCTTGCCGCCATCGCGGCGGCGATGTCGGCCCCGTCTCGCGCGGCGGTGCGGGCCGCATCCACCTGCGCCACGCGCCCGCCCAAGGTCAGGGAATAGACCGTCCCGCCCGCCATCGCGGCAGGCCCCGCGGCGGCCGTGCCGCCCGCGTCAAGCGCGGGATCAAGCCGGAAGTCGAAGCCCTGCACCGCCCCCGCCGCCGCCGTGTCGCGCGTGACGAGGCCGCCCGTCAGCGCATCGGGGACCGCATCGCTGCGCTGGCCCGACAGGGTGGCGGAAAAGCCCGTGGCCTGCGACAGCTGCACCGCTCCGCCAAAGCGCACCCCGTCCTGCCCCGCGCCCAGCGTCAGGTCGGGGCTTAGGGGCGCGCCGGTCGCGTCCACCTGCGCCAGCGTGACGGGCGCGCCAGCGGAATGGGTCAGGCGGGTCAGCCGGATATCCGCGCCCTGCCCGTGGCGCAGGATCAGGCGGCTGCCGTCGGGCGAGAGTTCCGCCGCGATCCCTGTCGCCCCCGTCAGGCCGTTCACGGCCATCAGCAGCGCATCCATCCGCCCGCCCGCCACATCGGCGCTGACGGCAAGGGGCGTGGCGTTGTCGCCTTCCAGCCGGAAGGACAGCCGCCCGTCGGCGGGCGCAGTGATCTGCACGGCGGTTTCCGCCCGCGCGGCCATTCCGGGCACCGCCGCCGCGGCAAGGCTGGCCAGACGCCGCGCCGTGCCGCCTTCGGGCAGGGTCAGCGTCACGGGCAGCGCGCCCGCACCTTCCAGCGTCAGGCTGCGGGCGGGGGTGGCGGGCGCCTCGACCGCGCCCGACCAGAGCGCGGGGGGCGCAGGCATCAGGCGCAGCGCGGGCATCCCCGCGCCCAGCGCGGCATCGAGCGTCAGGCCGCGATAGGCGCTGCCGCCCGCGCCGTTCAGCCAGTCGGGGCGATAGGTCGCGCCGGGCAGGAAGCCGTTCGCCTCGGTCATCAGGGCGGCGACTTCGGCGGCAGCCATGCGGGTTCCGGCAATCTGGCGCCCCTCGCGCGTGAAGATCTGGATCGCGCCGCCCGCCGCCTCGGGCGGGGTCAGGGTGGCCGGGGTTCCGTCCAGCATGGCCGCCGTGAAGCTGCCCGCCGCGCGGGCCAGCGTCAGCACCCCGTCGCGCCCCGCCGCCGCGACGCCAAGGCTGGCAAGCGTCCGGCCATCCGCCGCGCGCAGCGTGCCGTCGTTCAGGCCCGCCGCGATCTGCGCCAGCCCCCAACCCGCAGGGCGCGGGGTCAGCGCGATGGCATGGCTTTCGCCGTCCATCACCAGCGTCAGCGCCGAAAGCGTGGCGACTGCGGCGGGTTCGATCGTGAAATCCGCCCCCGCCTGCCGCCCGAAGCTGCCAAGCACCAGCCCCCGACTTCCCGCCGGAACGTATCCCACCACCCCCGCCGCGCGCAGCGTCGCGGCAGAAGCGCCACTGTCCGCCCCCGCCAGCACATCCGACAGCAAGGGCAGGGTGGGCGGGGCCACGACCGTGGGCCCCATCCGCACCGTGGCCGCGCCCAGATTGCCCGCGACAGGCGCGGTCAGCGTGGCCAGCGCCGCCGCGATCTGGCCGGGATCGGTGGGGGCAAAGCGCATGTCCACCGCGCGGCCCGTGACGGGCGACAGAAGCAGCCGGTCGCCATCCGCCGCCGTCCCCTCGATCTCGACCGTCAGGCCGGGCAGGACCAGCAGGCGGTCGCCCGCGCCGAGTTCGCCCCCCGCGCCATCGGTCGCGCGCCAGAGCCCCGCCGCCGCGTCGCGCACCAGCGTGACGGGGCCCGTGGCCGGACCGGTCGGCGTGATCCGCAGGGTCATGCTGCCCTGATTGGACAGGCCCTTTTCCCCGCGCCAGCCGTCCATGGCGAAAAGATCGCCCCCCGCCGCGCCCGTCAGGTCGATCCCGCCACGGTGGACGGCATTCGCCTCGGCCGCGATCTTGCCCGCCAGCGCGTCAAGCTCGGCCATCGCATCCCCGATCGCGGCAAAGGCCGCCGAGAGGCCGCCCATCCGTCCCGATGCGAACAGCCGCACCTCGCGCGTCTCTCCGTCCCGCGCAAGGGCAAGCGTCAGCCGCCCGTCTTCGGTCACCGCGACATCGGCCCGCGTGCCGTCGAAGGCCACGAGGATCGGCCCGCCCTCCTGCGTGCCAAGCCGCACCTGCGCGCGGCCGAAGCGGTCGTATTCGGCGGTGATGCCCACCTTGTCGGCAATGGCGGCCAGCAGGCGGTCGCGTTCGTCGGCCAGCGGGTTCAGCGCGCCGAGACTGCCTGCATTGCCCGCGAAGCGGTATTGCAGTTCGGCCAGCGCCCCCAGATCGGCCTTGAGCAGGTCGGCGGTCATGCCCGCATCCTGCATCACCTGCGCCTGCAGACGCGCCATGCCCGCCCCGATATCGGCAAAGGCGGCGGCCAGCGTGCGCCCCGCCTCCAGCACCACGCGGCGCAGCGACAGGTCGGACGGGGCCGAGGCAAGCTTGCCCAGCGCGGAAAAGAATTCCTCCAGCCCCGCATCGACCCCGCCCGTTCCGGGCAGCATCAGCGCCTCGAGCGCCTTGGACGCCTCGAGCTGGGTGGTCGCGGCCCGCACGTCGCCCGACGAGACGCGCAGACGGTCGGCCAGAAGCGCATCGAAGGCGCGGCGGATGTCGGCGACCTCGACCCCCTGCCCGCCCGTGGCCAGCGTGAGCGGAGAGGTCTGCGCCCCGCCGATCTGTTCCATCTGCACATCGCGGCGGCGGTAGCCTTCGGTGTTGACGTTGGCGATGTTCTCGCCCGTCACGCCCAGCGCGGTGCGATAGGCACCGATGGCCGAACGGGCGATGTCCATGATGTTCGACATCACCTCCGCCCCGTGAAGCCTGCGAACTGCGCCTCGACCGCGTCGGCGATGCCAAAGCCGGTGCGCCCCGCGCTGGCCCGCGCCACCTCGGCATCGAACAGGTCGCGCATCTGGTCGACCGCCCTGCCGCCCATCAGGTCGGGGGCCAGTTCCCCGCTGCGGGCGGTTTTCAGGAATTGCAGCAGGAACATCTCCTCGAACCCCTCGGCCGCGCGGCGCAGCGCGGCGCGGTCGTCTTGCGGGGGGGCGGCGGGGATGCCTTGGGTCGCGCGGATCTCCATCAGATCACCACCAGTTCGGCCCGAAGCGCCCCCGCCTCGCGCAGCGCTTCGAGGATGGCGACAAGGTCCGAGGGCGAGGCCCCCACGGCATTGATCGCATCGACAAGGGAGGTCAGCGACACGCCCGGATCGAAGACGAAGGCGGCCCCCGATTCCTCGGCCGTGATCCGGCTGTCGGGGGTCACCGTCGCATCGCCCGGCACGACGACGGTGCCGTCGCCGTTCACCACCGTCGCGCCCTGCGTGACGTCGGGGTCTTCGCTGATCGCCACGGTCAGCGAGCCATGGGTGACGGCGGCGGGCGACACGCGCACCTGCCCGCCGATGACGACCGTGCCGGTGCGCGAATTGACCACCACCCTTGCGGCGGGGGCGTCGGGCGTCACCTCGACATTCTCGAGCAGGCCCATGAAGCTGACGCGCTGGCCCGGATCGTGGGGCGCGCGCACGCGGACGGACGTGCCGTCGATCGGCACGGCGACATCGGGGCCGAAGACGGCGTTGATCGCCTTGGCCGTGGCGGCGGCGGTGGAAAAGTCGGGGCGGTGCAGGTTCAACACCAGCGTGTCGCTGTCCTGAAACGGCGCCTCGACGATCTGTTCGACCTGTCCGCCGCGCGGGATGCGGCCCACGGTGGGGATGTTCACGGTCAGGGACGATCCGTCCTCGCCCTCGACCCCCAGACCGCCCACCACCAGATTGCCCTGCGCGATGGCATAGACCTGCCCGTCCGCCCCCATCAGCGGCGTCATCAGCAGCGTGCCGCCCTTCAGCGACTTGGCCGCCCCGACGGTGGACACCGTCACATCGATCATCTGCCCCTCTTTCAGAAAGGGGCCAAGCTCGGCCGTCACCATGACGGCGGCGGCGTTTCTGGCGTTCAGATCCTCGGCCTCGACCACCAGACCCAGACGGCTGATCAGCGATTGCAGGGATTGCAGCGTCAGACCCGAATTGCCGTCACCCGTGCCGGCAAGGCCCACGACGACGCCATACCCCACCAGCGGATTCGACCGCACACCGGCGACCGAGGCGATGTCCTTCAGGCGGTCGGCCTGCGCGGGCAGCGCGGCCAGCGCCAGACAGAGGGCGAGGATCAGGCGCATCATAGCGGCGACACCACCGCCAGCCCGCGCCGCAGCCAGCCGGGGCGCGCGGTATCGGCGGTGTCGCCCGCGCCGGTATAGCTGATCTCGGCATGGGCGATGCGGTCGGACAGCACGACATTCTCGGCGCTGATATCCTCGGGGCGGATGACGCCGCGCAGGCGGACATATTCCTTGCCGTTGTTCAGCGTCAGCCGCTTCTGGCCCATGATCTCGAGCTGCCCGCCCGGCAGGACGCGCACGACCGACACCGACAGGCGGCCCGACAGGCTGTTGGACTGCTGCGCCGCGCCGCGACCGGCAAAGGACTGGTCGGTGGCGTTTTCCAGCACCCCGTCATCCAGCCCCAAGGTCAGCGCATCGGGCATGTCGAGGTCATATTCCGACGACCGCGACCCGCTGGCCGATTGCGATTTGCTGGCGGCGAAGCGTTCGGTGAACTGCACGGTCAGGATATCGCCCATCCGCGCCGCGCGGCGGTCCGAGGCGAAGAGGCCCGCCGAGGATGCGGTATAGATCCCGCCCGTCGGAAGCGCGGCCTCTTCGGGAAGCGCCTCGCCCGGATAGAGGGGGGCATAGGCTTCGGAGGCCACATCCTCCACATAGGTCGCGCAGGCGGCAAGCGGCAGGATCAGGACAAGCGCAAGGGCGGGGGCAAGGGCGGAGGCGGGCGTCGGGCGGGTCATGGCAGGGCTCAGAGCTTGTTGGACAGGAAGCGCATCATCTCGTCCGAGGCGCTGATGGATTTGGAGTTCACCTCGTAGGCGCGCTGCGTCTCGATCATGTCGACCAGTTCCTGCACCACGTTCACGTTCGACGCTTCGAGCGCGCCCTGCACCAGCTTGCCCATCCCGTCCTCGTAGGGGGCGGCGATGACGGCGGGGCCCGAGGCGGGGCTTTCCACCACGAAATTCTCGCCCACCGGTTCCAGCCCGCGCGGGTTGGGGAAGGCGGCAAGGGTCAGTTGCCCGACCTCCTGCGCTTCCACCTCGCCGGGCATGGTCACCTTGACGATCCCGTCGGTCGAGATCGCCACGCTCAGCGCCCCGTCGGGGATCTGGATTTCCGGCTGGATCACATAGCCCGATGCCGTGGTCAGCGTGCCTTCGGCATTGCGCGACAGCGTCCCGTCGCGGGTATATCCGATGCGGCCATCGGGCAGCAGGACCTGAAAGAACCCCTGCCCGTCGATCGCCACGTCAAAGGCGTTGTCGGTCGTCTTCAGGCTGCCTTGCTGGTAGAGCTTTTCGGTGTTCACGATCCGCACCCCCGTGCCGACCGACAGGGGCGTGGTCAGCTGCGTGCCTTCGGAGGTCTGGGCACCGGCGGGGCGGATGTTCTGGTAAAGCAGCGTCTCGAAATTCGCGCGGTCGCGCTTGAAGCCCGTGGTGTTCACGTTGGCAAGGTTGTTGGCGATCACCTGCATCCGCGTCTGCTGCGCGTTCAGGCCGGTCTTGGCGACATGCATCGCATCGGTGGACATGGGCGGGCTCCTTGCGGGTGGCGTCTTGGGGCCACGGGCTGCAAGGGGCGTGCCAGCGTGACGGCAGCACGCGGCGGGATGTTAGGGGCGCGCGTCCTTGGGCGCGATAAGGGGGATCAGCGGGTCAGTTCGCGCTCCAGCGCCTCGCGGATCAGGCGCTGGTAGGGGATGCCGCGCGCTTCTGCCCGCGCCTTCAGGGCAACCATCAGCGCTTCGGGCAGGCGCATGTTGACGCGCGCGGTCTTGGGCTCTGCCTCCCATGTGATGCGGCGGAACTGGCTGAAATCGAGGTCGGACAGGTCCTGGTCCAGAAACGCCTCGGCCTCGGCGTCAGTGGTCATCGGGGGAACTTTCTTCATATCGGCGGGCCTCGCGGGCATGCATGTAACGGGCGCTGATGGGGCGGATGCACGCGCCACGCCAGCAGAAGGCGACAAAGGCAGGGCGGCCCTGCGCGGTGCGCCCGACCGCGATGAACCGCGCCTCGGCCTGCGAATGACGCGGGTCGGGTGCGACACGCGGGGCGCGGCGAAAGAACCCTTCGATCTCCGCCACGGACAGGCCATGCTTCTGCACCTTGGCCCTGTTTCCGTCATCCCAGTCGAATTGCGTACAATGTATGTACCGATGTGTGTACGCGTCAAGCGCGGCCATCGGCAGGATGGGGGCTGTCGGTAAACGGCGGGTTAACCGGGCAAGGGGAAAAGCCGGTCACGGCTTTGGCCTGTCGTCCCAATCCTTGGTCAGGATGCGGTTCGCGTCGCCCTGCGGGTCGTCGAACTGGCGGTTCTTCATCGCCCAGAAAAAGGCGACGAGGCCGATGCCGCCCAGAAGCAGCGAGACGGGGATGAGGAAGGCGAGGATGTCCATCCTATTTCAGCCTGAGCGCGTTCAGGGACACGGTAACCGACGACAGCGACATCGCCAAGGCCGCGGCAAGCGGGGTCGCCAGCCCGATCAGCGCCAGCGGCACCGCCACCACGTTGTAGCCGCCCGAGATCACGAAATTCTCGACGATCCGGCGCGAGGACTGGCGCGCGATCCGCACCGCATCGCCCACGGGGGCCATGTCCTGCCCCAAAAGCACGATGTCCGACGCCACCCGCGCGGCATCGAGCGCGCTGGCGGGGCTGATCGACACATGCGCCGCCGCCAGCGCCGCCGTATCGTTCAGCCCGTCCCCCACCATCAGGACGCGCCGCCCCTCGCGCATCAGGCGCGACACGCGGGCGGCCTTTTCGGCGGGCAGCGCGCCCGCCGTCCAGTCGTCGATGCCCAGACGCAGGGCCAGATCGCTGACCGCCCCCGCCGCATCGCCCGACAGCAGGATCACCCGCTGGCCCTGCGACCGCAGCGCGTTGACCGCCGCTTCGGCCCCCGGGCGCAGACGGTCGGCAAAGGTGAAGGCGCGGGGCTTGCCCTCGCCCGTGCAGAGATAGGTCGCGGTCACGGGCAGGGGCTCCGCCCCGCACCATTCCGCGCGGCCAAGGCGGACGCGGCGGCCCTTCCACATCCCTTCGACGCCGTAGCCCGGCACCTCGCGCAGGTCTTCGACCCGTGCGGGGCGCAGGCCGCGGCGGCGGGCGGCTTCGGCCAGCGCCTGCGCCAGGGGGTGGGACGAGGCCGAGGCCAGCGCCGCCGCCACCTCGACCGCCATGTCGGGATGGTCGGACAGGTTCATGGGTTCGGGCGCGCCCATCGTCAGGGTGCCCGTCTTGTCGAAGACCACCGTATCGACCTCGGCCAGACGTTCCAGCGCGGTCCCGTCCTTGATGAGCAGCCCCTTGCGGAACAGCTTGCCGCTCGCCGCCGTCACCACGGCCGGAACCGCCAGACCCAGCGCGCAGGGGCAGGTGATGATCAGCACCGCGGCCGAGATGTTGACGGCATAGCGCAGGTCGCCGCCCGTCTGCCACATCCAGAACCCGAAGGCCGAGAACGAGACGATATGGACCAGCGGCGAATAAAGCGCCGCCGCCCGTTCGGCGAGGGATTTGTATTTCGTGCGCGCGTTTTCGGCCACGGCCACCAGATCGGCCATGCGGTGCAGGCTGGAATCCTTGCCCGCCGCGGTGACGCGCAGGGTCAGGGGGCCGGTCAGGTTCACCTCGCCCGCGCTGACGACCGTTCCGGGGCCGGCAAAGACGGGCAGGCTTTCGCCCGTCAGCAGGCTGCGGTCCACCTCGGACTGGCCATCGGTGACCACGCCATCGACCGGCATCCGCCCGCCGGGGCGGACGCGGACAAGATCGCCCACCGCGACCTCGGTGATCGACACCACCGCCTCGGTCCCGTCGCGCAGGACGGTGGCGCGCGGCACTTCCAGCGCGGCCAGTTCCTCGGCCGCGGAGCGTGCCACGGCGCGGGTGCGGTGATCGAGGTACCGCCCCGCCAGCAGGAAGAAGGACAGCATCACGGCGGCATCGAAATAGGCGTGATGCCCGCCCTTCCACGTCTCGAACAGGCTGATGGAGGAGGCGAGGATCAAGGCAAGGCTGATCGGCACATCCATCCCCAGCCGCCCGACGCGCAGGGACGCCCATGCGGATTTGAAGAAGGGCTGGCCCGCGAACAGCACCGTGGGCAGCGCGATGGCGCCCGAAATCCAGTGGAAGAGGTCGCGCGTCGCATCCTCGGCCCCCGACCAGACGGCGACGGAGAGAAGCATGACGTTCATCATGCTGAACCCCGCCACGCCCAGACGCATCAGAAGATCGCGCCCCTGACGGTCCGTCTCGGTCGCCGACAGCAGGCCGGGGTCAAGCTCGTGCGCCTCGTATCCCACGCCCTTCAGCGCCTCGATCAGGCGGTCGGCGGTGACGTCGGCGGCGGCATCGACGCTGACGCGCTTCATCGTCAGGTTCACGCGCGCGCTTTCCACGCCCGGCAGGGTTGCCAAGGCCCCTTCGACGGTCGAGATGCAGGCCGCGCAATGCGCCGTGGGCAAGGACAGCATCAGCCGCGCGGGACGTTCCGCCGCCAGCGCGGCGATGCGTTCGGCGGACGGTGCCGCGACGCAGGCCGGACAGGCCGAAGGATGCGCGGCATCGGGTTCGATCGCCTCGGCCCGTGCCATCCTCAATCCCTCACGAACAGGTCGATGCGCTGGCGGAACAGCGTCCCGTCCGGCGCGGTGGCTTCGACCTTCAGCATCCACTTGCCGCGCGGCAGGGTGACATCGGCGACGAATTGCCCGCCCTCGCGCCGGAAATCGGGGGTCCGGTCGTCCTTCGATTCGGTCGTGCGCCCGACAAGGACCGAAAGCCCCGTCACCGGCGCGGGCAGGCCCGCCGCATCGCGGAAGTCGAGCGACAGGTGCCCCGCGCGATAGGCGGGTTCCAGCACCCAGCCCAGCGCCTCTTGCGCCTGTCTTTCGGCATCGAAGGTCTGGCTGGCGATATAGCCGTTCTGCACCTCGAGCCCCGGAAAGGTGCTGACCGCCTTGTAGGCCATCAGCACGTTCACCGCGATGATCACCCCGAAAGCACCCGAGGTGACGGCAAGGACATGGCGTCCCGTGATCTCGCCCATCTTACTGGACCTTTCCGTTGAAGACCGTGTCATGGTGCACGCGTTCGTTGCCGTCCTCGGTCGCCACCCAAAGGCGGATGTCGGTGCGGTCGGCGCGTGCGGCGGGGCTGTCGGGCGCGGCTTCGACATAGACGCGCTGTTGCAGCGTCTCGTTCGCGGGCACGGTGACGGCGGTGCCGTCATGGCCCTCGAGCGCGAGGGTGAAGCGTCCGTCCGAGGTCAGGCTGACGATATAGGTGACGTCATCGCCCGTCTTGTTACGCAGGCGCATGTCATAGATGTTGCGGATCGACCCGTCGGACATGGTGACGAAGGTCGGGTTGCGGACCGGCGTCACGTTCACGTCGATGGGCGAGCGCAGGAACAGCGCGACGGTCAGCCCGATCCCCACCGCCGCCCAGAGCACGGTATAGACCATCGTGCGGATGCGGAAGACATGGCTCCAGACCGATTTCGGCGGCTGGCCTGCGCGTTCGCGGGTTTCATCGGTCAGGGCGAGGTAGCCGATCAGGTCGCGCGGCTTGCCGATCTTGTCCATCATGTCGTTGCAGGCGTCGATGCACAGGCCGCAGGTGATGCAGGCCAGTTGCTGGCCGTTGCGGATGTCGATCCCCATCGGGCAGACGTTCACGCAGGCCATGCAGTCGATGCAGTCGCCATGCGGCTGGCCTTCGGGCGTCGTGGCCCCCTGCTTGCCGCGCGGTTCGCCCCGCCAGTCGCGGTAGGCGATGGTGATCGTGTCCTCGTCCATCATCGCGGCCTGGATGCGCGGCCAGGGGCAGGCATAGATGCACATCTGTTCCCGCGCGAAGCCGCCAAAGGCAAAGGTCGTCGCGGTCAGGATCAGCATCGTCGTATAGGCGACGGGATGGGCATTGCCGGTGACGAGGTCCACCGCCAGCGTCGGCGCGTCGGTGAAGTAGAAGATCCACGCGCCCCCCGTGGCCAGCCCGATCAGGAACCAGATCGCCCATTTCGCCAGCCGCTTGCGGAGCTTTTCCAGATCCCATCTCTGCCGGTGCAGGCGGATGCGCGCGTTGCGGTCGCCCTCTACCCAGCGTTCCACAAGGATGAAGAGGTCGGTCCACACCGTCTGCGGGCAGGCATAGCCGCACCAGACCCGCCCCGCGGCAGATGTGAAGAGGAAGAGCCCCAGCCCCGCCATGATCAGAAGGCCCGCGACGAAGTAGAATTCGTGCGGCCAGATCTCGATCATGAAGAAGAAGAAGCGGCGGTTGGCCATGTCCACCAGAACCGCCTGATCGGGCAGGTTCGGGCCGCGGTCCCAGCGCAGCCACGGGGTGATGTAGTAGATGCCCAGCGTCACCGCCATGATCCACCACTTCAGCGTGCGGAAGCTGCCCTTCACGCGGCGGGGAAAGATCGGCTCCCGCGCGACGTAGAGGCTTTGCGGTTCGGTATCGGGGCTGGTCACAGGTCTCTCCGTCGGGCGGGCATTGTATCGCTTCCCCCGTATCCCCCGCATGGGGCGCGGCTTCCTTGATGCAGGTCAAACCCGCATCGTCGATGCAGCTTTGTCGCAGCGGGGGGCGCGGTTTTCTGCGAAAACCGCCGCTTGCGATCCTTCTGCGAAGGATCTTTCCCGAACCGATCCTTCGCAGAAGGATCGAAAGGCCGCGTTTTCGCAGAAAACGCGGCCCCTTCGGAAAAATGCACCGGCGCCCCAAGGAAACGCGCGAACAGGTGGGGCGCCGGTGCGGTGCCCGGCGGCGGACCGCCGGGAACGTCGTCAGGCGGTCATTCGCCACCCCCGCGCGAGTGGACATAGGCGGCCACGGCGCGGATTTCGTCCTCGCTCAGACGTCCTGCCCAGCCGGGCATCACGCCGAAGCGGGCATAGGTGACGGTTTCCGCGATCTTCTCGCGGCTGCCACCGTAAAGCCAGATCGCGTCGTTCAGCGTCGGCGCGCCCTGCGTGCGGTCGCCCTGCCCCGCATCGCCATGGCAGGCGGCGCAGTTGTCGGCAAAGACGGTCGCCCCTTCGGCGGCAAGCGTGGCGTCATGTTCCTGCCCCGACAGGGCAAGGACATGTTCCACCACGGCGTCGATCTGCGGCTTTTCCAGAAGCCCGTCCGCGCCGAATTTCGGCATCTCGGAATAGCGGGCATCGGGATAGGTCGTGTTGCGGATGCCGTAGGTGACGGTGGTGTGGATCGATTCGATATCGCCGCCCCACAGCCAGTCATTGTCCAGCAGGCTGGGATAGCCCTTGCCTTCGACCCCTGCGGCACCCGAGCCGTGGCACTGCGCGCAATAGGTCTTGAACACCGCCGCCCCTGCCGGTTCGGCATAGGCCATCAGCGTCTGGTCGGCCGGGATCGAGGTCAGGGGTGCCGCCACCAGCTGCGCCTTGATATCGGCGTTCTTGGCGTCGAACTCGGCGATCTCGGCCGCGACGTCCGCGCGGGTCGAGGCGCCCAGCACCCCCGGCGTGGCCTGCGTCAGCAGGGGCCAGGCCGGATAGGCGATGGAATAGCCGATGGCCCACACGATGGTGGCGTAGAACACCCAGACCCACCAGCGCGGCAGCGGGTTGTTCAGCTCTTCGATGCCGTCCCATTCATGGCCGGTCGTCCCGACCTGACCGGGGGCGGCCTTGGTCACTTTCTTGGCGCACATGTCACGCCTCCTTTTGGCTACGGACGGAACCGGAGGCCGGTTTCGTGTCGTTGCGGAAGATCGACTTGGCCGCGTCGTCATGCAGGCGCGACGAACCCGGACGCCAGGCCCAGAGGATCACGCCCAGAAAGACCAGCGTCAGGACGAGCAGCGCCCAGCTGTCGGCGAAGTGGCGGAGCAGAGTATAGGTTTCCATCTCCTGCCCCCCTTACCGGCTTGCATCGGGCGTGAAGGTCGAGAAATCGACCATCGTGCCGAGGACCTGCAGATAGGCCACCAGCGCGTCCATCTCGGTCAGTTGCGGCTGGCCGTCGAAGTTCGACACCACCGCCTTGCCGTAGCGTTCCAGCAGGCCCGAGGTATCGGCGTTCGGGTCCGCCTGCGCGACGAAATCGGCCACCGCGTTTTCCATCATCGCGTCGTCATAGGGCACACCCACAAGGCTGTGCGTGGCCATGACGTCGCCGATGTAGCGCCCGTCGATTTCGTGGTTCAGCAGGTAGCCGTATTTCGGCATCACCGATTCCGGCACCACCGCCTGCGGATTCACGAGGTGGTCGACATGCCACGCGTCCGAGTAGCGGCCGCCCACGCGGGCCAGATCGGGACCCGTGCGCTTGGACCCCCACTGGAACGGGTGGTCATACTGCGATTCCGCGGCAAGGCTGTAGTGGCCGTAGCGTTCGACCTCGTCCCGCATGGGGCGGATCATCTGGCTGTGGCAGACATAGCAGCCCTCGCGGATGTAGATGTCGCGCCCCGCGAGTTCGAGCGGCGTGTAGGGGCGGACGCCCTCCACATCCTCGATCGTGTTCTCGAGGTAGAAGAGCGGCACGATCTGCACGATCCCCCCGATGGTCACCACCAGAAGCGACAGGACCATCAGCAGCGTGGCGTGGGTTTCGATTGCCTTGTGTTTGTCGAGAAGAGCCATTTCCCTGCCTCCGGTCATTCAGCAGGGACGGCCGAGCCGGCACCGGCCTTGGCAGGCTGGGCGCGGACGGTCATCCACAGGTTGTAGCACATGATGATTGCCCCGGCGAGGAACATGACCCCGCCCAGACCGCGCACGACATACATCGGGAACTTCGCGGCCACCGTGTCGGCGAAGGCGTTGACGAGGAAGCCGTTGGCATCCACCTCGCGCCACATCAGGCCCTCCATGATGCCCGTGACCCACATGGCCGAGGCGTAGAGGACGATCCCGATGGTCGCCAGCCAGAAGTGCCAGCTGACAAGGCTCAGGCTGTAAAGGCGTTCACGGTTCCACAGGCGCGGCACGAGGAAGTAGAGCGCGCCGAAGGTGATCATGCCGTTCCAGCCCAGCGCGCCGGAATGGACGTGGCCGATGGTCCAGTCGGTATAGTGCGACAGGCTGTTGACGGCCTTGATCGACATCATCGGGCCTTCGAAGGTCGACATGCCGTAAAAGCCGATGGAGACGACCATCATCCGGATGATCGGATCGGTACGCAGCTTGTCCCACGCGCCCGACAGCGTCATGATGCCGTTGATCGCGCCACCCCACGACGGGGCCAGCAGCACCAGCGAGAACACCATGCCCAGCGACTGCGCCCAGTCGGGCAGCGAGGTGTAGAGCAGGTGGTGGGGGCCGGCCCACATGTAGATGAAGGATAGGGCCCAGAAGTGCACGATCGACAGGCGATAGGAGTAGATCGGGCGACCGGCCTGCTTGGGAATGAAGTAGTACATCATGCCCAGGAAACCGGCGGTCAGGAAAAAGCCCACGGCGTTGTGGCCGTACCACCACTGCACCATGGCGTCAGTGGCGCCGGCATACATGGAGTAGGACTTGAACAGGGTGACCGGCATTTCCATGCTGTTGACGATGTGCAGCATGGCGGTGAC
>JBEEOG010000145.1:0-4967 GCA_041191745.1 Pseudomonadota bacterium | reverse complement strand
CCCCCGCCCGCGATCATGAAGCCGCATTCGGAGCCTGCATAGAGCGGCCCGTCCTTCGTGCCGATCGAGGAGGAATGCGAGGCCGCGACCAGCGTGACCTTTGCCCCCGCGAGATCGACCGTGCCGCCGCGGTTGAAGCCGATGGTGGCGATGCCTTCCTTCTGCTCCAGCCAGCCCATCAGGTCGTAGATGCCGACGAGCGGCACCTTCAGCGCCTTGGCCAGCCCGACCGCATCGGCGGAATGGTCGTGATGGGCATGGGTCAGAAGGATATGCGTGGCGCCCGCCACCGCCGCGTCCCTGCGGCCCTTTGGGAACATGGGGTTGCCCGACAGCCAGGGGTCCACCAGAAGGACCGCGCCTTCCACCTCGATCCGGAAGCCGGAATGCCCAAGCCATGTGATCTGCATGATGGTCCCCTTTCCCTTTGCCTGCGCGCCCCCCGAGTCTAGCCCGCCGCGCCTGTCCGTAAACCTGTCGCGCGCCGCCCGTTCCGCGCGGGCCCCGACATGCGCCATCCCTTGCGGGCCAAGGGGCGCGCGGCTAAACGGGGCGAAACGCATTTGTCGGAGCATCCCATGTCCATCGACATCGAGACCGCGCGGCGGGTGGCCAAGCTTGCCCGCATCCGTGTGGAAGAGGCCGACCTGCCCAGGCTGGCCGGAGAGCTGTCAGGCATCCTGACCTTCATGGAACAGCTGAACGAGGTGGACGTCGCAGGGGTCGATCCCATGACCTCGGTCACGCCGATGCGGCTGAAGCGCCGCAAGGACGAGGTGACGGACGGCTCCATCCAGGACCGCATCCTGAAGAACGCGCCCGATGCGCGCGAGGGATTCTTTGCCGTGCCGAAGGTGGTGGAATGACGAACCCGAACGAACTGACCATCGCCGCCGCCCGCGACGCGCTGAAGAAGGGCGAGCTTTCGGCCACCGACCTGACCATGTCCTGCCTGACGGCGATGGATGCGGGCGATGCGCTGGGGGCTTACGTCCACAAGACGCCCGAGATCGCGCTGGATCAGGCCCGCGCGGCGGATGCGCGGATCAGGGCCGGCGATGCGCCGTCGCTCTGCGGCATCCCGCTGGGCATCAAGGACCTGTTCTGCACGAAGGGCGTGCCGTCGCAGGCGGCGTCCAACATCCTCGGCGGGTTCCGCCCCGAATACGAATCGACCGTGACGACGAAGCTGTTCGACGCGGGCGCGGTGATGCTGGGCAAGCTGAACATGGACGAATTCGCCATGGGCTCGTCCAACGAAACCTCGTGCTACGGCAATGCGGTGAACCCGTGGAAGGTGGACGACCGCGCCTTGACCCCGGGCGGGTCGTCGGGCGGGTCGGCCGCTGCCGTGGCCGCCGACCTCTGCCTTGCCGCGACCGGCACCGATACGGGCGGGTCGATCCGCCAGCCCGCGGCCTTCACCGGCATCGTGGGCATCAAGCCCACCTATGGGCGCGTGTCGCGCTGGGGGATCGTGGCCTTTGCCTCCAGCCTCGATCAGGCGGGGCCGATGACGAAATCGGTCCGCGATGCGGCCATCTTCCTGCAGGCGATGGCGGGGCATGATGCCAAGGATTCGACCAGCGCCGACCTGCCCGTGCCGGATTTCGAGGCCGCGCTGACGGGCGACATCCGTGGCAAGAAGATCGGCATCCCGCGCGAATACCGCATGGACGGCATGCCGTCCGAGATCGAGGCGCTCTGGTCCAAAGGGGCCGAGATGCTGCGCGATGCAGGCGCCGAGATCGTCGACATCAGCCTGCCGCATACGAAATACGCGCTGCCCGCCTATTACGTCATCGCGCCGGCCGAGGCGTCCTCGAACCTCGCCCGCTATGACGGGGTGCGCTACGGCCACCGCGCGAAGCTGGCGCAGGGCGACGGCATCACCGAGATGTACGAAAAGACCCGCGCCGAAGGCTTCGGGCCGGAAGTGCAGCGCCGCATCATGATCGGGACCTATGTGCTGTCGGCGGGCTTCTACGACGCCTATTACAACCGCGCCCGCAAGGTGCGGACCCTGATCAAGCGCGATTTCGAACTGGCCTTTGCCGACGGCATCGACGCGATCCTGACGCCCGCCACCCCCAGCGCCGCCTTCGGTCTGGGCGAGATGGCGAGTGCGGACCCCGTCGAGATGTATCTGAACGACGTCTTCACCGTGACGGTGAACCTTGCGGGCCTTCCGGGCGTTTCGGTCCCCGTGGGGCTGGACAAGCAGGGCCTGCCCTTGGGGCTGCAGCTGATCGGCCGGCCGTGGGAAGAGGGCGATCTGCTCAATCACGCCTATGTGCTGGAACGCGCGGCAGGCTTTGTGGCCAAACCGTCGAAATGGTGGTAAGGGCGCGGGAAAAGCCGTGAGGGCCAGGACAGCAATGGGCAGACGGGAAAAGACCGAAATGGCGATGCGTGCAGGCTTTGTGATCGTTGCGTCCTTCGGGCTTCTGGCCTGCTCGCCCCCCGTGCCGGATTCGGCGGCGGGCGTCGGCTTCCAGGATTACGGCAGCTACCTGCGCGAACAGCAGGCGGCCGCGGCGCGCGGCCAGACGGTGCCCGGGTCCACCACCATGGCGCTGCCCGCGGGCAGCCAGCCGCAGGGCTTCAGCCCCGACCTCGCCGCCGCCGCGATCGACCGCGCGACGGGGGGCGTGCCCGTGACGGGGCAGCCCGCCTTTTCCACCCTGCCCGGCGCGGCCCCGCTGCAGCCGGTCCAGACCTTCCCGCAGGCGCAGACGGGCGCGGTGATCCCCTCGGCCCCCCTGCAGCCGCCCGTTCAGCAGACGGGGGCGCTGGATCCGAACCGCCCGCGCGGCAATGCGCCCGCCAATATCCAGACGCAGACGGGCGAGCTGGCACATATGGGCGGCGGCGTCGCCCCCGGCGCCACGCCCGGCACCAGCATCTCGGACGAGCAGGATTTCGATGCCGTCGCCGCGCGCGAAACCATCGAATCCGATGCCGCGCGGATCGAACGCAATCGCCAGCAATATACGGTGATCCAGCCCACCGCCCTGCCCGAGCGCACCGAGACGGGGCCGAACATCGTGCAATACGCGCTGCAGACCACGCATAATCCCGGCACGCAGGTCCATTCCCGCTCTGCCCTGCGGTTCACCGATCCGCAGGCCGCCTGCGCGCGCTATGCCTCGCCCGACCTTGCCCAGCAGGCCTTCCTCGAAGCGGGCGGACCCGAACGTGACCGCCGCGGTCTCGATCCCGACGGGGACGGCTTCGCCTGTTCGTGGGACCCGCGGCCCTTCCGGCTGCAGTGACGCCTTCGCCGAATTTCGGGGAACGGCGCGGGGGCGCACGCCCCGATCTGGTGGTGATCCATTACACCGGCATGGACAGTTGCGCCGCCGCCGCGGCGCGCCTCTGCGACCCCGTGGCCGAGGTGTCGGCGCATTGGCTGATCGACACCGACGGCACCACGCTGCCCCTCGTGGACGAGGCGATGCGCGCCTGGCATGCGGGCGCAGGCGCATGGGGCGGGGTGACGGATGTCAATTCCCGCTCCATCGGGATCGAGCTTCAGAACACGGGCAGCCAGCCCTTCCCCGAACCCCAGATGGCCGCGCTCGAAGGGCTTCTGGCCGCCATCCTGGGCCGCTGGGACATCCCGCCCGCCCGCGTGATCGGCCATTCCGACATGGCGCCTGCGCGCAAGATCGACCCCGGCCCGCGCTTCGACTGGCGCAGGCTGGCGCGGTCGGGCCTGTCGGTCTGGCCGCAGGGCGGCTTGGCCGCGCCTGCGGATTTCCTGCCCGCGCTGCGTGCCTTCGGCTATCCCGACGCGCCGCCCGACACGCTTCTGCACGCCTTCCGCCTGCGCTTCCGTCCGCAGGCCACGGGCCCGCTCGATGCGACCGATGCGGGGCTTGCCACGGATCTGGCGACCCGCTTTCCCGTTGACGCGCCCGCCGCACGGGCGTAAGCCCCCCCCCGCGCGGATGGCCGGATGACCGCGGCCCCGGACCTGATCCGGGGACGAGGAAAGTCCGGACTCCATGAAGCAAGGGTGCCGGGTAACGCCCGGCGGGGGCAACCCCAGGGAAAGCGCCACAGAGAAGAGACTACCCTGCATGCAGGGGAAAGGTGAAACGGTGGGGTAAGAGCCCACCGCGGGACTGGCAACAGGACCGGCACGGCAAGCCCCACCCGGAGCAATGCCGAATAGGGGCCTCGCGCGGAAAGGTCTGGCCAATGCCTTCGGGCGGTCAGAGACCTCCGCAGGGACGCTTCAGCCCAGAGGCCCGGGTTGGCAGCTTGACCCCTTCCGCAAGGAACGGGGCAGAGGAATGGTCATCCAGCCCCGGATCACGGTCCGGGGTGGACAGAATCCGGCTTACAGGCCATCCGCGCACGCGTTCCCCTCCATCCCCTTCGCCAAATATCCTCGGGGGTGCGGGGGCAGACGGCCCCCGCGCGGAGCCAAGCGGCGAAGGCCGCGCCGGCGACCTGAAAGCCTTGCGCCGCAAGGCGCGCAATTTGGTTCAAGGCGTGCGGTTTGGCTGTTGACTCTGCCCTGCGCGCAAGTAAAAGGCGGGCTTCAAGGATTTTCGCGGGGGATCGCACGTTTCCCCGATCTAGGAGAAACGACTATGGCGAAGCCGACGACGATCAAGATCCGTCTGAACTCGACGGCGGGCACCGGGCACTTCTACGTGACCAAGAAGAACGCCCGCACCATGACCGAAAAGATGGTCGTGAAGAAATACGATCCCGTGAAGCGGGAGCATGTGGAATACAAGGAAGGCAAGATCAAGTAAGATCGCGCCGGTCCGCAGATGCCGAAAGGGCCGCCCCTCCGGGCGGCCCTTTTGCAATTCCAGGCGGCGCTGCGGGCCTGATCGAGGTCGGCAAGGCGCAACGGGTAAAGTTTCGCCAATGTCTCCCTCTCCGGCGAACTGGAGAGCCGCGCGTGGGCCGAGGGTGCCGTGCCGGCCTGTCTTGGGCAGGTTCGG
>JBEEOG010000144.1:0-4083 GCA_041191745.1 Pseudomonadota bacterium | reverse complement strand
TGCACTGGTGGACGTCTGGTGGTGAGGCTGCGGCGGTTGGTGTTTTGAAGGACAACCTTGCGGCTGGCGGGACGGGCTGGGTTGATATGCCTGTTGCGGGCGGCGGTGGCGAGGCGGCGATGACGGCGCTGCGGGCGCGGGTTACGGCGGGCGATGCGCCGACGGCGGTGCAGATGCTGGGTTTCGACATCCAGGACTGGGCGGCCGAGGGCGCGCTGGCCGACCTGACGGCGACGGCTGTTGCCGAGGGCTGGGACAAGGTGGTTCCGGCTGCGCTGCAGCAATTCTCGACCCATGACGGCAAATGGGTCGCGGCACCTGTGAACGTGCACTCGACCAACTGGGTCTGGATCAACAAGGCCGCGCTGGATGCGACCGGCCTTGCCGCGCCGACCACCTTTGACGAGCTGGTGGCGGTTCTGGACAAGATGAAGGAAGCGGGCATCACGCCGCTCGCCCATGGTGGCCAGCCCTGGCAGGATGCGACGGTCTTCGACGGGATCGTGCTGTCGATGGGCGGCGATTTCTACAAGGCGGCCTTCGTCGATCTCGACCCCGCCGCGCTGGGGGGCGAGCAGATGGCCGAAGCCTTCAACCGCCTGATCAAGCTGCGGTCCTATGTGGACGACAACTTCTCGGGCCGTGACTGGAACCTTGCCTCTGCGATGGTCATCAACGGCGAGGCCGGCATGCAGATGATGGGTGACTGGGCGAAGGGCGAGTTCCTCAAGGCCAACAAGGTGCCGGGCGCGGACTTCGTCTGCATCCGCTTCCCCGGAACCCAAGGGTCGGTCACCTTCAACTCGGACCAGTTCGCCATGTTCAACCAGACGGATGCGGCCAAGCAGGAAGCGCAGGTCAACATGGCCAAGGCGATCATGGATCCGGCCTTCCAGTCGGCCTTCAACGTGGTGAAGGGGTCGGTTCCGGCGCGGACGGATGTGCCGAACGATGCCTTTGACGATTGCGGCAAGAAGGGCATGGCGGACCTTGCGGAAGCCAACACGAACGGCACGCTCTACGGGTCGATGGCGCATGGCCATGCGGCACCGGCCGCGGTGAAGAACGCGACCTATGACGTCATCACGGCGGCCTTCAACGGCGAATATGCCGATGGTGCTGCGGCAGCGGCCGCTCTGGCCGAAGCCGTGGCTGCGGCGCAGTGACCTGACATTGCGGGGCGGCCCACGGGTCGCCCCGCGCAGATTCCGTCGCAGGCCTTTGTCCGAACTCCCGGGCAGTTTTGCCCGCACCGATGGGGAGACCCCGCCCATGACCGCGTCCACCGCGCCCGATTTCCGCACGAGGCTGCAGGACTGGCTGCCGAAGCTGGTGCTGGCACCGTCCTTCGCGGTGACGGTGCTCTTCGTCTACGGCTTCATCGCCTTCACGGCGGTGCTGTCCTTCACCGGGTCGAAGATGCTGCCGCGCTTCGACTGGGTGGGGTGGGAGAATTACGCCAAGCTCTGGGCGCTGCCCGCCTGGAACACCGCGATCGTCAACATCGCGATCTTCGCCACGCTCTACATCGTCATCTGCACGGCGGTGGGGCTGATGCTGGCAATCTTCCTCGACCAGAAGATCCGGGGCGAGGGCGTGCTGCGACCGATCTACCTGTATCCGATGGCGCTGTCGTTCATCGTGACGGGGACGGCGTGGAAGTGGTTTCTGGACCCCGGCATCGGGCTGGAGAAGGTGATGCACCTCTGGGGGTGGGAGAGTTTCTCCTTCACCTGGATCAAGGATGGCGACATGGCGATCTACACCATCGTCATCGCCGCGGTCTGGCAGACGTCGGGCTTCGTGATGGCCATGTTCCTTGCCGGGCTGCGGGGCATCGACAACGAGATCCTGAAGGCCGCGCAGATCGACGGGGCGTCGAACTGGCAACTGTACCGCCGGATCGTCATCCCGCTGCTGCGTCCGGCCTTCCTGTCGGCCTTCGTGATCCTGAGCCACCTTGCGATCAAATCCTATGACCTTGTCGTGGCGCTGACGGGCGGGGGCCCGGGGCGGGCGACCGAGATGCCCGCGACCTTCATGTATTCCTACACCTTCACCCGCAACCAGATGGGGATCGGGGCCTCGTCCGCCGTGATCATGCTGATGACCATCGCCGCGATCATGGTCCCCTACCTTTACGCCGAGCTGAAGGAGAAGAAGGCATGAGCGCCGTCACGCAAGATACCGCCGTCAGCACCGGGCGCGTCACGCGGGCGCTGATCTATCTGATCCTGCTCCTCTCCGCGCTGTTCTACCTGCTGCCGCTTTACGTCATGGGCATCAATTCGGTGAAGCCGCTGGCCGAGATCACGGGCGGCAACATGATGGCCCTGCCCGAAGTCTGGACGCTGGACCCGTGGCGTTCCGCCTGGTCCACCGCGCAGATCGGGGTGGAGCCGACGGGGTTGAAGCCGTACTTCCTGAACTCGATCCTGATGGTGGTGCCCGCCGTCGCCATCTCGACCATCGTGGGCGCGCTGAACGGCTACGTTCTGACCAAGTGGCGGTTCCGGGGCGATACCTGGGTCTTCGGGCTGATGCTGTTTTCCTGCTTCATCCCGTTCCAGATCGTGCTGATCCCGATGGCGGTGGTCTTGGGCAAGCTGGGGCTGGCGGGATCGGTGCCGGGGCTGATCCTTGTCCATGTGGTCTACGGGATCGGCTTCACCACGCTTTATTTCCGCAACTACTATGCGGCCTTCCCGACCGAGCTGGTGCGGGCGGCGCAGATCGACGGGGCGGGGTTCTTCCAGATCTTCTGGCGCATCCTTCTGCCCGTCTCCGGCCCCATCGCGGTGGTCAGCGTCATCTGGCAGTTCACCAACATCTGGAACGATTTCCTGTTCGGGGCCTCTTTCGGCGGCACCAGCCAGCCGATGACGGTGGCGCTGAACAACCTCGTCCAGTCCTCGACGGGCGTGAAGGAATACAACGTCCACTTCGCCGGCGCGATCCTCGCCGCGCTGCCCACTCTCCTCGTCTATATCGTCGCGGGACGCTACTTCGTGCGCGGCCTGATGGCGGGCTCTGTAAAAGGCTGATCCCATGGGTTTCCTCGACATCCGCAACGTCACCAAATCCTACGGGCAGGTGGAGATCCTGCACCGCGTCGACATCGCGGTGGAGGAGGGAGAGTTCCTCGTCCTCGTCGGCCCCTCGGGCTGCGGCAAGTCCACGCTCCTGAACATGATCGCGGGGCTGGAAGGGATCACCGGGGGCGAGATCGCCATCAAGGGCCGCGTGATGAACGGGGTGCATCCATCGAAGCGCAACATCGCGATGGTGTTCCAGTCCTACGCGCTCTACCCCAACATGACCGTGGGTCAGAACATGACCTTCGGGCTGGAGATGCATGGCGTGCCCAAGCCCGAGCGGGACTGCGCGCTGGCTGATGTGGCGAAGCTTCTGCAGATCGACCACCTGCTGGAGCGCAAGCCGGGCCAACTCTCCGGCGGGCAGCGGCAGCGGGTCGCGATGGGGCGGGCGCTGGTCAGGAACCCCGACGTCTTCCTGTTCGACGAGCCGCTGTCGAACCTCGACGCCAAACTCCGCGTCGACATGCGGACCGAGATCAAGAAGCTGCACCAGAAGCTGAAGACCACCATCGTCTACGTGACGCATGACCAGATCGAGGCCATGACGCTGTCCACCCGCATCGCGGTGATGAACAAGGGGCATGTGCAGCAGTTGGGGACACCCAAGGAGATCTACGACACCCCCGCCAACCTGTTCGTGGCCACCTTCATGGGCAGCCCCGCCATGAACATCATCCCCGCCCGCGTGGCGATGCAGGACGGCATCCCCCATGCCAGCCTCACCGATGCAGACGGCACGGCGCTCCTCCTGCGCTTCTCGCAGGCGAACCTTGCCGCGTGGGAGGGCCGCGACATCCTGCTGGGCATCCGGCCCGAGGCGATCACCGACCCCGAAGGCGCGGATCGCAAATCCGCAAACATCCAGACCCTCGCCAACCGCGTCACCGTCACCGAACCCGCGGGGGCCGACACATTCGTCACCATGACGCTCGGCGGTCGCGACGCCATCGCCCGCATGCGCGCCGACGCCCCGGTCACGGCAGGC
>JBEEOG010000143.1:0-5058 GCA_041191745.1 Pseudomonadota bacterium | reverse complement strand
CGGCGCGGGGGCGGCCGATCTGGGCCTGCTGGCGCTCGGCCCTGCGGATGGCGTGCCCGCAGCCTTTGTCGCGCGCGGCAACGAACCGGGCTGGCGGCTGGATGTGACGGCGGGCGCGCTGTCCCTGACGACCGAGGACGGCACCCGCCTGTCGCTGCCCCGCCCCGCGGGCCATGCGGGCGATCTGCAGGCGGGGGGCCTGACGGTCCGCGCAATCCCCGACCTCTGCCGCGACACGATGACGGGGATGCCTTACCCCCTGTCGGTCCGCGTGACACTGGGGGCGCGCGATCTGGCGGGTTGCGGCGGCGATCCGGCGGCCCTGCTCGATGGCCCGTGGCAGATGCGCCGGACGGGCGACGCGGCCCTGCCCCCCGGGCTGGTCCTGACCTTTGCAGGGGGGCGCGTCACGGGCAGCGCGGGATGCAACCGCCTGACGGGTCCGCTGCAGATCGGGGCCGAGGGGATCGCGCTTGGCCCGCTGGCCGTCACGCGGATGGCCTGCGGCGAGGAGGCGATGGCGACAGAGCGTCAGGTCCTCGCCGCGCTCTACCGGATCGACGGCTTCGACATCGACGGGGCGGGGCGGCTGGTCCTGACCGCGGACGGTCGGGCGGTGCTGCTGGCCGAACGGTGATGCTGCGCTGCGGCGATTGACAGGGCCGGACAGGCCCCACATAGTCCGTCCGGTTTCAGTTGGGGGATGGCATGAAGAAGATCTATCCCGACGCGGATGCGGCGCTGTCGGGTTTGCTGTTTGACGGGATGGTGATCGCAAGCGGGGGCTTCGGCCTTTGCGGCATCCCCGAGCTTCTGATCGCGGGCATCCGCAAGGCGGGGACGAAGGACCTGACGGTCGCCTCGAACAATGCGGGGGTTGACGGCTTCGGCCTTGGCGTCCTGCTGGAATCGCGGCAGGTCAGGAAGATGATCTCCTCCTATGTGGGCGAGAACGCGGAATTCATGCGCCAGTATCTGAGCGGAGAGCTGGAGCTGGAATTCAACCCGCAAGGCACGCTCGCCGAACGCATGCGGGCGGGGGGCGCGGGCATCCCGGGCTTTTTCACCGCCACGGGCGTGGGCACGGTGATCGCCGAGGGCAAAGAGCACAAGGTCTTCGGCGGCAAGACCTATATCCTCGAACAGGCCATCGTCGCCGACCTGTCGATCGTGAAGGCGTGGAAGGCCGACCCGTCGGGCAACCTCGTCTTCCGCAAGACCGCGCGCAACTTCAACCCGCCCGCCGCGACCTGCGGGCGTACTTGCGTGGTGGAGGTGGAGGAGATCGTGCCGCTGGGCAGCCTCGATCCCGACCACATCCACCTGCCGGGGATCTATGTCCACCGGATCATCCAGGGCCAGCACGAGAAGCGCATCGAACAGCGCACCACCCGCAAGAAGGAGGCCGTCTGATGCCGTGGGACCGTAACCAGATGGCCGCCCGCGCCGCGCAGGAATTGCAGGATGGCTGGTATGTCAACCTCGGCATCGGCATCCCGACGCTGGTGGCGAACTACATCCCCGCGGGCGTGAACGTCACGCTGCAATCGGAGAACGGCATGCTCGGCATGGGCCCCTTTCCTTTCGAGGGGGAAGAGGATGCCGACCTGATCAACGCAGGGAAACAGACCATCACCGAACTGCCGCAGACGGCGTTTTTCGATAGCGCCACCAGCTTCGCCATGATCCGCGGCGGCAAGATCGCCATGGCCATCCTCGGCGCCATGGAGGTGGCCGAGAACGGCGATCTGGCGAACTGGATGATCCCCGGCAAGCTGGTCAAGGGCATGGGCGGCGCGATGGACCTTGTCGCCGGCGTGGGCCGCGTGGTGGTGGTGATGGACCACACCAGCAAGCACGGGGAATCGAAGGTGCTGAAGCGCTGCACCCTGCCCCTGACGGGGCAAGGCGTGGTCAACCGCATCATCACGAACCTCGGCGTGCTCGACGTGGTCGAGGGCGGCCTGCGGATCGTGGAACTCGCCGACGGCGTGACCGAAGCGGAGCTGCGCGCCGCGACGGAAGCGACCATCGTGGACTGACAAACCCCGCCCCGGACCGGATCCGGGGCCTCTTTCGGAACGAGAGGCCCCGGATCAGGTCCGGGGCGGGGCTGCCGGAGGTCGCGCGGCGGCCCTAGATTGCCAAGGCCACCTTTCGCCCTTCGTGAAAGGCGTAAGGCGCCTGTCTTGGCGCGGCGCAGTCGCCGATGCGGTGGGTGATCTTGCCCGCGAAGTGTTCGGGGAAGGGGTCGAAGGCCGTGTTCGTCGTCGCGGTGACGAGGGCCGAGGCGGGGATCGTCTCCTCTAACCCCGTCAGCATGGAGCGCACGGTTGCCCCGTTGCCATGCCAGCGCGTGATCACGGATTCGGTCAGGAAGCGCGCCCCCGCCCGCGCCAGCCGCGCCCGCGCGGGACCGTCGGCCGAGGTGCGGGTGATCTCCTTGCCGACGTAAGGGTCCGGTGTGACGATCACCACCTGCTTGCCCTGTTCGGCCAGCGCCCATGCCGTGCCGACCCCGCGCCAGTTGCCGCCTTCGTCCAGCACGATCACCATATCGCCCAGACGCGCCTCGCGGCGCAGCACCTCTTCCGCCGACCAGACGCCGCCATTCTCGATCCCCGGCAGGGGGCCGGCGGCGGGCAGCCAGCGTTGCCGCGCCTCTGCGTCGGGCAGCGATCCGGTGGCGAGGATGACGACCTCGGCCGGATGGGCGGCGATGTCGGCTTCGTCAAGAAAGGTATTGAGCCGCAGCGTCACCCCCGACTGGGCGAGTTGCCGTTCGTACCAGCCCAGCAGGTCGAGGATCTGCCCCCGCCGCGGCTGCATCCCTGCCAGCCGGAACTGCCCGCCGATCTGCGGCGCGGCCTCGGCCAGCTCGACCCGATGCCCGCGTTCGGCGGCCACGCGGGCCGCTTCCAGCCCCGCAGGCCCCGCGCCCACGACAAGGACGGATTTCGGCGCGGGCGCGGGGGTAAAGCGGTCGCCGCCCCATTCCCATTCGCGCCCCACCGACGGGTTGATCAGGCAGGAGATCCAGTAGTCGCGCGACCGCCGCCCCCAGCACATCTGGTTGCAGGAGATGCAGCCCCGCACGTCGCCTGCCCGCCCCTCGGCCGTCTTGCGCGCCAGATGGGGGTCTGCGATCTGGCCGCGCACGATGGAGACGAGGTCGGCCTGACCGGAGGCGATGACGGCTTCGGCATTCTCGGGCGTGCGGACATGCGCCTCGGACGTCACCTTGGCGTGCTTTACCACAGCCTTGATCTGTTCGGTGACGGGGGCGGTCAGCTTCTCGCCGAACAGGAAGGTCGGCATCAGCCGTTCGAAATCGAGGTAGCCGCCATGGCCGCAGGTGACGTAATCGACATGGCCCGTGGCGTCGTGCAGCGCGATGATTTCCAGCAGGCTTTCGACCGACAGCGTGACGTCATGCGCGTCCGAGGTGGAGACGGCGAGGCCGATGATGAAATCCTCGCCGCATTCCCTGCGGATGCTTTCGATGACAGTGCGGGAGAAGCGGGTGCGGTTCTGAAGGCTGCCGCCCCACTGGTCGTCGCGGCTGTTCGACCACGGGGTCCAGAACTGGTCGAGCAGCGAATGGTAGGCGGCCCAGACCTCGACCCCCTGAAAACCCGCCGCCTTGCAGCGGCGCGCGGCGGCGACATGGGCGTCGATGAGTTCGAGGATCTCGCCCTCGGTCATGCGGTGCGAGCCGTCGCTGTCGTGGTAGCTCGCATGGCCCGAGGGCGACCAGTGGGGCTGGAAGCTCAGGTCGGAATCGCCATGCGCGCCGATGTGGTAAAGCTGTTGCAGGATGACGGCGCCAGCCTCTTTCACAGGCTCGGTCACCTTGCGGAAATGGGGGATGATGTCGTCGGTGCCGTGCAGGAAGTTGCCGCGCGTCAGCACCCCCGTGCGGTGGACGGGCACGGGTTCGGCCACGATCATCGCCGCCCCGCCCAAGGCGCGTTCCAGCAGATAGGCCGCCGTGCGCGGGCCGGGCAGGCCCATGTCGGACATGTTGTTCGTATGCGCGCCAAAGACGATGCGGTTTCGCAAGGTCTGGCCGCGCAGCTGCAGGGGTGACATCAGGCGGGGATGGCTGGTCATGGCGCCGCCCCTACAGGTCCTTGACCAGCCGCAGCGCGTCGAGGATCGCGGCATGGGTGTTGCGCGCCGCCACCGCATCGCCGATGCGGAAGAGGCGGAAGCGCCCTGTGGGGTTTCGCAGGACCGCTTGCCGCCCGCCCGTGGCCAGCGCGTCGTAATCCACCTCGCCAAGGTTCTTCGACAGCGGCTTCAGCTCGAAGTAAAGCTCGTCGAGCGGCCTTGTGCCGTGGTTGACGATCACCTGATCGACCAGCCGGTCCTTGCGGACATCGCCGTAATCGCTGCCCAAGGTGGCGCGCAACCGGTTCCCGTCGCGGATGACCGACATCAGCCGCCACGTGACGGTAAAGGTCGTGTTCCGCTTCTGCAGGTTACGCATGTAGGGAACGAGGTTCATCGCCATCACTTCCGGCGCGAAGCTGCGGTCGGGGGTGACGATCTCGACCGCGGCCCCCGTGGCGCTGATCAGGTCGGCGGCCTGCAAGGCCGCATGGTCGCCCGCATCGTCGAAGATCAGCACGTTCGCGGCAGGCTTCACATCGCCCGACAGGATATCCCATGCCGAATGGACAAGGTCGTTGCCCGCCGCCAGCACCGCCGTATGCGGCAGGCCGCCCGTGGCGATGACGACCTCGTCCGGATCGGTGGCCAGAACCGTGTCGGCATCGGCGAAGGTGTTGAAATGGAAGGTCGCGCCCTTCTTTTCGGCCTGCGCCATGCGCCAGTCGATCACGCCGATCATCTCGCGCCGGCGGGGGTCCTGCGCGGTCAGGCGGATCTGGCCGCCGGGCCGGTCGGCGGCCTCGAACACGGTCACGGCATGCCCGCGCTCGGCGGCGACGCGGGCGGCTTCCACCCCTGCGGGGCCTGCGCCCACGATGGTGATGCGCCGCCTTTCCGCCGCGACGGGGATGACATGCGGCATCGTCTCTTCCCGCCCCGTGG